>MHGR01000082.1:17069-20976 GCA_001805655.1 Omnitrophica WOR_2 bacterium RIFCSPHIGHO2_02_FULL_52_10
GGGCAGTGTTCGACAAAGCCGACCGCGTGATCAAAGGCCTCACGCAGGTCATCTTTAACGGGCCGCAGGAAAAGCTCACCTCAACCGCCTTTTGCCAGCCCGCGATTTTCACCTACAGCATCGCCGCCCTCTATGCCTTTCAAGCCCATCCCAAATTCCATTATGTCGACCCCCGATTTACGGCAGGATTAAGCCTGGGGGAATGCACGGCGGTAGCTGCTGCTGGTTCCCTTTCTTTTGAAGAAGCGCTCAAGCTGGTCGAACGCAGGTCATTTTTTATGGAGGAGGCCGCCAAAGCCAAAAAGGGGGCCATGGCTGCCGTTATCGGTTTTGACCAGGCAAAACTTGTTGCCATCTGCCGTGAAACTGGTGCGGAGGTCGCGAATTATAATTCGCCCGAGCAAATCGTGATTACCGGGGAAGCGGCAAAAGTGGCCGCGGCCTGCGCAAAAATCAAAGAGCAGGGGGGCAAGCGCGTGATCCCGCTGGAAGTCAGCGGGGCCTTCCACTCCAGTCTTATGGCGCCGGCTGTACCCAAATTTGAGGCGGAATTGAAAAAAGCGGATTTTAAGCCGGCCCGCATCCCGGTGGTCAGCAATGTCAACGGCCAGCCGGCGAACAAGCCTGAAAACATCCGTTTGAATCTTGCCCAACAAATCATTTCCTCCGTCCAATGGGTGGAGAGCGTTCAATATATTGCCGCACAAGGGGTTGTAAACTTTCTGGAAATAGGCCCGGGAAATGTTTTAAAGGGCTTAATCCGGAAAATCAATCCTGACTTGACCGTCCACAACATAAGAAAGCCTGAAGATTTAGACGGCCTGCCCTTTTAAGCCCTTTTGGCCCGCTATTCCTTACTGTCCGAAAACGGATCAACTCATCAGAAAATATTTCATCTTCCTGTATTTCCCAAAGAATCCTTCTGTTTATTAATATTAAGATTAGAATAATTATATTGACCTTGTCGCCCGTATCGTTGATAATAAATGTCGCCCTGAAATATATTTTGTCAGTCTGTATTAACAGGACACAGGTTAAGTTAATTTAAACCAATTATGAGGGAACTCTCATGGTCAAACAGAGCAAGGCTTATTCCGGGACAAGGCCGAAAGTCATGAACATCAAGGAAGTGGCCGATTATTTGGGCGTGCACACCTCCACCATCTACAAGCATGCCCAGCGGGGGACCATCCCTGCCTTTAAGATCGGATCGGACTGGCGCTTTTCCGAAAAGCACATCAATCTGTGGATTGATGAGAAAATGAAAAATAAGAATAAATCTTAACCTTTTAATACACTAACCAATCATAGGAGGAAACCATGCAGTTAAGAGCGCTCAAAATTATGATTTTTTCCGTAATCACCGTTCTTGCCGCGGCACAAAATTCTTTCGCTGCCGGTTCGGGCGGTATCCGGGTCGAGTTGCCTGATTCGGAGGCTTTCGGGAAAGGTTCCGCTTTTGTCGGTGAGGCGGATAATCCCTCAGCAGTATATTACAATCCGGCGGGATTGACTCAATTGCCGGAGGGCAACCACATATCCGGCGGATTTTCAATTCTTGCCCCATCGGTCTCCTACACGGATTTTGCCGGCAATGAAACACAGATGACACGGCAGAATTTTAAATTACCGCATTTTTATTTTGTCAGTGATTTCGGCGTTGATAATTGGGCGTTCGGCGTTGGAGGCGTTTCCAGTTGGGGATTAGGGACGTCCTTCGCTGAAGACAGCTTTGCCCGTTATAATGCCACGGATGCGGATATAACGATGATCGACTCGATGCTCACCGCTGCTTACAAATTCAATGATCAGCTGTCCTTCGCCTTGGGTGTCAATAGTGTTTACTCAACGGTCAATAAAGCAAAAAAACTTGCCCAGGGCGGGCTGGCTGACGGGGATTTTAACTTAAAAGGGAAAGATACCGCTTGGGGGTACCGATTAGCCACCCATTATAAAATGAACGAACATCATCGATTTGGGTTGATGTATCGAAGCCCTCTTCCGCTAAAATACAGAGGCAAGGCGTTCTTGCATGAGCTGAATGCCGGCGCCGGTTACTCAGCGATTTTTGGCGACGACCATTTTGAAACAAATTTTGCGCAGGAACTTGAATTGCCGCAAAGCGTTGCTCTAGGGTATAGTTTTCAGCCGGATAATAAATGGACTTTTAATTTTGATATTGAGTGGTTTGATTGGTCCAGTGTCGAGTATGATCTGGTCGAGTGGACAGAGGTCTTAACGGTTAACCAGGCGGCCGTCCTAAATGCCGGTAATCCATCCGACCGGGATTGGAAATCTGTCTGGTCGGCAGGTTTAGGCTTGGAATATGCATGGAGTGATGATTTCAGGCTGCGCGGCGGGTATTATTATCATACAACGCCTATTCCTGATGAGAATATAGATAGCAGCTTGCCCGATGCCAACAAGCATGGGATTACCACCGGTTTCGGCTTTGATGTGACGGATAACTCAACCGTTGATTTGGCTTATTCGTATCTGGTTTATGAAAATTTTACACTTGACAATGCTGTTGGCAGTACCTTCGGGGCGAATCTCGATGGAAAATATGAGCAGATCATGCACATGGGATTGGTGACATTCACGTATGATTTTTGATCGCCACTGTGGTTGTCGGCACCGTAAGCAACTTATTCAGTTGAAGTGGTTGCGATGAACAATTCAATTTGCCCATCTTCTGTCTGGTGGCAGGGCTGCGGGCGCAACTGGAAAAACCATGCTCGATAAATTGTTGCAAAGTAAAGACCTGATCCAAATCAAGATCACCAGGGTCGTCCCGGCCTCCAGGTGGCGGGTCATCCGCATGCTCACCAAGCCCTGGGAATTTTCTGCCTACGTTCCGAACATCAACGAGGTCAAAGTCGTTAAAAAGGAGCGCAACGTCATCTGGACAAAATGGCGGATCGTGGTCAGCAACATCCCCATCAACTGGATCGAAGAAGACACTCTGGTCCTGCGCAGTAATGCCATCCAGTTCCGGGCGGTCGAGGGGGACCTGGAAGAATTCCGGGGGACGTGGCAGTTCCGTGACCATCCCAAAGGCACGCAGGTCACGGTCAATGTTTACTGCAACGTGGGGATCCCGGCGATCCGGGATTTCGCAAATCATTTTGTTAAAAAGCTGGTCGCCGTTTTTTTTGAGTCGATCTTGGATACCCTGGAGCGGCGGCTGATCTCCATCAAGTACACGGCCGTCAAAAGCGGCAACACCAGCAAGATCGCCGGATTCGGCGTCCTGGGGCATTTTTACAATTTTAATCATCTTGAGCGCTGTTTGAAAGTTCTGAAACCAAACTACAAAATACCCTCCAGGGAATTCCTTAGCGGGCTGTTCCATATCGCTCCTTCGTTTACCATGCACGAAATGGATGAGTTCAGGTCCAAGACCGGCGAAAAGACCCACGGCACGTTCATCCTCTGCACCTTTATCCCCGACATGGTCGTGCACGATATCCAGGGGGTTTACGCGAAAGTGGTCAGCGCCTGTAAACTGGCGGAAAAAGCCGGTGTCGGGATCGTGACCTTGGGGGGGTTCGCCTCCATGGTCGGCGAGCGGCTCGGCGCAAGGATCAATGATGAAGTAGACATTCCGATCACAACGGGGAATACATATACGGCTGCTTTAGCGATTGACGGCGTGCAGCGGGCCGTGCAGATGTTTGAGCGGGATATGAGTGATATGAAGGTCGTGGTCGTGGGCGGAACAGGGGATATCGGCAGCGCCTGTGCGCGGGCGCTGGTGTCCCGGGCGAAAAGGATCACCGTTACCGGCCGGACGAAAGCCAATTTACGGGCGCTCGGCAGCGAGCTTAAAAGATACCGCAAGGCAAGGGTTGAAGCCACGACCGACAATTTCCGGGCCGTCAAGGACGCGGATATCGTGATCGCG
>MHGR01000083.1 GCA_001805655.1 Omnitrophica WOR_2 bacterium RIFCSPHIGHO2_02_FULL_52_10
GAAACAGAAAGCCTTCGCGCGATATTTCAACAAGCCGAAAAAAACATACGCGGATCTGGTGGCCGTGCGCAAGATCTTCATCAACACCGGCAGCCTGGAATACAGCCTTCAGCAAATCCGGGTCCGCATCGACAAATCATTGATGATCCTGCACAACCTAAAGATGAACACCAAATACCGCGAGACCATCCGAAAAGCCGTCCTGCCTTTATTCGAGCAAAGCAGCCGCATCGCTCAACAGTACGGCATCGCTTTCGACGTTACCGATTCCCGCTGAAGAATTCACACAAGCTGCGCGCACAGCTCATCCAGAACCATCCGCCCCCTGGCGCTGGCCCGCAGGAAGCTACCGCTTCTGACCAAAAATCCGCTCCGGACAAAATCATCGATTTTTTGCATCTGCGCATCGCTGGGGAAACAGCCGTATCTCCCGGCTAATGCCTCCAGCTCCACTCCAAGGTTCATCCGCAAACCAAACAGCAGACTTTCTTTCATCTGGTCATAGGGGGTCAATGTCTCAGACCCGTCTTGCGCCGGCTTCCCTTGCTCGATACGGGTAAAATATTCCTGGAGCCTGGATACGTTCCAAGAGCGGATCGAACCCAGGTAAGAATGCGCCCCAACGCCCAGGCCGATATACTGCCCTCCCTGCCAATAGTTTAAATTATGCTCCGCGGCTTTCGACGGCCTGGCAAAATTACTGACCTCATACTGCGCATAACCGCCATCGCGCAGGATAGCACACGCCCATTGATAATGCCGGGCCTGGCCGCGGCCGTTATTCTGCGCAATGTTGCGCGTGTAAAACCGGCTGTTCTCCTCAACGGATAATGTATAAAGGGAAAAGTGGTCGCTGTGCAGCCTGATCAAGAGGCGCGCGTCTTCTTTGATTTCCCCCCCCGTCTGCCCGGGAAACGAAAGCATCATGTCAATACTGACGTTGGTATACCCGGCATCCCGGATCCTGCGGTACGCGTCCTGCGCGGAGCGTGCGTCATGATTCCTTCCTAAATAACGCAAATATTTATCGTTCAGCGTTTGCACGCCCAGGCTGATCCGGTTGACGCCCGCCGCCTTCATCACGGTCAGCTTTTCGGCCGTCAGGCCTTCCGGGTTCGCCTCCACGGTCCACTCGATGCCCGGACGAAACCTGAAATGTTCACAAATGAGGCCGCACAACCGGCACAGCTGCCCGGCGCTGAGCAAAGTCGGCGTCCCGCCGCCGACATAGACCGTTTTTATCTCCTCCAAGCGATAAGAGAGCATCTCGCGCGCAAGACAGTCAAGGTAACGGTCGATGGCGCGCTCCTGGCCGACGGCCACCACGAAAGAACAGTAAAAACATTTTTGCCCGCAAAACGGGATATGCACGTACAGTGTTTTCATTTCTTTAATTTTGCATTTAATTACCGGTTTTTTCATGTCCCGGATAACATTTTATTGTACATGATGGCCCCTGGCGGGCGCAATGAAATTACTCCTTCATCGCCCGTCGGTATAAACCGGCCGCAGCAAGGGTGTTTGCGATTTTCGCGTAACTTTTTATTTTATTTTACTGAAAATAAGTGAAATTATTTTTGCATTAAAATATCTGTATGCTATTATAAAAATAACATCAGCAAGAAATCTCTTAATTAAAAGGAGGATTCATATGGCAACAAAGAGAAAAAAGGCAACAAAAAGAAAAGCGGCCAAGAGAAAATAACTTTTTGGCAGAAAATAAAAAACCCTCCGGAATGTTCCGGGGGGTTTTTTATTTGATCCCCATGCTGATTTTAACCCCGCCCCGCAAAAGCAAGCCTGACCGCGCCGGGCGTTTATTTCACCTTCTTAAAACTTATTGCTAGTGCTTGGATTTATTCTTGAGCTTAAGATATTCCTTGGGCTTGTTATACTTCAGCCAACCTTCCGCGTACAGCCGCAGCCATTCGTCCGTCGCCCTCTCGATCCCGATGCTGTACCCGGCCTTCTGGCTCTCAATCCACAAATGTTTGTTGATTTCCTCAATAACCCTTTTATCCTTCAACAGCTCCCTCAACTCATTGATTTTCATAAACGCTCCTTGAAGAAATTCCATCCGGATCCGCTTTTCTTAATTAGGGATTATAGCCGAAAATCCCGAAATTCATAATGAAATCTCAAGAAAACTCCTCACCCCGCCTTCGGCGGGGTTCGTCGTATCTTCTTGGCTGCATAGGAAAGGAGTTTTCTAGCAGCATCCGCTTTTTACTTTCCTATGCTGTAAAAAACTGCTCCGTGCGAAACCATCAAACGGGAATTTGGCGCGCACCGCCTATCCCCGATAGGTCAGTTTCGACACGATAATGCCGGCTTCATAGAGCGCCATCAGCGGCGCCGCCATGATGAGCTGCGTCACGCAGTCCGGCGGGGTCAAAAACGCGCTGACAATCAAGATGATGACAATGGCGTGCCTGCGCTTTTGAACCAGAAATTCCGGAGTGGCTATGCCGAGCTTGGTCAGGAACATCAGAATCAGCGGCAGTTCAAAAATCACGCCGAACGCCAGGAGCATGGTCACGACAAAGGACATATAGTTCTTGATCGTGATCATCGGCACGATCGACGCGGTGGAAAAACTCAGCAGGAACCGGACGGAAATCGGGATAAAGACGAAATACGCGAATATCCCTCCGAAGAAAAAGAGGACCAGCGAGCACGGCCCAAAGAAACGTATATATCTGATCTCGTGCTCTTTCAATCCGCCGGCGACGAAGCGCCACACTTGAAAAAGGATGACTGGCAGGGCCAGAAAAAAGCCTCCCAGAAACGCCAGCATGACCCGCGCCGTAAAGGCGTCTCCCGGAGAGGTGAAGACGATCCGGCCCACCGGCTTGATAATTATTTCAAGGGCCTGATCGATAAACAAATAAAAAAAACCGCCGGCGGCAATCACGGCCAGGACGGATTTGATCAGCCGGCCGCGCAACTCATCGAGATGATCAAAGAAACTGGCCTCTTTAGGCCTTACGCTCATCGTCTTTGTCATCAACAGCGTCTTTCACTTCGTCTTGAATCTCTTTGCCGGCTTTCTTGAATTCCCTGATGGCCTTTCCAATCGCCGCAGCGATTTCCGGCAATTTCTTGGCCCCGAACAGCAGGATGATAACCAGCCCTATGATGATAATCTCCGGCATGCCGATGCGTCCCATATCATTCTCCTTTTTCAAAAAGCCGGATACCGAATTGACCCGGCGATTACCCGCTCTTGGCTAAGAAAATATCGCCTCAAAACCGCCTTATTCTATCTTTTATGCCATTACAATACAAGAGCAAACCCAAGTTCCTCCCCCATCCACCGGCAGCTGGCAGAAAAATTTGCCGAGCCCGGACTTTCATGGCATACTTTCCCTAACAGGAGGATAGAGCTGATAGCGCAAGCATCTCAAGGCCTATCACCTTATAAGAACGGCGCCCTAACAGTATGGGGTGCCGTTTTTATTAATGAGCGCACAATTTATGGAGCATTTGATGCGACATAAATTGTATGCGCGAATTAATCCTGCGAAGTTCCCAAACGTTCTCCTGCGCGAAAGTGCTTTCGCCTTTCGCTTCGGAGGAACGGTTCTTCGAAGCCTCAACATGAAAATATTGAGGCGAAGAAGACCGTAAGTTTTGGAGCGAAGCAGGATGACTTGCGCGGATTGCTATTTTACTTCCTCCCCAGCAACTCAAACATATTTTTTTTATACGCCTCCACTCCCGGCTGGTCAAACGGATTGACCCCCAAAAGATACCCTTTGATGGCCACGGCCTTCTCAAAAAAATAATACAGCTGGCCCAGGGAATCGGCGTCAAAACGCGGGATCGTGATGGTCATGTTCGGCACTCCCCCCTCATAATGCGCCTTGGCCGTCGCTTTGTAGGCCTGGCGGTTGACATGATCCAGATCATAGCCGGCCACGCAATTAAAATTATCCAGGTTATCGTCATCGCTGGGGATCACGACCCCGTGGCCCGTTTCGGCCACCAAGAGGAACGTTTCGAACATGTTCCGCGTCCCTTCCTGCATCAGCTGCCCCATCGAATGCAGGTCGGTGGTGTAACTTAAAGAGGTCGGGAATATCCCTTTGCCGTCTTTGCCTTCGCTCTCGCCGAACAGCTGTTTCCACCACTCCTCCACCAGCGCCAGCCGCTGATAAAACGTGGAGAGCACCTCGATGCTCTTGTCCTGCTTATAGAGAAGATAGCGCGCCGCCGCGTATTGATAGGCGATATTTTTGTTGATGTCCATTTGCGCGCAATGGGTTTGCGCCTTGCGCGCCCCTTCCATCATCCCCTTGATATCGATGCCGGCGATGGCCAGCGGGACCAAGCCCGCCGGAGTCATGACCGAAAACCGCCCGCCCACGTCATCATTAATCCCGAAGGTCCGGTAGCCGGCTTTTTTCGCGATTTGCCGCAGGGCGCCCTGCCGGGGATCGGTAATGCAGATAATCCTTTTTTTGACCTCTTCATGTCCGTATTTCTCCTCCATGAACTTTCGGACAATGCGGAAGGCCAGGGCGGGCTCCGTGGTCGTGCCCGATTTGGAGATGACCACGACCGTGACGCGCTGGTTCTCGATCTGGCTCAAAAGATGGTACAGGTACCCCGAGCTTAAATTATGCCCGGCGTAATGGACCGGCAGCTTCTGATCGCCGATAAGAAACTCCAGCGAGGCGCGGATGCCGACATACGAGCCCCCGATGCCGATGCTCAGCAGGCAGTCGGAGTTCGCGCGGACCTCCTCGCCCAGTTCCATCAATTCATCAAGGAACGCGTCTTCGATGCGCTGGGGCAGGTTGAGCCAGCCGGTGAACTCGGCGCCCTTGCCGGTTTTGTTCTCCAGGCTGGTATGCGCCTTTTGGATTTTCGGAATCAGCTCCTCGTAATCCTTCTGCTCGACATATCCCTTTAAATATTGCCGGTCCAATGTGATTTCCATAGCGCTTCGTTTCCTTTCTTAAATGTTGCAATCGAAATACAAATGCCGTTTCTTCGACGGCGCGTAAACATCATCCGGGTCAAACGGCCTTTTACGGGGAGCATTCAGGCACTCCGCGCTGCAGCAGCCGTTCATCCGACGCGCCCCTTCCTGCGAACAGATAAAGAGCCTGTTGCAGTCCGGATTGGCGCAATTGATATACCGGTCGCAAGCCGCACCGGTAATCAGGCAGCGGGCAATCGGCTCCTGCTCCTGCCTGTTCACGGGGACCGCCAGCCGGTCATCAAACACAAAACATTTCCCCCGGAAATGCGCACCGCCTTCTTTGTGCCCGTAATGGATGATGCCGCCGTGCAGCTGATACACATTCTT
>MHGR01000084.1:0-337 GCA_001805655.1 Omnitrophica WOR_2 bacterium RIFCSPHIGHO2_02_FULL_52_10
GCTACGCCCGCGGGAAGGTCAAAACGGTCCTGGACTTGGGATGCGGCACGGCGAGCCACATGATCCCCTTTATCAAAAAGGGTTATGCCGTGACCGGGGTTGACAGCTCCGCCCCAATGCTGAACATCGCTTCTCAAAAATTACGGGCGTTAAACCTGACGGCACAACTGCACAGAAATCAGCTCAAGGCGTTCCGGCTGAACCGGAAATTTGACGCCGCCCTGTGCCTGTTTTCCGTCATGGATTACATTACGCAGGAAAGGGACATTATTCCGACGCTGAAAAATATCGCGGGGCATTTGAAGCGCGGGGCCTTGTTCATATTTGATTTCTGGAA
>MHGR01000084.1:354-5295 GCA_001805655.1 Omnitrophica WOR_2 bacterium RIFCSPHIGHO2_02_FULL_52_10
GCCACTTTTCCCCTAAAAAAGCAAATTACTACAAAGCGAACGGCAATGTCCTGGAGCGGCGTTCGGCCACAAAAATATTTCCGCTCAAGCGCTTGAGCGAAGTGCGGTACACCTGCACCTTAAGTGACCAAGGCCGTGTTATCAGCCGCGACCGGGAAACGCACACGCTGAGATATTTCGCGGTGGATGAAATGCGGGCCTATCTGGACAAGGCGGGCCTCGAAGTCATCGACGCGCACCCGTTCCTCCACAGCGGCGGCCGGATCAGAAAAAACACCTGGGATGTCACGGTGGTGGCGCGGAAGCGGTAGCTATATGCATGTCATCCTTTCGGCTAAGAGCGTATATCCCTTTCACCCTGTCGGCGGCGTGCAGAAATACGTCTATTATTTCGCGAAACATCTCGCGGCGCAGGGCGTTGACCTGGAAATCGTCGCCCCTTTGGACAACGGCAAGCCGAAGACCGAGTGTTATGACGGCCTGAAATACCGTTTCTTAAGCCCGTCCATCTACCGGTACCTGGAATATCCGGTCGGCTGGATGGGGGTCCATATGTTCAGCCGCTCTTTGAATCAATATCTTCAAACAGCAAAGTTTGATCTGCTGCACAGTTTTGATTTGACCGGATACCGGTACGTGCGCAATGAGCGCCGCAGGCCCGTCATCGCGCATATCTTCACGGACAATTATTTAAGCAATCCGATCTCCATGAAGAACCCGCTCAGCCTGCTCCATCTGACGGGCTCGAAATTCGAGCGCATCAAAGAAACCAAGGTCAAGATATCGCCCTTCGCGGATAAAGCGACGAAGATGAAATACTGGGCGCAGTATCTGTTCAAGATTAAACCGATGTACCAGTGCCTGAAGCGCTCGGAGGCCATTTTTTATGAAGCGGACATTTTCCAGGAGGACGTGAACAGCCTGTACCGGCTTACGCCGCAAAAAAGCGCGGTGATTCCCGTGGGCGTGGACATCCCGTTTATTCAAAAATCCATCGCCGTGGAGCATGTTTCCCGGGAGGAGATGGGGTTCAGCCAAAAGGACATTATCCTGATTACGGTGAACCGCCTCGCCGCGGACAAGGGGGTCGATAAAATCGTCCTGGCCCTCGAGCGGATCGTGAGGGACATGCCGCAGGTGAAATTGATCATTGTCGGGTCAGGGTACCAGGAAAAGGAAATATCAGACTTGATCGACAAGAAGAGCCTGAACGGACATGTGTTGCACTTGAAAGATATTCCTGAGGACAGCCTTTATCAGTATTATGATATTGCCGATATCTATGTCTCGGCATTTTCATATCCGGGCTCAAGCATCAGCACGCTGGAAGCGATGGCGTGCGCGCTGCCGGTCATTACGACCGCGCAGCCCTGGCTGGTGCGGGGAGGGGGCAACGGCGTCTTCCTGGAATCCAACCGCCCCGAGCGGATCGCCGACGCCGTGTTACGAATGATCAGAGGGAACCGTTTAAAAGAGCAGGGGAACGTTTCCCGGAATATTGTCGAAGAGTTCAGCTGGGATCGGATTGCCCGCAAAGCGGTCAAGCAATACGAGGAGGTGCTGCGCCGGTATGGTCAAAACGGTTAACATTTGTGATGTCCCGGTCAGCTCGGTCAACATCCCCCAGGCCTGCGGAATCGTCGAGCGGTGGATCCGCGAGCGCAAAAAGGCCTATGTCTGCATCGCGCCGGTATCGACGATTGTGGAAAGCCAGTCCGATGCAGAGTACAGAAAAGTCCTGGAGGGCGCCGACATGGTCACGCCCGACGGGATGCCGCTGGTGTGGACGGCGAAATTGATGGGCGATAAAAATATCCGGCGCACCTACGGGCCGGACCTCATGCTGGCGTTATGCGCGGCTGGGCGCGATAAGGGGTACAGGCACTATTTATACGGGGGCACGGAAAGTACTTGCAGTTTGCTGGAAAATGTATTAAAAACAAGGTTTCCCGGCATCATTATCAGCGGCAGGTATGCCCCGCCGCTCATGGGCACGCACGACCGGGAAGACGATGAGGTGATCCGTGAAATCAACCGGTCAGCTCCGGATATTTTATGGGTGGGGCTGGGGTCGCCCAAGCAGGACTACTGGATGGTCCAGCACCGCTCCCGGCTGGACGTTCCGGTGATGATCGGGGTCGGCGCCGCCTTTGATTTTCTGGCCGGCACAAAGAGGCAAGCCCCGCGCTGGATGCGCGACGCGGGGATGGAGTGGTTCTTCCGGTTATGCAGCGAGCCGAAAAGGTTGTGGAAACGGTATCTTATCGGCAACACGATGTTTGTGTATCTGCTGATCAGGCATCTGATTAAAATTAGATTCGGGGAAAAAGGATGATACGCATAGGCCGATATTTCATCATCAAAGCGATTTATATTTTCATCGATATCTGTCTGCTGTCCATGTCCCTTCTGATTGTCTGCTGGTTAAGGCAGGAGACCCTGCCGTTTACCGTGACCCCCCACAGCCTGTTTTTGAGCCCCGCCAATCCGTTCCGTTTTATTTTCCTCTCCTGGGTCCTGGTCACGGTCCTCTTGAATAAGGCGTATGATCTTTACCAGACCAAGCGGGAGATCTTTGAAACGGTGGAAGTATGGAAGGTCTTGAAATCCGTCACCCTGGCCTCGCTGATCATGATTGTCGCCATGTTTACCGTCAAGATTGCCGACTTCCCCCGGTCGATTCTGATTTTGGTGACGGTGCTGTCGTTTTTCTGTCTGTCGTTCTGGCGGATTTTAAAGCGGCTTTTTGTCGAGTATCTCGTGACCAAGGGGTACAATAACTATAACGTCCTGATTGTCGGGGCCGGTAAAGTCGGGGCCGCCCTCCTGCAGGAGATACAAAAAAAGCCCACGCTGGGGATGAACGTGGTGGGTTTTCTGGACGACGAGAAAACGGGCAAGGCCGTGCCCGGCGGAATCCCGATTCTCGGGAGAATCGACGACTTCGTCAAGGTTGCCCGCCGGGAATTCATCAATAAGATCTTTATCACCTGCCATCATGACGGCGATGTTTTCCTGAAATTATTGGAGCAGGCCCGGGAGCTGGGCATCGCGGTGCGGGTCGTGCCGCACGGGTTTGAGCTCATGACCGGGGAGTTCACCAAGTTTAACATCGGATTTATACCGATTCTGGAATATTGTGACGAAGAGCTCTTTCATAAGCAGGTGGGAAAAAGGCTGTTTGACTTTGTCTCGGCGGGCTGCCTGGCGGTCCTCATGTCCCCCGTCTTGGTGGTGATTGCGGTGCTCATTAAAATGGACAGCCCCGGCCCCGTCTTCTATTTTTCCAAGCGCTACGGGCGGGGGGGCAGGATGTTCCACATGTATAAATTCCGCAGCATGCTGGCCAACGCGGAGCACATGACGGATGAAATCCGGGACCGGAATGAAGTGGACGGCCCGATTTTTAAAATTCGGAAAGACCCGCGCGTGACCAAGATCGGCCGCCTTCTGCGGAAATACAGCCTCGATGAGCTGCCGCAGATACTCAACGTGGTCAAGGGGGACATGAGCTTGGTCGGGCCCAGGCCGCTCCCTATCAGCCAGATCGAGAAGGAAGACCTCCAGCAATTACGCAGGCTTGAGGTCAGGCCCGGGATTACGGGCCTGTGGCAGACCAGGGGCCGCAGCGATTTGTCCTTTGTCCGGCTGGTCAAATGGGATGTGTGGTACATCAACAATTGGTCGTTCTGGCTGGACCTCAAGATCCTCTTTAGGACCATTCCTGTCGTCATTAAAGGCAACGGCGCGTATTAAATGCCCTTATCTCCGCTGAAAACTTCCTTCCCACTATCATATAGAAATTAATAGTAAGATTATAAGCTTCCATTGCTTATATACATACAAGATAACTCCTTGACAAAGGTGGTATATTGGTTTATTGTTTACTTCATTGTCTTGGGAGAGAAGGTTTTTAGATTGTGGAGGAGGGCCTGTGGTCAAGCGCAAGAAAGCGTTCATTACCGGGATTACCGGCCAGGACGGGTCTTATTTGGCCGAGCTGCTCCTTGGGAAGAATTATGAAGTCTACGGCTTGATACGCCGCTCAAGCTCTTTTAACACCAGCCGCATCAATCATATTTACCAGGACCCCCATGAGCCGGACCTGCGCATCAAGCTGGTTTATGGGGACCTCAACGACGCCAGCTCCCTCAACCAAATCATAAAGACCATTGAGCCGGATGAAGTGTACAATCTTGGCGCGCAAAGCCATGTCCGCGTGAGCTTTGACATTCCGGAATACACCGCGGAAACGGTGGCCGTCGGCACGATCCGGCTCTTGGAAGCCATCCGCGAAAGCGGGATACAGACGAAATTTTATCAGGCCTCGAGCTCGGAGATGTTCGGGAACACCAAACACTGGCCGCAGAACGAGCAGACGCCTTTTTATCCGCGCAGTCCTTACGCGGCGGCGAAAGTGTATGCGTATTGGGCGGCGGTCAATTACCGGGAGGCCTACGGCATGTTCGCCTGCAACGGCATCCTGTTCAACCACGAGTCGCCGCGCCGCGGAGAAACATTCGTGACGCGCAAAATCACCATGGCGCTGGCGCGTATTAAGCACGGCGTCCAGGAAAAGTTATTCTTGGGCAACCTTGACGCGAAACGGGATTGGGGTTTTGCGGGAGACTATGTCGAAGCCATTTGGCTGATGCTCCAGCAGGCGCAGCCTGAGGATTACGTGATTGCCACCGGTGAGGCGCATTCCGTGAAGGAGTTTCTTGCGGAGGCCTTCGGGTACGCCGGGCTGGAGTGGGAAAAATATGTTGAGATCGACAAGCGCTATTTCCGGCCCACGGAGGTGGATTATCTTTTGGGGGACAGCTCAAAGGCGAAGAAGCACCTGAAATGGAAACCGAAGGTCGGCTTCAAAGCACTCGTGCGCATGATGGTGGACGAGGACATGAAAATGGTCGAGCGGGAATTATACGGGACGGAAGG
>MHGR01000085.1 GCA_001805655.1 Omnitrophica WOR_2 bacterium RIFCSPHIGHO2_02_FULL_52_10
CCATGTCGCCTCGCATAATTTTATACAAATCCTGCCAACCTTTAGGCTCGTCAATTCTGTCACAATGTGTTTTCTCAAGAAGGCCGCGAATATCCCTCGGCAATGTCAGGGATGACAATCCGCCCCATATTTCCAGACTTCGCAGTAGCACATAAGGAGCGTAAACAAATGTTTTGGGTCCTAACATTTTTTTGATCTCACCGGCTGCTGCCTTCTTAAATTCATCCAACAGGTGTGTTTCCGCAATAAGCCACAATTCCCGTTGAATAAGAGAACGCCCCTTTCGGTCATGTCTCCATAATCGTCCGAGACGCTGCAACAACATGTCTGTCGGTGCGAGTTCAGAAATCATTAAGTCGGCATCAAGATCAACGCTTTGCTCAACAATCTGTGTACTGAAAAGAATGCATCCTGACCGGTTCTTTTCCTCTTTGCCGAGTTTTTCCATCCAGTAATCTTCCAATTCTTGGCGGCGAAACATAGGAAAACGTGCATGAAGCAATCCCAACTCAACACCTGAATCATTTTGTTGTTGCGCGACTTTGAATATTTCCTGAGCAGAATTTACGGTGTTACATATCCAAAGGATACTCGCGCCTTTTCTTGCCGCATCCAGCGCATCCTTCAACGCTTCGGACACATTTTTATGTGCCACCGCAACCGTCTTGGATTCCGGGGGATTTATTGATACTGCAAAATCTCCACTGGAAACAAGAGGATACGGATTATCGTCATTTTGATCAGCTCGTTTCTCCAGGAATTGTTTTCTTCGACTATTCGTAAGCGTCGCGGACAAAACGAGTATAGTACAACCAAGAGGCAACAGTCGGTCACAAAGCGTTTTGATCAGTGTTCCTGTATACAAATCATAGGAATGAACTTCATCGAGAATTACCACTTTTCCAGCAAGCGCAAATTGCCGAACAAAAAAATGTTTAACCGCAATGACTGACATAAGCGCCTGATCAACGGTGCCGACACCCAGCGGCGCCAGCAAAGCACGCTTTTTAGAGACGAACCAGTCAACAGCATCACGCGCGGATTCACGTTCAAAATCTACCACGGGACGCAATGAAGGCATATTTACTTCGTCCAGAAGCCATGACCCGGCATGAACCAAACGAGTTTTTATAGATGAACTTGTAATCTTTGCGACAAAGTCATTAATACGCTTATGAATCCTATTACTGGTAGCCTGGGTCGGTAACGCAAAATAAATACCTGAGGCCAATCCTCTCTGCATAAATTGATAGGAACACCAAAGAGCGGCTTCTGTTTTACCCATACCCATCGGAGCTTCAATTACATAAAGTCCAGGCTCCTTAATGTCCGCACCTATCTTCCGTTGCAAATCATTAGGAGAAAATTCAAAAACATCTTCAAAGGACAATCCTTGTTTTATATCAAGACTGTCGAGACCAACAGTCTTAAATGCGCCTTTAGCAATTTCCGTGCTTTCCGAAAAACTTGTTTCAATACCAGCAGGGAAAAAGTTTTCATTTGATCCTATCCAATCAGCAACTGAAATTAATCCGGCCATCCACCAAAAAATCGGCCTTGCGTCATCAATTGGTAATGAGGGAAGCCTTGAATTACCTAAAAATCTTTCGATAACTTCTACTCGCCTTTTATCCCATTCATCATCTTTCTTAAAACCATCTGGGGGCCGCAATCCTGGCTGATATAACCGACCATGATGAGCGCCAGCTACTGCGGCCCAATACTCTGCCGCAGTTGAATCAACCCCTACGCTTGATAAATAGTCCTGTAAGACATACTGGGTTATTTTTGCATGATCTGCTTCATGAATGGCATCCCAACGATTCACGCGTGCCTCTTTTTCAAGCCCTGCATCTCTCAACCATTGAGAACACTTCATCTGAAAACCTGGAGCAATTTTTCCTATATCATGCAAACCCGCCAATGCTGCCAACTGATCAATATCGCAATGATATTGCCCCAACAAGAATTTGTGCTGTAAAAGTAACAATCGAGCTGCTTCTCTCACATCATTCATGTGTGATAATACAGATTTTCCCGGAGTCTTATCAGCTTTTGTTTTTGCCCAGAAATAACTAGAATTCATAGGCACATTCCCACCGCCGCGACGTCCAGGGAGTGATACGCCAGAAGATGATACTTCATCTCCTCTTTATCCCTTGACGCCTTGCCCCAATATTTAAAATAATTGCTCATGCTTTCTTTCGTCGCCCATTTCAAAATCTCAGGCGGCCAGCCGGAGATTTTCTGCAACCGTCGGCTGCATTCTTTACCAGAGCGGGACCTCGCAGAGACGGACCGCTCTCCTTCGCCAAGTTCGTGAATCCTCTCTTACCCCGATTCGTCCCGCGGACGAACGGGGTTAATTTCAATGACGACACGCTTCATGGAGCATCAGTGAACATAAAATGCAGTCGGAATTGATCCCGCCCCGCTTAGCGGGGTCAGGACACACATTCAACATCTCATGAACCCCGAAAATCAGCCAAGACTACTGTCCGATGTTCGGGGTTAATTCGGGCTTTAATTTACGCTCCCTCGCTTCGTTCGTTCCGTAAATTATGCCCTCATAAAAAAACCCTCGCAGACGTTCGCCCGCGAAGGTTTTACTTTTTTCGTGTCCAGGTGTCCCCCTTCAAACTCAGGACAGCCAATTTTGTTTTTTATATTACTCTGAATAGTCACATTGTCAATATAAAATTTTCGGCCGCAGAAAGAATTTCATTGATTATGACTGTCTTTCTGCCTGATTCTCCGTTTATTTAATACTAACATGGTAATACACACATCCGTTCCCGTCAAACTTATCAGACTGACCCGATTCCACGCGGGGAAAATGTCAGTTTCGATACCCCTCGTTTCACGCCGCTTCGCTCTGCGGACGAATGGGGTTAAAGATACGCCATAATTTTCTGTTCCAGAATTTTCTTGAAATTCCTCAGGTGCATAGCCTGGCTTGCGGGCAGAAATTTTTTTAACTCCGTCTGGAAATTGGCGTTCTCCTGATGCAGACGTTGCAGCACCTTTTTCAAGTTCTCTTTTGTCCTTGCCTCGGGATGATTGACGGACAATAGGAAAAAATAATCATAAAAGTCGCGCGGCTTGTGCCGGTCCATCAACGCTTCAAGCTTCCCCTGGATAATTCCATCCAGCGAAAGATGCACAAGGGTGTAGGCCGGGATGTATTCGCTTGCAATCAGAGCCCTTGTCTTTTTAAATGCCTTGCCCTTTCTCAATGAGACCTCAATCCGCACATTTGTCTTCATGTCATACGCCTCAAAGGTGGCGACGCCCAGATAACCTCCTGTTGTTTTTGTAGCCTCCTCGACATGTACCGTCATTCCTGTTTTTTCAATATTGGCCAAAGTGTTTGTAAATAATTCCTCGATCTCTTTATGAGTAATGCCGGCACCTGTAAAGTCTAAATCTTCCGAAAACCGGGGACTTTTCAAGATAATACGCAAGGCCGTCCCCCCTTTTAAAAGCAGCGCTTCCGAACCTGGATTCTGGTAGAGAAATGACAAAAAAAGATGCTGGCAGTATTCGCGCACCACGTTCTGGACGGATGTCTGTTGCTGCTTAGTAAATTTTTCGAGGTTGTCTCTGCTGAGCATAGATTTCCTTTATCATTTTTTTGAGACTCTGACGCTTGAAAGAGCTGATGAACTTAAGAAGCTTATTCTTACGGATGCCTCTCAGGTTGAGGCGATCGTTCAGGGATGCTTTTTTCAAATCCACGAAATAGAGGTAATCCGCAAGGGCTTTTTCCGGGTCAGCCAATAAAACCACATGGCCCTCGATGGAGATAGGGCTGTACCCGCCAAATACGCTTTTTTTAATCCGCTGAAAGGAAAAGACAGCCTTGGGTGTCGTAAATTCACGGGTCGGTTTGGTGGTCACCGAGGTGACGGCATAAACCGCTTCAGGAATAACCCCGTAATGAGAAAGCGCCGATTCGAGCGAAATATAGGAAGGCTGATAAAGCTTGTTGGCAATCGCGTAGAGCGGCAGATGGCTGTCTTTGAGCATGTAATAATTGTTGCGCAGCTTTACAAACAATCCGCTTTTGAGGTTGCGGGAGATAAAAACAGAGCCCGTATTAAGCGGAATGCCGAGGACATCGCAAAATTCCCGTGGGGTAAAAACAAACAACCCCTTCCCTTTTAACTTTTCTTCAACATTGATACGATTCATTTTATTAACAATTTTGTACTAAAAGTGAATTGTATTAAATTATCACAAATCCGCCCCGCCCGTCAATGGCTTTTTTGCATATGTCTGAGCTGCCCGCAGGCGGCGGCGATGTCGCGGCCGCGCGGGGCGCGCAGGGTGGCATGCACGCCCAATGTTTTGAGCCTTTTTTGAAAGCTCAGCATTTCTTCATGGGCCGGGGGTTTATGCGGAAATTCCCGGACGGGATTGTAGGGGATGAGGTTCAATTTGCAAATCAGGCCCTTGAGGTTTTTGGCCAGTTCCCGGGCCGCCTCTTCGCTGCAGGTTGCGTCTTTAATCAGGATATATTCAAAGGTAATCTGCCGGCGGGTCATTTTGATATACTCCCGGCAGGCGTTCATTAATTCCGTGAAGGAATATTTCTTATTGACGGGCATGAGTTTGCTGCGCGATGCGTCATTGTAGCCATGCAAGGAGATGGCCAGCTCGATCTGAAAATCCTCCTTGGCAAACCGCATGATCTTGGGGATCAGGCCGACGGTGGAAACGGTCATCCGCCGTGCGCCGATATTGATTCCCCGCTCGTCGTTGACGATGCGCAGGGCTTTGAGAAGATTGTCATAGTTGTCAAAACTCTCGCCCGTCCCCATGCACACGATATGGGACAGAGGTTTTTTGTGGCTCTCCGCCTCTTCTTTGACGTGAAGGATTTGAGCGAGAATTTCCGCCGTGGTCAGGTTGCGCTTCCAGCCGCCGATGCCGCTGGCGCAGAATTTACAGCCGAACTTGCAACCGGCCTGCGAGGAAATACAGACCGTCGTCCTGGTGGCGGTGGGGATCAAGACGGTCTCGATCTTTTCGTGGTCGCGCAAATCAAATAAAAACTTGGTCGTCCCATCTTTAGCTACTTGCTTTTGGGCAATCGCCAGCGGGCCCAGCCCGAAATCCTCAGACAGCCTTTTGCGCAGCGGCGCGGGGAGGCCGCGCATTTGGTCGAACGACCAGACGCCTTTCTTATAAACCCACTCGAAAATCTGTGTGGCCCGGAAAGGCCGTTCGCCGGCCTTCTCCAAGTATTGGACAAGCTCATCATAGGATAAATCCCTGATGTCTTTTTGTTGTGGCGTACGGGTGTCCATCATGCTGGCGTTACGGCTCAATGATATGAAGCTCCACGGGTACACACCCGTGGTATCTTTTAATTCTTCGGCGAAATCCGCCGAAGCCAACCCTGCTTCGCTCCAAAACATTCGTTTGGGAGCTTCGCAGGGTTGATCCGCCTTTTCTGACCACCAGCTTACGCTGGTGGTTTGAAGGCGTAGGCGGATCAAGTTTCAAGGTACTTGCCGATGGCGCGGAACTTGTCATAACGCTTGTTAATCAATTCGTCGCCATGGAGCGGGATTAACTCTTTGATGTATTTCAGGAGGGTGTCTTTTATGTTCAGAGAAGTTTGTTCCGGGTTTTTATGGGCGCCGCCGGGCGGCTCGGGAATGACTTCATCGACAATACCGAACTGAAGCAGGAATTCGCCGGTGATCTTCAACGCCTCGGCCGCCTCCGGGGCCTTGACGCTGTTGCGCCAGAGAATGGAAGCGCATCCTTCGGGGGAAATGACCGAATAATAGGCGTGCTGGAGGATGCACACCCTGTCCGCGACACCGACCCCCAGCGCCCCGCCGCTTCCGCCCTCCCCAATAATTGTGGCAATGATTGGCGTTTTCAAGCCGGCCATATCCCGCAGGTTCGAAGCGATGGCCTGGGCCTGCCCGCGCTCTTCGGCGCCGATGCCGGGATACGCGCCGGGCGTGTCAATCAGTATGATGATTGGGAGATGGAATTTCTCGGCCAGCTGCATCAGGCGCATGGACTTGCGGTAGCCCTCCGGATGGGCGCAGCCGAAATTGCGCAACACGTTCTCCTTCGTGTCCCTCCCCTTTTGATGCCCCATGATCATCACTTTGGTCCCGTTGAGCCTGGCGAAGCCGGCGACAAACGCCAAATCGTCGGCAAACTGCCGGTCGCCGTGCAATTCCATAAAATCCGTGGTCATCATGCGGATATAATCCAGCGTATAGGGCCGGTCGGGATGGCGGGCAATCTGTACCCTTTGCCAGATGGAAAGGCGGTTGTAGATTTCCACCTTCATCTTCTCCAGCTTTTCCTCGAGCGTCTTGATCTCGGGATCGAGCATGATGTTTTTATCCTGCCCGAAACTCTTCAGTTCGGCGATTTTCCTCTCGAGTTCGATGATCGGTTTTTCAAAATCCAGGACACTCATTATACAACCCCAACAACTAGAAAATCGCCTTCGGAAAAAACTTTTAGGGCGATTTTCAGCACCTTCCGTGCTTTTTTACTTTTCCAAGGTGTGAATAAGCTCATAATTGTTAGAACGTTGCGCTTAACCGCGGCTTGGCGCTAACAACTATGAGCTTCCGGCAAAAATTAATCAACAATAACGACCTCTGTGCCGATGGGAACGATGCTGAAGATCTCCTCGACATCCTCATTGCGCATGCGGACACAGCCGGCCGTGACCTGCTGGCCGATGGTTTCCGGATCAATCGTACCGTGAATACCGTATCCCTTCAGGTCAAAGCCGAGCCAACGGGTTCCCAGCACATTTTGTGGGCTTTCCGGAGGGACAACCAAGCCCTTATTAAACCAGACCGGGTCGATTAACCGCGATTCAATCTTGAATTTCCCTATAGGGGTAACGTTCCCCTCACCGGTTGAAACCTGGTACACCTTGAGGATTTCCTCACCGTCCCTGAGGGTCAGCAGATTCTGGGACTTGTCTACAAAAACATTGAATTTTCCGGTCCAAATACGTAATTTCTGGCCGACTTTGATGACATCGGTGCTTAAATTATTGCTGCGCTTGATCAGGTCTATGGTCGTCCCGTATTTCTTGGCAACCCGCTCGAGCGTATCCCCGGTCTGAACTTCGTGGATAACCGTCTTATCGGGCGCTTCCGTGTTGGAAAATATCAAACTCATGTTCAGAGTTTCCAGGTCCTTCTGTACTTTCTCGACTTCGGGAAAATCAGGATAGTCCGATAAAATTTTTTGGTATTGCTGTCTTGCTTCGATGATTTCCCCTTTATCCTTAAGCCCCTCGGCTTGAACGAACAATTGCTTTGCCGACAAAACCTCTCCAGTAACCGGTTGGACATCGGCGCGTTTCCCCCGCAGCATCATGACCGCCGCCAGAACCGCCATCAGGCCGACGGCCCCGCCCATCCATATTTTTTTATTCACGATTGCCCTTCCTCTCTTGCTCAGGACCAGACCTGATATAAAATTAAAGATAAAATGATGCCTAAAAGCCCCCCGATGATCACCTGCATCGGGGTGTGGCCAATCAGTTCAAACAGACGGTCCGCCTCGATCTTTCCCTTCCAGTACATATCGTCGAGCACCTGGTTAAGGATGACCGCCTGCTGGCCGGCCGCCCGGCGCACGCCCTGGGCATCGAACATGGTGACCAGCGCAAATACGGCCGCCAATGCAAATACGATGGAATCAAAACCCGAATGAAGGCCTGTGGAGGTCGCCAGCGCGGTCGCTCCGGCCGCGTGGCTGGAGGGCATGCCTCCCGTCCCGATGAACCACTTAAAGTTGAACCTTCTTTCGCGTATGATACCGAAAAAAACCTTGATCACCTGGGCTATCGCCCACGTGGCGATGGTGATCATTAATATCTTATTGCTGAGCAAAACTCTCAATGCGTCTAAACCCTTATTGACGTCCGCATAGGTAATGGAACCTTTGCGGACGTCAATACTGCCACCGCTCCAACGAGTTGTGAAAGATGAACTGGTTCCATTACTAATGCGGCGGTCTGTAGCTTTCGGATTGTTAAGTCCCTGCTGTCAACCCATTCGACTCTCCCCGCCATAAATGGCGGGGCTTGCTCAGGGTTGACTCTGAGCGGCGCCTTTTTCCCCGCTCTGAAGAGCGGGGCTTAGGCGCCGTCGAGTGAGTCAATTCCAAGGGGATGCGTTAAAATTTCTGACAGGAAACCCTCTGTTGACGTGAATTTGGAATTATGATAGGTTATATTATAATCTTCAAGGCCTGAAAATCAAGGCCTTTTACTCCGACACCAGCCCCGACTTAATGTCGGGGCTGGGTCGGAGTTCCGACCTCCAAAGGAGTGTCGGAACTGCGCAATTAAAGAAACCCCGACTTCATTCGGGGGAGCTTCACTTACCGGCACCATCCCTCGTTTTCCCTTCAAACCGGTTTTCTCCCTTAATGGTCTGTTACAAGGGGGAACCATGCCTTCTATAGTCCACGGCTGTGGATTAACCGGCCCGGACTCCAGTCCAATCAGGTGCGATTCTTTTACTAAGCAATGACTTGATCAGCCATTTTGGCAGATCAAGTTGGGGCGGCACACGCAAGCCACCCTTCGCTTTTACCGAACACGGTATTTTGATGCTGTCGAGCTCTCTCAACAGCAAAACGGCTGTTCAAGTCAATATCCGAATCATGAAAACGTTCATAAAATTAAGAGGAGAACAAAAACCATGCTAGCAAAAACATTTTCCTACGGCATCAACG
>MHGR01000086.1 GCA_001805655.1 Omnitrophica WOR_2 bacterium RIFCSPHIGHO2_02_FULL_52_10
AGCTCAAGGCCCTGGCCTACCGTACCGAACAAATCAAGAGAATTAACCGCATCGGGTACAGTCTCGTCGGCCATATTCCTCCCGAAGATATCTCGGGCAAAGGGCGGCCGCACCTGGGATTATTCTGTTTTGACCGCTCGGACCTGACCGAACGATATTTCAAATCCCAGCCGGAGCACGGGGTTTTCGTCGCCTTCCTGCTGGAGAACACGCCGGCGGCACGGGCGGGACTTCAGCCGGGGGACGTGGTCACGGCGATTAATGGCAGGAACGTCGACAATTTCAGAGGCCTGGTCGCGGCCGAAAACCGGTTGAAAAATACCGATAAAGCGGAGGTGGCCTTTGTGCGCGACGGCCGGCCGATGACCGCGGCGGTCGAGGTTGAGCATCTGCCCGTGGATGTCCGTTTTTCGGTAATCGACGAGCAATCGGTCAATGCCGCGGCGGGCGCGAAACAGGTCTTTGTCACCTATGGATTGATCAACTTCACGAAATCGGATGACGAGATCGCCGCGGTTTTGGGGCACGAGCTGGCCCACTTAAGCCGCGGCCATATCAACCGCAAGCTGGGCGGCGAGGTCGTCAAGACGTTTCTGGCGATCGGGCTGGGGATCGCGGCGGAAGTCGCCAGTTCAGGCAGCGGGAACGTGGTTATGCGCAGCGTGGGCGGGGTGGGTGATGTCTTCGGCGCCAAATTTTCCAGGGACCTGGAGCGGGAGGCGGATTATTTCGGGGTGAAATACATTTACCTGGCGGGCTATGACCCGCAGGTGGCGGCGACCTTTCATGAGCGCTTTGCCATCGAGATCCCAGAGACCATGACGCGCGATTATTTCAGCACGCATCCCAGCTCCCCGGAGCGCACGGTTCGGGTGCAAAAAGCCGTTGAGGAACTGAAAGCCAAGAATGCAACGCCTCAAAATGTGACCCAGTAATGCAAATCACCATTTCACGATAAACAAGGTTAATTTCAAGGGAAAGGACGTGCCATGAGTTTGAACAGCGTGAATATCATGGGAAATTTGACGAGAGATCCCGAGATCAAATACACCAGCTCGGGAAAATCGGTGTGCAACTTATCCATCGCGAATAACCGCGTTTATAACAAGGGCAGCGAGCGGGTCACGGAGGTGTCGTATTTTGATATTGAGGTATGGGGAGCGGTGGCTGAGAATTGCGCCAAATATCTTAAGAAAGGCAGCGGGATCATTGTTGAGGGGCGCCTGCGCCAGGACCGCTGGGAAAAGGACGGCAAGACGCAAAGCCGGGTCCGCATTGCCGCGAACAATATCCATTTCCTGCCCAGAAAGCGCGAGGAAGGGGCCGTCCAGGAGCCGGTGAGTGTCGCCGGCGGCTCCGAAGCCGCCCAGCCGTCGGAACCCGTTGCCTGGGATGAATAATGATTGCGGCGTATCTTTCGATGCCCACCGTAAATTGATCCTTGTCGTCTCTCCCGCCGGTGTGGCTTCAGCCGCGCTGACACCCGCATCTTAATAATATTAAGAGTAACCGTAAAATCAGGGAACTTTCCTGCCTTCCCCCTTGTCTAAAGGGTTGAACGGACAAACATCTTTAACCAGGGGGAGAAGATGAACAGGATAAAGGTTCTATCAATTTTGATTTTAAGCGGAGCGATTATGTCAGTCACTGCACAGCCGGCCCAGGCACATAACAAGCATTGGAAGGAAGATCACCACCGCGGCTATAAGGTTTTCGGAACTCATCGCCATCAAAGCCATCATCCGCATTCCTACGGGAACATATCCTTCCGTCTGCCCAGGGGATTTATTTCCGTGACGGTGGGAGGAGAGGCGTACCATTATTACGATGGGGTGTATTACCGCAAGGCCCACCACGGTTATGTCGTGACGCCGCCGCCGTTCGGCGCCTGCATAAAGCGCTTGCCGCGCGGCTACACCAAAATCTATATTGATGGCCGGCCATATTATACCTATAATGAGATTTATTACAGTGTAGGAAATTATAAAAATTTCCTAACTGCTAAAAAACTCCTTCCTACACAGCAAAGAAGATACGACGTCCTCATTTCCTCTAAATACTTTAAAGGAAAATGAGGACATGTACTTGCCTTTTCTGTAGTACTGTTGAAGGCAAGTACGAACGGAGTGAGGAGTTTTCTTGTGAACACTCGCCGGCCGGCTATGTCGTGGTTGAAAGGCCCGAGCCGAAGCGCGCTCAATACGGCCGGGAGGTGAAAAGGGATGAAGGGGACTATGACGCCTCTTTTGAAATCAACATCCCTAATAAGCGCGGAGGTTATACAACGGTCATTTTAAAGCGGTCCGGCAACGGCTATACCGGCCCCCAGGGAGAATATTACGACGCATTCCCCAGGGTGGATGAGCTTAAAGTGATTTACGGATCATAGGGACATGGCATAAGAGCGGCAGCGATGGATATATCGAATGACATTGTCAAGCGGGCGGCCGCGGGTGATCCCGATGCCTTTGAAGAGATTTATAAGGCCAGCGCGGGATATGTTCTGAACGTGGCGTACCGTGTCCTCGGCGCCCGGGAAGACGCCGAGGAAGTAACCCAGGACGTTTTTCTGATCATTCACAGAAAGCTCAAGGACTTCCGGTTTGATGCCGCCTTTAAGACATGGGTTTACCGTATCACGGTGAACGTGTCGATCAATTACGCGAAGAAGTCGAACAAAGCGCGCAACCGGACCGTGGAATTCAAGGAAGAGCTGGCCGTATGCGAACAGGCAAACCAGACGCGGGAGGCCGATCAGGAGCTCCACGAAAAGGTGGTTGCGGGACTTTTGGGCGTTCTCAATCCCGACCAAAGGGCCTGCCTGGTCCTGCGCAGTGTCGAAAAATTGAGCTATCAGGAAATAGCCGAGACGCTGGATATTAATATCAACACGGTGCGCACGCGCATCAAAAGGGCGAGAGAAGCCCTGCTGGCCGTACGAAAAGAGGTGATGAACAATGTCCTGTGAAAAATTTCAAGAAATGATTTTGACGGATTATTTGGACCGGGAGTTAAGCGCACAGCGGCGTGCGTCCCTTGAAGCGCATTTAACACAGTGTCCCGGGTGCAGGGAATTTGCCGAGCAAGCCCGCAAGGGGGCCGTCGAACCTTTCGAGCAACTCGAGCGGCTCAAGCCGTCCCCGCAGCTATGGGCGAACATCAAGGAAGCCATTGAGGAAGACCCCCAACCGGCTGTCCGGGGAGCCCTGGTTGATTTCTGGGAAAGATTAAAACTGCTCTTTTATTTCCCCAGGCCGGCCTTGGCGTTGGCCACGGTTGTCCTGATGATTGTTATGCTGTTGGCCGTTTTGCCGAAACCAATCGGGCGGAATCATATTGCTCAGGTCGAAAGTGTGGCTGAGGAAGAGGTTGAGTATCTCGCGTCGTTAATGGAAGGTACGGAAAGTATGGACTCGGACGGGAACGGGGGCTACGGCACCGCGATCGAAGAATATTTCCTGTGAGAGGGAACTTTGCGGCTGTTTCGCTTGTCTAAAAAAGTGAAAGGAGACATTGCCATGGACAAACACATCAAACGATATATCTTGGTGGTAGGGCTTGTTGCAGGGGTTTTATGGACGGCGGCCGGATATGTACAAGCGCAGGAAGCGCCGGAAAATCCTCCGTTCAATAAGGAGGAAATGAAGGAAAAGTGGAAAGCCAAAAAGGAAGCGCTCCACAAAAAGCTCGGGATAACGCCCGAACAAGCTGAGAAGTTGGACGCTCAGAAGGCAAAGCACCGTGAGGGACTGAAAACGCTCTGGGAAGAGATTAAGGCCAAGCGCGAGGCCCTGGCCGCGGAGCTTCAGAAAAAGGAAGTCAATTTGGATGCGGTCTCTAAGCTCCATAACGAGCTCAAGGCATTAAACGCCCAAAAGGAGGATCAAAGGCTGGAGGGCATTTTAGCCGCGCGGGAGGTTCTTACACCGGAGCAATTCTCCCAAATGATGGAATTCGGGAAGGAGCACCGCGGAAAGGGGCGTCAATCCAAACGGTTTCATGAAGACGGAGAGTACGGCAACGGCGGAGGACCGGCCAAAACAGACGCTGAATAAGCGGATGTTGTTGGCCCTCAAAAAATACCCCGCAAAACTTTGCGGGGTATTTTCTTGCAGACATAATGTTCATTAATGGTATAATGGCACACAAAATAAAAGACTAACTAGAAACAGGAGAGAGAAATGAAAAAAGCCAGTAAGGTATTCGTTATGGTGTTGTCATTAACAGTCATGATGACGGTTAATACTTACGCTCATTATGGCATGGGCGAAGGGGACGGTGATTATGTCGCCAAGAAGGTTGCGAAACTAACGGAACAATTGAGCCTAAGCGCGGAGCAAGCCGCCCAGGTTGAGGCATTGATCAAGGAAAAGATGGAAAAGAAGAATGCCATTAAAGAAGAGAAACATGCCGCGATCGAGGCCGTTAAGGAAGAATACTCAGTCAAAATTAAGGCGCTTTTGACCGATGAACAGAAGGCCAAGTATGAGGAAATGCAGACGGAGCGGGAAAAAGAGGAAATGAAGGGCAGCGATCATGAGCACAAGGACTCCGGTGGCGAGGAAAAGGGCAGTTAGAACACATAAATTAAAATGATGTGCAAAAGAGGCAGATATATCAAATATCTGCCTCTTTTTTGTAAGTTATTGAATATAAATTAGATATGAACTATATAAAAATTTCCCCTCGGGGTTTCCCCTCGGGTGCCCTTGACAACCGCGTTTCATGTGTTATGCTTTAGACGTAAATAAGTCGCCACGGCTTAGCCGAGGCGACTTGTTCTTTTTTATAGGCAGTTTCAACGATAAAGGCAAACCGTGAGAAATCACGGGGCCCCTAAATTTTATTTAGGGCGGTATTCCCCACCAGAATACCGGCAAAACTTCATCGATTCCAAATCGATGCATCCCTGACGAAAACGCATCAATACGGGATGAGAGCCTAAAATCAGCAATGATTATGGTTGTCAGTTACCGAATTGATTGTATTTGAACCACACGAACCCATAGTCATTGATACTATGGGTTTTTTTATTAACAGCCACGGCACCAAATGAATGGAGGGGAGAAGCTATGAAAAAAATATTATCCCTGACAATGTTGCTCGCATTGATGGTGCTTCCACTATATACAGCGCATGCCCAGGAGGCTGTTGATCAGCAATTTTACGAAGCTGCCGTAGGCCTGGACCCGGAGGCCCGTTCGGAATTCTTGGAGCTCATCCGGTCTCCCGGTAATTTAGAAGACTCATTTGATGCATTGAATATCGATCCGGGGCTTGCCGACCGGATAGAACAACGGCTCAATCATACCAATAATAGACATAATACCGAACACGCGCTGGGTGTGTTGGATAAGGTCACCGATGTCATCGGCGCGCATTTAGAGAAGCTCGCGAGCATGCACGCGGGGAAATCCCGGGAGGCGCTGGAAAACGCGCTCATGAAGAGGACGGCGGGGTTGGCCAATGCCATAGAAGCCGTGTCCAAGGATACACCAGCTGCTGCAAATATACCGGATGCGGTAGTTAATAATCCCGGCAATGGCATTATTGGTGGCGGGGGTGACGGAGCCGGAGGCGCAGGCGGAGTTGGCGGTGCCGGTGGAATTGGTGGCGGTGGCGCTGGAGGGATGGGCGGTGGTGGTGCCGGTGGAGTAGGCGGTGGCGCAGACAATGGAAACGGTAATGGAGCCAATAACGGTAAAGGAAAGAAATAAGTGAATATTTTATTGGTATGGGATTGAGAAGCCCTAATTCGGCGTATGAATTAGGGCTTTTTCTTTAAAAGCTGTAATAAGCGCCGAACAGGTGGCTCATTTTCTCATAGTCATAAATGGGGTAGTTGGAATCGACTTTTGAGCGCGTCCACGTGTAGTTGAGCATCCAATCATCAGCCAAGAAATAGAACAGGGTAACTTTTTGGGTGTAGGCATTGTCTTCCTGCGCGATTTGATGGGCGCTGACCGTGCGGAAGGTGTAATCTGTTTTTTCATAAGCAAGGCTGGTTTTGGCATACAGTTTTCCGGTGAGGCTGCGGCCGATTTCCCCGACCGCCTGATAAGAATAATAATCGTAAAAGTCGGTAAAGGCATCATTGGATATTTGCTTGCGTCCTTTCTGCCTGAGCTTGAATGAAGTTCCTTTTATGGATGGGAAATTGAGGATATGCTCAACGCCGTGCGTCAGTTTTACGAGCGGGGTTTCAGGCTTGTCTGTGCCCGCGCCGTCGCGCGCCAGCCGGTTTTGGTTATAGGATATTTTTGTTCCCTCATAATTCAGGTTTTGGGACCAGTTCCCCCAAAAAGTATGGGTTGTGTTCAAGAACAATTTGTTTTCCTTGGTCGAGAGGGAGGGGTTATTCGGATAATGCGTGTCTGCCCATTCAAAACCCGACTCTAGGATGAGGTTGCCGTTGCCGAAGGGATGGACATGAGCGCTGGCCTTGCCGGCCGCGATCTTGAACGTGACGTCCTGGTCCTCGGCATAGTTATCCGCGAGATACCAGACGCCAAGGTCGCCCTTTAGATATTGGTTCAGCGAGGGGAGCCAGTCGAGGGCAAAGTAATTGCGCACGAACTGCCCGCCTTCAAAATGCGGGTCGGCATTGATGTTCGTGTCGTAGCCGTAATGCAGGCCGAAGACGCCTTCAAATTTCTTGACCTGGAGCCCCTCTTCTTTCTTTTTCGCCATTGCCTTAAGTTCGGTCCGGCGCACGGCTTCCTTTTTTAAGGCCTCGATCAGTTCCGCGGTGGACTGAATGACCGTTTCCTTTTTGGTGACAATCTTATCTTCCTGCGCCACTTTCGATGACTCGATGCGCTCCACCAGCTGGGTGTACTGTTTCAACTGGACTAACAGGTGCTCGTCGGCTTCGACTTCCTCATGGGCCTCGCCGCGCTTCCTTTTAGCCTGTTCGACGGCCTTTCTTTTGAGCAATTCGACCAGCTCGGCGGTGGCCGTCGCGAGGCGCTCGTTGACGGCCTGCTCCTGCTGTTCGAGGGGCATTCCCTCGATGGGCTTTTCGGCATAAATTTTCAGCAGCTCTTCGTAGCGCCAACGTTTTTCGGACTTAAACTCGGTTTTTTCCTGAATGGTATTGAGCAGGTCTTGTGATTCGCCGATGACCTTGTTTTGCTGTTCGATCGACCGCAGCTTTTGGGCCTTGAGGATCTTGTCTTCAAACTCTCTTTTCTTGGTTTCCTTTTCCTCAATATATGTTTTTTTATGGCGCTCGAGCTCCTCGGTGATGGACTTGATTTCCTCCCGGCTCTCTTTGAGGATATCCCGGCGCACGTCATCGAGGACGGCTTGGGCAAAACCGGGCGCTACGGATAGGAAGGGGAAGAGCAGGAGCGCGATTAAGACGATGCGTAGGTTCATGTCCGTTAGCCACTTCGGGACTTAAGCGGTCTTGCGGCAGTGTTTGGCGATGATTTCTTTTAATTTTTCCCGGTCGACCGGTTTGCCGATGTAGTCATTCATGCCGTCCGCCAGGCTCCGCTCGCGCGTGTAATCACTGACCGCCGTGACGGCAATGATGGGGAGGTCTTGAGAAACTTCTTCCCGGATGATTTTGGTGGCCTCGACACCGCTCATGACAGGCATCTGGATATCCATGAAACAGATATCGTAGGTGCCGGTTTTTGCCTTTGCCACGGCCTCCTCGCCGTTGACGGCCGTGTCGCAGGCGCACGCCAATTTCTTCAGGAAGGCCGTGAGCAGCTTGAGGTTCATCGAATTATCATCGACCACCAGGGCTTTGTACTTCACTTGACCGGCGGCTGAATCTTTTTCCCCGTCTTTTTCCGGCCTTCCATACTGCAGGATTTTTTCCTTGAGCTTGACGATATCCAGAGGCTTTTCCAGGAAGTCGTTCATCCCGGCCTCGTTGGCCCGCTGCCGGTCCTCTTTGAGCACGGCCGCGGTCATGGCGATGATCGGCAGCGTCTTGCTGATTTTTGAACGGATGATTTTTGTCGCTTCGATGCCGTTGAGAACGGGCATTTGAAGGTCCATCAGGCACAGGTCGTATTCCCGGGCTTCAAGCCTCTGGATGGCCTCCTGTCCGTTGTACGTATAATCAACCCTGCACTTTAGCTGGTCCAGGTATTCTTTAATCAGCATGAAATTCGTGACATTATCTTCGGCGACGAGAATGCGTATGTCCTTGAATTCCGATATGTCCGCGAACGCGGGAGCCCGCTTTTCTGTGCGCTTTTCCTCTCCGGGCTTTTTATAGCCGAGCTCTTTGGCAAGGACGTTGATCAAGTCCTGCTCAATGACGGGCTTGGTCAAGTAATCGTTAAAACAGTCGTCGCGGATGTAATGGACGACGTCCGCTTCAGATATTTTGGTGACAGCGATGATTTTGGTACGGTCGAATTTCCTGTTGGCGCGCAGTTTTTGCGCGACGTCATAACCGTACATTTCGGACATCAGAATATCGCACAGGATCACGTCCGGCTGGGCGTTCTTTAAGGCCAATTCCTCCAGTTTGGCCAGGGCCGCCTGGCCGGAATCGACCATCGCCAGGACATCTATGCCGACATGTTCGCAGGTTTTATTGATTACCTTTCGCGATATC
>MHGR01000087.1:0-5130 GCA_001805655.1 Omnitrophica WOR_2 bacterium RIFCSPHIGHO2_02_FULL_52_10
CGCGATCAGTTTGCGGTAATGACTCCCGCGATCAGTTTGCGGTAATGACTCCAGCTGAATTGTTGCCGCGCGGCAACAATCTGGGAGCGGGAATATTTCTGGGCGAATTTAACGCAGCGGTGCAGGACCGTCGGCTCCATGCGCAGGTCCTGCGCCAGCTGTTTCACCACCCGCGCCCCGTATTCGGCACGGTCTTTGTGTTGTTTAATATGGGCGTGGATTAAATTCCCTGTTTCCCAATATATTTTAACCTTTTCCGCTTCTATTCTCTGTTGGCCGAGGACCAGGGTCTGTTGGACCTGTTGGAAGAGGGTTTTGTACGCGGTTGGAAGTTTTGACGGGGGCATGAGCTTTGACGATTATCAATTTAAAAGTGCCGGTTACGTTTATCCCTATTTTCTTCACAACCGGTTAAATGCCATCCCGTTGTGTACAACGTCTACTGGCCTCGTAAATTAGTGTCTGTCCCGAATATTTCTTGCCGTTCGGCAAGAATTGGGTAGGCGCGGTAAAACTGCACGGTGCGCGAAAGGATGGTCGCGTCGCGGTCGACGTCCCCGGCAAGCCGTTCGTAAAAGGCGCTCCCGTGCTCCGCCCTCTGTCGGCTGGCCAAGAGGTGCGTGTGGATAAATTTCCCGATCTGCCAGTAGGACTCCGCGGTGCGGCGCTTGATTATAAAATCAAGCTCCTGCAGTTCGCGGCGGATATGTTTGACCAGCGCCGCGTAGCCGTTGGCGGCCGGGGTTTTCATAGGACCCCCTCCTTCTATTTTCTTCACAATCGATTAAATTCCATTCAGTTGTGTACAACGTGCTTAGGTTCAACGTATTTTACGTGTTCTTTATTCCTTTATACCATGGCCGGCATTGCATCCCAAACTTTGCCGTCAAGAATACGCCCGGCCTCTTTCTTCCCAACCCGCTCACCAGCTTCGTTATAAGCGCCCCATTGCTTAAAAAAGAAATCGACATTATATTTTTGGCATTGCGCTCGGATAGCGCGAGGCCATTGCGGGTCCATGGGCCTGGCTTTGGGCCCGCTCTCACCGCCAACAATGACCCAGCGGATACCCCTTAAATCTTTCGCCCGCAAATGGACCGGGCCGAGCAGCGGCTCGACAGAAAGGAATCTCACTTTTGCCGGGACTTTTTGTAATTCTCTGATTCTCCAGGCATAACCCTGAGTTTCCACCGAAACGCCCATCCAAATATGTTCGGGCAGTTTACCTGTGGCAACATATTTTTCGGTCCATTCCATCATCCGCCCGGATCGCTTGGTCAATATCTGAAAAATATGATGGTCGGCCAGGCACATTGTTTCAAAGACTTCCCTTATGAAATGATCCGGCACGTCTTTATGAAACAGATCGGACATGGAATTGACAAAAATCATTCTCGGCGTTTTCCACTGCAGCGGCAATTTCACCCGTTCCGGCCACAGCCGCAGATCAAAACCCTGCTCGTAGGGATGCCCCGGGATCCCCCGCCAGCGCTCCGCAAATTTCTCGGCGTAACAGTGTTTACACCCCGGGCTGATTTTATCGCATCCCGTGACCGGATTCCACGTCGCATCGGTCCATTCAATTGTCGATTTGTCGGCCATACGCTTGACTATAGGAATTCAATTTGTCCCTGATCATCTTTGACGGTGATCTTTTTCCAGAATACTGTTCCACGGTCATGTTTCGATGCAAAAAACAGGAAATACATCGGAGCTTGTCTTGTATTATAAACAGGGATATCTTTAAATTCTACTGTCTTGTAACCTAAATCTTTGATGCGGTCTTTATACAGATCAACAGCATCGGACGGTTTTCTTAATTTTGCCCACGGGACATTTCCTCCCAGAAATTCACCTAGCCTTGACCGGTTACCTTGTTTTTTATACCGGACAAAATTTCGCTTGATGTCCATGCCATCCATAATATTGATCAATAGATCGACTCTTCTGTCCTCGGTCAATCGCTTGACTGTTTCGAATTTTATATTGATCTTGGCGGGGTCTATAAACGCAAGCGTCAGCCCTTGGGGATGCAATTGTTCAATGACTTGATCAATAACAAGGTTGCAATCACCCTGGATAAAACTGATGTTTTTTCTTTTGGGCGAATTTTGACAGCGCGTTTTAAGAGCATTCAGTGCGGCCCTGTCCTGCTCCACAAAAATATAATCCGAGAAACCATATTGGAGGGCGATCAAGCTGGAGCCTTCTAAATCTTCTCCGGTTTGTTTTATCAAGCATCGGCCCGGGCCGGAAAATAGGTCAATAAATGTCAATGCGGACGGAGCCCACATTTTGCCCATGGCTCTTGTGAAAATATCACAATAACTTTTTAAATAATGGTATTTTTTCTTAATCCAGGGTCCGCTGGGCCGGACGTTCAGGCCGTCGATTTGTGAAATGGCGGGTGCAGGTTTTGGCATACAATCCCCCTTTTGTTTGATTGGATTAACAGGGGGATAAACCTGTATACCTTATACCACACAGTTGTACGGCCTGTCAAGAGCGGCAGCGGATACCGGGGTTTGAGCCGCGCGGCGCCGCACAAAAACCGCCAATTCGGAAACTGCTCGGGCCGGAATGGATGTGCTCAAACCGGGAGTCGGCCCATATTTATTAAGGAACTGTTGCGCTCTGCCCTGCCCTTATTTGGGGATTGTCCCCTTCGCTTTTTGTCAAATGGCCGATAATTAGTGTCTGTCCCTAATATTTGTTCCGCTTCTATCCTCTGTTGGCCGAGGACCAGGGTCTGTTTAACCTGTTGGAAGAGAGTTTTGTATGCGGTTGGGAGTTTTGAAGGGGGCATGAGCTTTAACGATTGTCTTAAAAGTGCCTGTTACGTTTATCCCTATTTTCGTCACAACCGGTTAAACGCCATTCCGTTGTGTATAGCGTCTATATGTTCGTTCAAGTCAGGGCTCCGTCCCAAATATTCCGCCTTCTCATTCACTCATCTCTTGCAATATCGACAGCAATTCAGAAGTTGTATGAACCGCCACGGCCGTCTGTTCCTTCATCCCTTTATCATTCGACCACACGGCCGAGTTTAACATCAGCGCCAATGCCAGATAAGGCGCGTCTTCACGGTGCGCGGCCAGTTGCAGCGCTTGTTTCATGAAAGACCGGTACGAGACTTGCGGGAAAACTTGAATGCGGGAGGTCAACAAAAAAAACAATGTTTCGATTTGCTCAACGGGCAGCCCGATGCGTTTTCCGATCGACGCATCCCTGAGCAGATGGCGCCGTGTTTCCGAAAGAAGATGCTCAGGGGCCGCCAGTTCAAGCCGTGCGTCCAACAGTAGTTCCCTCGTGAGCGCCTTCCTTAAAAAGGCAGCCAGAAGTATATTGGCATCAACAACAAGTTGCATGCATTAGCCCATCTTGTGTTTTTTAGACACGTTCTTTTTGATCCTGGCGGCGCTGGCCTTGATGGAAGCGTCATTCAGCGCGCTGCCGGCAAGCATCTGGTTCATGCGTTCCAAAAGCTGTGTTTTTTCGCGTATGGCCTGGCGCGCGACCTCGGACCAGTTGATCTCCTTGAAACGGTCCATTTTATCCTTTAGGTCTTCCGGAATGGCAAGAGTCATGTTCGGCATGGGAGGACCTCCTTTCTACGTTAAGTATAATATGTGCATGCACATAATGCAAGTATTTTTACCGGCTTGGCTTCGACACGCTGCCGGCCAAGTATGAGAGTTAGCTTTACTTTCAGGAAGAGAGTTTTGTGCGCGGTTGGGAGCTTTGACGGGGGCATAGATATTAGGGACAGTTTTTCCCGGTCTGACAGGTGAATTTCGATTGCTTTCTTGGGTTATCCTGTTCCGTTCATCCGAAATGGCCATTTATTAGTGTCTGTCCCGAATATTTAAAACCGAGAAACCACACATAAGATTGGTATAATCAGCTTGACCATCCATATAATTAGGTGCTATTCTCGAACTATCATGGAAAATAATAACTTTATAGTTTACATCAGTAGTGTCCCGCTGTTTGTTTAACAAATTTTCTTAATTCGCATACTATGAACAAGTTAAGGCAAAAACCAAGTGTAATCGATTTGAATCGCAAATTGCTATATTCTGATGATTCCAACAAAGGAGTCATCAATGAATGCAGGCAAAACCGTTTTTTCTCAACTCATGGAATTTCTTCCGCTCCATCAATTTCGCAGATGCGTCAAAAGATACAAAGGCGATTACAAAGTCCAAAACTTTTCATGCATGGATCAATTTTTGTGCATGGCCTTTGCCCAATTAACATTCCGCGAGAGCCTGCGAGACATCGAAGCTTGTTTGCGATCCATGCAAAGCAAACTTTACCACATGGGTATTCGCGGCAAAATCAGCCGGACAACCTTAGCCAGGGCCAACGAGAATCGGGACTGGCGTATTTACGCCAACTTTGCTCAAGTCTTAATTCATCGCGCCAGAGATCTCTATTCAGACGATCCATTTGTTCTCGATCTGGAAGAAACGGTTTACGCGTTAGACGCAACCATTATCGATCTGTCTTTGTCCCTGTTTCCCTGGGCCCAATTCAGAACGACCAAGGGCGGGATCAAATTGCATACGCTTTTGGATTTACGCGGCCCCATTCCATCCTTCGTCGAGATAACTCCGGCGAAGGTTCACGAAGTCAATATTCTGGACATTCTCATTCCCGAGCCGGGATCTTTTTACATCATGGATCGTGGATACACGGACTTCGAAAAACTCTATTGCTTCAACCAATCCGGAGCATGTTTTATCATCCGCGCCAAAGACAACTTAAAGGTCGCAAGGATTTATTCGCGTGTTGTCGACAGGTCAACTGGACTCAGATCGGATCAAACGGTTCGTTTAAAGAATTTCTACGCCGCAAAAGATTATCCCGAATATTTCAGGCGCGTACGATTTTTCGATTCAGAACACAGCCAGTATTACGTCTTTTTAACAAACAATTTCTCGCTGCCGGCCTTAACCGTTGCGCAGGCTTACAAGCAACGCTGGCAAATTGAGCTCTTTTTCAAATGGATCAAGCAGCATTTAAGAATCAAAGCATTTTTTGGCACTTCCCAAAATGCTGTTAAGACTCAAATATGGACCGCCATTTCAATTTATGTTCTGATTGCCATTGTCAAAAAACGATTGA
>MHGR01000087.1:5147-10338 GCA_001805655.1 Omnitrophica WOR_2 bacterium RIFCSPHIGHO2_02_FULL_52_10
AGACTCAAATATGGACCGCCATTTCAATTTATGTTCTGATTGCCATTGTCAAAAAACGATTGAAACTGGAAGCAATATTCTGATTTATATCATCAAGCTTCAGGGCTATATTTAACTGATAATCATGATGCATGAATGGATTACTCTTTTTATCTTCCGAATCACTGAGCTCCTTGAGATTATGCCCCACACCGTACATGCCGTATCCTAACTCACTCAATTTATCACTGGCATATTCCCTAAACATATTTTCTGTTTTACTTTTTGCCTCACCTGAAATAAATGCATAAACTGCAGTAAATATTATAAAACCACCGGCTAAAACATTGAAAACTACAAATAACCATTTGAATTTATGCTTATCTTCAACCGAGACAAACCGAAGAAAAATACTTAAATAAATACCGATAAATATTTTGGCCCCCAAGGCAAGATATTTTAATTCCATAATTATTTTTCACCCCCTAACTTTAATACAAGAAATAACGTGCCAGGAACTTTTTCATGTGACAGGTTGGCCAAATTCACCGTCACTCATGGCCCGTGACCCGTGGCCCGGAATTCGTGTCCCGTCGCTCGTTGCTCGCCGCATCGAACTATCCGGAGTTTCCGGATAGTTGCCTGCGATGAAACCTTCACCCCTTCTTGCGATCCCTTTTCGCTGATTGCCGAATGATTCTCTTCACCTCGCGGTCAAAGTCAGAGACATAATTCTTATCCTGCTGTTTGCGGTATTTTTTAAATTCTTTCAGTGCCAGCGCCTGCGCAACTGCGTGAGTAATTTTTCCAGCGTCCCCGAGTATTTGTCGCTCATTAAATTTTAGAAACGCGTCCAGTCTTGATATCCAATCCTTCATATACATAATAATCCCGCGCTTGGCCTGCATTTCAGCAAAATCAAGGTACATGGTCACGATCCTGTTGAGGAGATCAAGCTCTTTTTCGTTCAGATAGTTTTTAGCGACTACGACATCGGACTCTCGAATATTACCTTGGGGGGAGTTTTTCCAAACAGTCAGCCCCATACGCGCTTTAGCGCTGTCCGCTCTTTCGTGTATTATCTCCGCGGCAGTCTTGCCTGTCATGGCAAAGTGGAGCTTGTTTTGTACTGTCGCGAAAAATTGCTTGGTGATGTCACTGTCTGGAGAATAGTCCGCGCTGCACTGAGCATATATATCAGTAATCTTTTGATACATGCGCCTTTCGCTTGACCTTATATCTCTGATTCGGGCAAGCTGCTCTTCAAAATAGTCTTTGCCGAAATAATTGTGAGGGTCTTTAAGCCTTTCATCGTTCATAGTAAAACCTTTGATGATGTACTCTTTTAGCCTTTCGGTCGCCCAGACGCGAAATTGCGTCGCTTGCGCGCTATTGACCCGATAACCAACAGAGAGAATCGCGTCGAGATTATAAAACTCAACGTCTCTGGTCACTTGCCTTTCCCCTTCAGCTTGAACTTGTGCAATTTTTGCACTTGTTGTTTCTTTATTTAATTCACCCTCAGCATAAATATTTTGCAGATGCTTTGTCACGACACTTCTTTCAACCCCAAAAAGCTCACTGATTTTTGCTTGAGTAAGCCAAATATTTTCATCACGCAAAAATATCTCCACTTTTACCTTGCCGTTTGGGGTGGTGTAAAGCAGAAACTCCGTAAAGCTGTTGTTAGGGACAACCTGTTTGTTCTTTTTTTTCATAAAATCTTCCTCCAATCCTCCTGAATCTTTTTTTCCAGTGCGCGCGCTGCGGTCGTTAAATTTGTGAATTCCCCATCAATTCCTTCATCCGTTCCCCTTCCGTGCCTCGACGAAATCTTATACTTGCAGAGCAAAGCGATGCAAGTATTAGATGAAGTCGCACCGCGAGCGCTGCCATAACAATACCGACACGAGCAGGTGTTACCGCTAAAAAAGACCCGCTTGCCGATCCCGGCCCTAAAAGGTGAACAACCCCTTCCCCTTCCGTACCTTGCAGTTATGCGCCTATTGTACCCTCAAGCCGTTTGGGTGACAAGGTAAAATAAGGGGGGTTATTGGTTTTGTTGGGCTCTTTGGGTTTATTGGGGAATTGTTGGGTTGGTTGAAATATATGTAGGGGACAGCACACTGCGCTGTCCCTGCGTTGAACGGATAACCCCGCGCTGGCATGCGCGCGGGGAAATTATTTCCGACCCGGGCCGGAGGGTGTGCGCGTAGGGAACGGTTTAAAACCGTTCCCTACTCTTCAATCAGTTTCTTGATGGCCGGGAGAAGATTGCGGGCCGCCTTCTCGCCGCGCTGGACCAGGTCGTCCACTCGGTCCAGCTGGTACCATTTGACCCCCACAAGGTCCGGGTGGATGACCACATCGGCCTGTTGGGCGCTTTGCTCGGAGATGACATATTCGGATGCCTGGAGGGTTTGGATAATGATGTCGGAGATATTCGGGTTAAACACCTTGAAAAGGGCGTTGCGGACGCGGAAACCGACATACTGGAAGGGGGTTTTGATAAATTTGACTTCTCTTTCCTTCTTTAACTGGTGATGGGTAATGTCAAAGCCCTCTGAAACGTCCTCCGGCGATTGAAGAACATTGATGGCGATGATTTTCTTGATGCCGCGGCTGGCCAAGACATTGGTCGGCAGGGGATTGAGGACGCCGCCGTCAATGATCAGTTGATCATTTTCCTGGATGGGACGGATAACGCCGGGGATGGCAACGCTCTTGCGCACCGCCTCCACAATCGAACCGCTTTCAATGACAATCTCCTCCCGGCGCACAAGATCATAGGCGACGATCTTCAGCGGGACACGGACATTATAAAACGTCCTGTTGCCGTAATGCTTTCTCAGCCACCGCCGGATGGCCCGCCCGCTGATCAGCCCGGAAACCGGGAATAACGGCGGATCCACCAGCTTAAACTTGCTGAACCGGCCTCTAAACTCCCGCGCCACTTCCTGCAGCTCATCGGCGCTTTTGCCGACGGCCCACAGCGCCGCAATCAGTGCCCCCATGCTGCTGCCGACAATGACATCGATGGGGATATCTTCCTGCTCCAGGACCCGGATAACGCCGATATGGGCCAGGCCCAGCGCCGCGCCGCCCCCCAGCACCAGTCCGACGGAGACCCCGCCGATCTGCCGGGCAATCCTCGTGACCGCCTGCGCGTAAGCGCTTTTGGGGTGGCTGCGGAAAAAGAACAAATGTGCCGTGTCGATCTTTTCCGTCAACTCCGAAGGGCTAATGGACGGCAGGGAGCCGTAAACGCGAAAATCAATGTATTTGTTGATCTCTTCAAACGACAAATAAATTTTGTCATGGATGGACCGGACGATAACCCTGACCTGTTCCACCCGGAACTTATCCTTAAGCGTCGTTTCCAGGCGGTCGACCACGCGCCGGATCGATTCCAGGTCCTTTTTGCGGTCCGATGAAATCAGGTGCACCGTATCGGACTGTGTGAGGGCCTCCAGGACGATATCATCCATTTCGTTAGGCAGATCGACGACCACGTAATGATAATCCCCGACAAACGCGCTGACGAACGCCCCGATGGTGCCCTTGAGCCCGGCATCGTCCGGGTCAAATTTGACATTGAGCAGATCAATCTTGAGATCTTCTTTTATCACATTTTCCAGGATTCTGTCATGGTCGTCAACGATCTGATTCAACTCAATGGCGGGCTTTTTCCACTGCGGGGTCGCGTTATCCTGCTGGACAGGCGTTTTGGAGGCCGTGTCGTTCTTGCTGGAATAAATATTGACCAGGATAACCCTTTTCTTGGTTTCCTTTTGGAGGCTTAAGGCCAGGTTGGCCGCATACGTCGAGCTGCCCGTCCCCTTGATGGGGCTGTAAACCGATATGACCGTGCTTTCAAAAATCGACGTGGTCCCCTTCACGTTGCGCCGGATGCGCCGGGATAGGTGCTGGCTGAGCTCGATGCCTAAATGAGGGACCGCTTTCAGGATGGTCTTAAAGTCGGCCACGGGGATCTTAAGTACGATGGAATCATTGATGGCCTCGAAGGTCATGGAGTGGTTCTCCCCGGTCAGGGCGGAAATGATTCCGAAGTGCATCCCGCGGTGGATAAAATCCACGTTGTCTTTCGCCCCGCCGGAGGTCATCGAATAGGCCTGCAGCCGGCCGGAAACAAGGCAGTAAAAAAAATCCGGTGGATTGCCCTCTTGGGCGATAAAATCACCTTTTTTGTATTCGGCGACAATGGATTTGCGGGCTATTTTCTGCAGCTCAAACCAGTTGAGTTTCTCAAAGATAGGGATTTGCTTGACAAGATGAAGCCGGTTAACTAAGGAAGAAAGTCCGCCCATAATGGCATCTAAAAGATATTTGGCCGCTCGTTGCCCGTGTCCCGGCCCTCGGGAAAGAACTGCTTGTGCACAGGGGAGTTATTGTTTGACGATGTCGCTTTCCAGCCACTCATACTGATTCGACAGCAATTTCCTGGACACGGACAGTTTCTTGCGGTCATGGTTCCCGTGCGTGTTTCTGAACAACGTGTCGACGCGCGCGCGGGCCTCGCAGCAAAACAGGTCGGCCAGCTCAACGGCGTTGCGCTTGTCCGTTTCGGTCTCGCGCATGTGCTGCGCGTAACTGCAGGTCGAAGCAATCGCAAACAGTTCCGTGCCGATGTCGACAACACGGTTCAAAACCGTCTGTTTCGATTCCAGCTTTTTCTGGTGGCGCATCATCTGGTGAATCACAAATCTGGCCAGTTTTTTGCTCATTTTCCCGACGTAGCGCATATGCCCGTCCAGAGCCGGGTGGACTTTTTCATATTTCGGGAACGCCGGCAGCCAAAGGCCGATATACCACGGGACATAGTAACCCAAAACCGCGCAGGTCGCTTTGAGGATACCCAAAGCGCCGGTTTTTGCGCTCATAAGCGGTTTGGTCTTCTGGAGATGCGGGTCAAGCGCTTCGCGCGCGATGAACAGGCGCATGATTTCCGTCGTCCCTTCGATAATCAGGTTGATGCGCACGTCCCTCATCACCCGCTCAACGGGCCAGCTTTTCATGCCGCGCGCTTTGAGCGAATCGGAGGTCTCATAGCCCTGGCCGGCGCGGATCTGCATGGTTTCATCGGCGATCCGCCAGCAGTGCTGGGTGCAGAAATGCTTCGCGATGGCCGCCTCGAGGCGGATGTCCTTTTTCTTGTCGTCCGCCATCGCCGATACCAGCCAGGTCATGCCGT
>MHGR01000088.1 GCA_001805655.1 Omnitrophica WOR_2 bacterium RIFCSPHIGHO2_02_FULL_52_10
CCCGCTTAAAGCATGCGGGGATGACAAAAAGAGGTTATGAAATGGCTTCTAGATATTCATCCGGAGAGCCCCGTGTTACCGGTTCGGTTGTTCGTGTAGGCAAAGGCGTGGTCAACCTAAGTCGTGATGCGATACCGATGACGTTTAAGCAGCTCGCTGAGAAGCTTTGTTTGACACCGCAGGAGGGTGAGCGTCTGTGGCGTTCAGTCGAGGCGCTCGCTCTGCAGGCATACCGCGCGATTCAATCTCACATTGAAGAAACGCAGACGGATCGGGAGAGGGGATTGGGAATTGTTCCGCTTCAGGATTTCGTGGGCGAGGATATCATTGTGGATGAAATGATGTCACCGTACATCATGGAAATGGATGATCACCGGGCAGGCGGATACTGGCATCTCAATCAACTTGTTGATGAAGCCTCACGAGGGGAGGTCATCAGGCCCTGGATTCAAACAGCGATAATACGGTCCATTGAACACCTTAGGAGAAAGAATAAAGACATTTCTGTTTCTGATTCCAGCTCGCCGGTGGAGGCAGATGCGCGGGAAAAATCACTAGGCTATTTCTTTATGCGGTATTTATTGCGGTCTACGATAATAAGTGATTTTTCTATTTCGGAAGGCTTAAGTTTTTTAAGCAGCGCTATTAAAATTCTATGGACATCATTTATTGCCTGGGGCGCGTCTAATCTTGGCCTTAAAACAATAATGCCTGGATGGGAGCCTAAAGGGTACAGGATAAGGTTGCTAAAGTCTAAATCATTGGTAACAATTACTGTCTTTTCTTTATTAGCAATATTTATAACCGCGCCATTGCTGGAAGAAGTTTTGCCTAATTCATGGAGAGTTATAATTGGGAATCCTTCTTTCTTAAGCAACTTCGCCGTTTGGCCTAAGACACACTCATCAATCAGTAGTTTCATCTTAGCGGGCTTTTATTTCTTCAAAGAAGTGAACTTCTTCGTTCTTGACCAATTGATTGGCATAGGCAATGCAGGCGTAGACATCTTGAAGGGTTATTCGGGGGAAATAATTTTCACCAATTATTTCTTCAGGTTTAATTCCGGTGGACAGCAGATCCAGTATTTGCCAGACCATTATGCGATGGCCTTTTATGCAGGGTTTGCCATGGCATATGTTTGGATTTATGGAAATATGTTCCAAAATATTTTTCATCTTTTTATCTCCGGTGTCAATGTATCATTTAGACCTGGAAAAGTCAAGCCTGAGCTTTTTATCTCCAATGCTCACTCCAGCTCGCCGGTCGCAGTGAAAGCTGTCCGTCATCGGCCGTCAGCCGTCAGCAATATGATCCCAACCAACCGGCGCGGCGGGCACGAGTTTGTTATTACGGCTGATGAAGCGCAAATGGATGTCAACGGCCCGCGCGGGCCGCCGGACAGCCTTTATGCCAGAGCAACTTCCATGCGGGACAATCGCACAGCGTGGTTCTTTAGGATGCCCTTGATCTCAACGATGTCGGTCTTGACTCATTCGACGGCGCCCAAGCCCCGCTCTGAAGAGCGGGGAAAAAGGCGCCGCTCAGAGTCAACCCTGAGTCCCTCGACTTCGCTCGGGATGGTGAGCTTGTCGAACCACAAGCCCCGCCATTTATGGCGGGGAGAGTCGAATGGGTTGACTACCCGCATATCGTCCTTGAGGGTGCTCACATCTTCCTTAAGAAAACGCACGTCAGTTTTTAATACGAACAACTACTCTTTCCGGCAGCCGAGTTCAGCAAACATCATATCGAATTTGCTTCTCAGATTGTTCAGACCTTCTACCAATACATCGAATCTGCTGTGGAGATCTTCCAGGATGACCGCGAACTCTCTGTCCCTGTCGAATGGATTGGTTTCTCTTCTCATCATGTCGGCTTCTCCTTTTGCTGCGGGTTTAAGGGGAGGGGATGTTCAAGGGAAGAGGGGCATCACTATAGAGCCGAAAGATATATTTGTCAAACTCTCCGTGGAAACAGAGGCTGAAAAGAGGGAGGCCGGGCGTGTGGCGCGCTTGGCCTCCAGCCCTGTTACCGATAAAGCCGAACCGCGCGTGTTCCGGACTCCGGCGGCGAACCTGCTGGTGGCGGTTGCGGCTGGTCTGTTAGCCGCGTCAATGATCCTGCCAGAGGCGCTGCAGGCGGCGGAGGCATTGGCCGATTCGTCCTGGCCCGTCCCGTATATTAGAGATCTTATCGGCTTCTTTACGGGGCCCGCCGCAGCGCCGGGGGTTGATCTCGGTAATTTTACCCCGTTGTTTGCCTTAGCCGTGGGTCAAAGAACTTACGGAGGGGTTCCATTGGCACAACACTGGGATGAGCAATATAGCAGCCGTCTTAGTGCCGGCATCGGGAAAAAACTAAACTTAAAATTATTTATTCATGATCGTTCCATTCAGTATGGATCGATGCCTATTGTCTGGGAAAGCTGGTATTGGCCCAAAGGTGAGGGGGTAACAGCCCTTGTCCGGTTCGGCCCATTGTTTTTCTTGGAGGAGAAAGCCCAATCCCGTTTGAGCCCGGCGCTGAAGAGGGAACTGGGCGCAAACGTGATTTGGATCGCGGATTTTAGAAAAAACTGGCTGGGTTCCTTCTTTGGCCAAGAACACCCGCTTTTGGTCATCACTCTTATGCTCAACATGGATCTTGCCGGGAAGCGGCTTATTGATGCCGGGTCAGGCGACGGCCTATTATCCTTGGTCGGCGCAAAACTGGGGGCCTCCACGTTGGATTTGATTGAAATTGATCCCAAAAGTTCGCAAGAGGCGGAGAAAAACCTTAAGCTTAATGGCTTGAGAATCGGTGAGCACTACCGGGTTCATAGGGAGGATCTTAATAATACGGAAGCCATCGCCAATAGTCTTGAACAAACCAATAATGAAATTGTCATAGTCTCCAATATTGGTTACTGGCCGGAATTATATAGCGCAACAAACGCTCAGAGCATCATGCTGATCCCCGCCTTGCAGAGGAAAGGGTTCATCGTCAGAACTTTCATCGGTGGGGGTTATGCATTGCTTAATGAGGGGTACCGGCAGTTATTTGTTATGGAGAAGGGTGGTGTCTCAGTTGCTCTAAAACAAGAAAGAGCCTTGGTCAAAAGATATGGCTTTAGGGTACTTTCTGAAACTGCCAGCCAGTTTAGGTATGAGGAAAAATTTATGGCGTGGGCGGCGACGATGCCGCGGGGCGGACCGATCATCGCCCGCATTGATAGATGGACGCCGGATGAGAAGGATTGGTTGGGGGAACATGGCTTTATTAAAACACCCGGCGGGTTATTTATTGGTGATGGCAATCCAAATAGCTCTGGTGGCAGTAAACGCAGCGGCGAAGAGAGTAAGCGCTCACGGAAAGATACTACTAATCAGGATCCTGGCCCAGGCTTGGCGGTCGGCTCGGCTGCGCGGCAAGTTAAACAATTCACAATGGATGAGCTGAAATCTTTGGCGGGCGACACTGATCGGGGCGTGAAATATAACGGCAAGTACTTTCGGGTGACCAGCGTTAGCCCCGGCGTGAAGCACATCGGTTCTTTTGAGATGGCGGGAACCTTTGTCGTTTTGGCGCCGCTCAACTCGGAGTTTGAGCCATGGGCAAACGAAGGGAATGTGACCGCGTTTTTCCCGAACAATCCTGAGTGGCTCTCAAAGTTCGACGTGGTACGTTTCTCCGAAGTTGCAGCGACGCCAAAGCCCGAAGAGACCCCAAAGAAGAAATTGAGCCCCTGGCCCTATCAGCTGCAAAAGGGACCCAAAAAAGGAAAGCCGGCCGCGCGGCAAACTACGACAGGCTCTGACACCAAGGAGCCGAATAGCAAGGCGCCTGCCGGCTCAGGACGACGTGGCCCTGGCGTTAAAGAGCGCTATCGTCCTCTCGGCCATGCGTCGTGGCAAGCAGATCGTCTCACAGGCTGGCCCAAGCCGCGCAGCTCCCGGCCATCCGATCAGCTCTTCGGTGAGAGGGGCCGGGTGAGCCATGCGCGGGGAGACGGCCGGCAGGGCCGTGGTGGGTTTATCCAATCAGCAGGCGCTGTCATTGATCTTAATGAGTATCGCATGAAACGAAGGGAAAAAATCCAGATAGAGTTCAAAGCATGGATAACCGATGTGGCGAGAGTGATCGTTGCGTTGGATCGTGCCGACCGGGAAAAGCTTGGAAAGTTCACAATGATGGCCGCAGCTTTGCATCTAACCCGGGCCCGTTCGACCTTGGAAGCGGCCGAAAATTTAGCGCAATTCTGGACGGAAGTGCTTGAGAAGTTTTCTGTCATGCGGAAAACCAATCGCCTGACCGTAACTGATGCCGAATTTTTTGACTCCTCTTTGAGTCGGCTCAGCAAGGAACTTGCGAGGATAGCTCGCTCCGCCGGCTGGCAGCACGGCACAAAGCGCGGTTTGCGCCTCCCCACTGTATTATTCTCCGTTCTGGCCGCGCTTGGCCTGCTGGGCGCGGGGATGCTCCTGCCCGAATTGCTGCACGCCGCGCAGGGCGCGGCAATGGGCGCTGACGCCGTCGTCGGGCGCGTCCTCGGCCTTTGGGAGCGGGCAGGGCTGGTTGCCCTCTGGTTCGGCATGGTGGCGTTCATTGCCGGTGCGGCTGAAGATCTCTTCCAAGATACAAGAGATCGGCTCTTCCATGCCGCCCGCGACCGGATTTTTACCGAGCGGATAATGTTGGTCAAGCAGGCGATCGCAGGGAAATCCTTGAAGCAGCTGCCTCCTCATCCTGCCCAGCGCGTCCTCTTGCGCGCTCTGCAGGCTGCCAAGGACGCCGATCGCGGGGCGTCGAAATATGTTGAGGCCGCCAGACCCGTGTTATCCTCAGGATCGCTGGGAGCGGGACTGGTCGTATCGGGCTTGGTCATGGCCGCACTCCTTTGGGCCGCCACCGGGTGGACGCACGGCATACTTCTCATGCTGAGCGGCGGGTCAGGCATCTGGGGAAGCGCATTGTTTATCCATGCTCGTCGAACAATCAGGCGCCTGTTAAGCCGGATTGAGCACGGCCCCAGAGGACCAAAGTCCAATGCACACAAGGTCAAGCAAGGGCCTTCGCTTCGGTTAGTGAAGCCGCTTCTAGTCATCTTCGCCATCGCCGGCGGGCTCCTGGTTGGGATGACGATAGGCGTTGCCGAGATCTCTGCCGAGGTGATCAGGAGCGCCGCCGATTCTTTCCTCTACCTCGCCAGCGGGGAATGGGGGGCGGTCCGAGAAGTCTGGGCCGTGGCGAGCGTGGTCGGCGGAGTGAATATTGCGGAAAAATTGTTGGCCATTTTGGGGCTGAACCACCCTCGCCCTGTAGGGGATCCTCAAGTGGAAATCCTTCGGCAACGCCGGACCCATGATCTGATGATCCGGCGCATCCGTCTCCGCCAGCGAGCGAAACCGGCGCAATCTCCGCAAGGTTTGGAAACTTTACAATTTGAATTGGGCAACGCCGCTACCCTGTTTGATCTTGTCTACGATTCAGCCAGTCATTTGATCGCTGTCATTCCAGCCCCGGAAGAGGTGAACAGTAGCCGCGCCCGGCCGGTCTATTTTGACTTCTCCCCGTACCATTTCACTCTTCCCCGTTTTGGGGATCCGAATGCGAAAGACCATTGGTGCAAGCTGGCTCAGGCGGTCGAGAGACACTATGAGATGCTCCTGGATGAGTTTGAGGACATGTGGTCCTATAACAGTATTGGAGGGGGTGATGCACCGTCCTACGTCTACATGGCGATGGATGAGCACACAGGTATGTGGGGAGCTACCGGGTTTAAGCCGGAAACGTTCTCCTTCATTGTCTTCCAGCGGGATGTGCCAGAGCGGCATCAATTGATCGTGCCACTCTACCCAAAGGTGTATTCCCAAGGGGGGGGGTTGTTGCCCCGCGCCATAGACCGACCATACTACTACTGGTTACTAACTTCACCTGAACTTAAGGATGACCATGAGGTGTTGGTGATGTGGCCGGGTATGGGTTCGGATTCGTGGTTTATATCGCGGCGGACACACCGCCCTCTCTGGGCGATCGGAATCAACCCGTTCGAGGTTGCCAACGTGCAGGCGTTCGCCGAGATCGCCGGGTTCACTGTCCATGCCATGGTCGGCGACAATGTCATTGATGACGCGGGCCGGCCACGGGTTGCGAATAAACAATTTGACTGGGTCTTTTGGGAAATGCCTGCGTACGTCGATCCCAAGGAAACAGATCCCGATCATGTCCGTTCCTTTAAGATCGATCGTGGGCTTGCTGGATTTTGGGACTGGGATGAGGAGGGGCGCGTTTTGAGACGGTTTGTGAGGGGTCTTCCCAGCATCCTCAAGCCTGGTGGGCGTGCGTTGATTTGGAATACGCCGGGCATTGAAGAAGTTATTCGCAAGATGATCTTTGAGGTCGCCCGGGGATCCCTGGAGGTGTCCCGCATATCCCAGGATACCTATCTCTACCTTCTGACTCGTTTGGCGGTTGTAATGGTCGTTGTCCTTGGCGGTATCTTGGCCGCGATGATAACAGGCGTTACGGAAGTCTCTGCCGAGGCGATCAGGAGCGCCGCCGATCTGACGGCCTACTTGCCCACGGCTCCGCCAATAATGGGATTACAACCGGAAACGATCAATCCCGCCTCGTTGGCTTTCTTCGGCATCATCCGGCCGGTAAAGAATCTCCTGCGATATATGAAAATGGCGACAGGCACCTTTTCCTCTGCTCTTGAGGGAATTGGCGTGATCACGCGTATTCTACGCAAAAGAACAATTGCGCCCGGCAGAGGGCCGGAGGCAATTTCGCAAGGAATGGGAAAGGAACTATCATTGCCATTTTCTTTTTCTATGGATTTCCAACAGATGAAAGTTAGGGATGAGTCCTATCGCGTTGCCTATAATATCGAACTTGACGATGGCACAAGAATATGGATTCTTAGTGACAAGATGGAGCTGATCCATGTTTCAGGAGATCAACAGCAATTGCTCGATAAACATTATTTACTCTCTGATGCTGCGCGCAGGGAAGGGTTAGCTCAATCTCTTGTCAGAGTTTCGGATGATGTCATTCTCAATCTTGCGCACAGACGCATTCCAATATATGACGACAGGTACGTTCCTGAGGCAGAACCAGGATTTTTTGAATATTATTTTGGGGGGATGGATGAGAATATAAGAGCAAGGGATTTGATGCGCCGGCTGTTGCGCATTGACTTTAGCGCTGTGTCGCAAGGCCAGTGGGATGCTTATCGCAAGAGCTCACACGCCTATTGGCTTATCCAGTTTTCTGAACTTGCGTCGACTATCGAATCCCTGGCGAACTGGTCTAAAGAGCGCTCCCTCAATCTTCTGGCCAAAAAAATGCAGGCAAGATATCAGCAAAAGCTCAAGAGAATATCGGGCGGTAATTTCATAGAGTTGATCAGGGGCCAGCGGGGTTCTCATGTGAGCTCAGAAGACAGGATAAGCCCAGCCAGGGAACTGGCATTAGGTATTCCTTGGTCTCTGGCAAAAGTCCAGGGTGTTATTGGAGAAGAAATGGCTCCTCCACCGGCAGGGCTAGATATTCCAATTCCCGTTGCCTGGGCATTGGTGGAACAACTCAAGCAGGATAACCCTGAGGTTTTCAGTCAATTGATACCTTTACAGCGGGGAGTGAGCTATCGCGTGAGTCTCTATCCATTGAATAACGGCCGATGGCTGAAAATTAAAGGGGCCATTCATCTTCCAGATTCCATTCTTACATTGAATCTGATTAGTGGAGATCCTGACTTTGCGCTTAGCCGGGCAGGGCTTGAAGGTGAATTTAGCAGGCTCACCAGAATTTGGGAGATTGCGGGGCACTTGAGGCAGGCCGGTTTGTTGGCACATTCCTTGCCTGTGGGCTTACCGCGGCCGGTGAGCGCAATGACGCTGAAATATCCCGTTTCCGAAGTTCCCTACATTGGGTCTAAAGAATTAACGGTGGTTCCTATCGGCATTAGTGTAACAGAAGAAAACCCCTTGCGTTTTGACGGTTTGTTCTTGGGCGAGCCCGCGCCTAACCAGCTCGCAAAGTATTTTGATTCTGAAGGGAAGTGGAATGAATTCGAGAAGGGATTTGAAAAATATGGCGTGGCGGTGAGCTTAATCCATTTAGCCGGTTACCAGCACGGACATCTGCATCCCGGCAATGTTACCCCTGAAGAGCTCACCGATTTTGAAAGCCTTAATTTTGTAGAGCCAGGGCAAGAGGTCCAGGCCTTATACACTGAACTCAGGCAATTTTTGTATTTTCACCCTGGCCTCTTCAGAGGGACCTCGGGGTTGTTATGGAGTCTGCATATTGCCCACCTGCTTCCGGAGGTTCCAACATACATCCGTGAATTCTACGATAAGAGCCAGTCCGCAGAAGTGTTGGATACTTTGTGGATGAGAGCTTTTGTAAAGGGGCTGTTCCTTGGTGAGGAAGAAAGGGCCAATTGGGTCATAGAACAAGTGAAGCACGATATTGCGCCAACCGCTGATGAGTTAGTCAAAAAGACAAGCAGTTTCAGCGGATTTAAATCATTTATTGATTTATTTGTAGGACGATTGGCCAAGGAAGTTTACGCCTATTTAGCCAAGGTTAACAAAGAAAATAACGGACGCATTTTTAAGACCGCTCTCATCACGACGTTTTTAGCCATTATTATCGCCGCGATCATCCATCCCTTTGGCGTTCCTGTGACTGAAGCCGTTGAGGCGGCTGTGGCCTTGGCCAACGCATCCTGGCCCACCGCCCCGCCAGCCCCGTACGATACTCTTTCGCAATTGTTAGATTTTACGGGGCTGGCAAAAGGATTATCATCAAAAAAGATCGACCTCACCTCGCTTGTAATGTTCGGCCTGCCGGTAAAGAGATGGTCGGGAAAGAAGAAACAGGTGAGTGAGCAAGCCCGAAGGTCGCGTCGAACCATCAGCCAGTGGAGCAGCTTTAGGTTTTTCCATTCAAAAAAGGACATGGCTGAATATCTCGCTCAATTGAGCTCAAAGGAAGATGAACGTGAATTGGGAGGGCATTACGAACATGGCGAAGGAAAAAGCTGGCGATTATTTATTACAGGCAGCGGTTTCCATAGCGTGCATAGGAATAATCCTAAAGACGCCGTTGGTTTCTGGCACATTCATCCCAGGAAACATATGTTGTTGGAGTATTCTAGATTGAAGCACCTGGCGTCCCTGAATGATTTGGTTGTAGTCTTAAAAAACAAAAGGGAGGAAATGATTGGCTTGAGCCCTTCCGAGACGGTTGTGCTTAAGTATTCCATTGGTGTACGTGAACATGCGAGGGCGCAATTTCTTAAACTAGCTGCCAAAGCTATAAAGAATTATTATATGTTTTCTCATGGTACTCCTCGCTATGGCATCCAGTACCTTTTCGGGAAAGAATTAAATGAATTGATTATGGAAGGAGGAATCAAAGATTTACCAAAATCACTGAGTGAGAGTATTAAACGAGAAGGCTATAGTGAAAACAACTGGAGGGATTTTGTTAAATACCTGGGGCTAAAATTGAAAAGTTATGACATAGCCTCGTCGCTCGCAGGAAAAAAAGGGACAGACACTATTGTCTCGATATTCATTGCTGCATTTATCGGCTATTTTGCCGCGGGGATGCTCCTGCCCGAATTGCTCCACGCCGCGCAGGGCGCGGCAATGGGCGCTGACGCCGTCATCGGGCGCGTCCTCGGCCTTTGGGAGCGGGCAGGGCTGGTTGCCCTCTGGTTCGTCATGGTGGCGTTCATTGCCGGTGCGGCTGAGGATCTCTTCCAAGATACAAGAGGCCGGCTCTTCCATGCCGCCCGCGACCGGATTTTTACCGACCGGATAATGCTGGTCAAGCAGGCGATCGCAGGGAAATCCTTGAAACAGCTGCCTCCTCGCCATGCCCAGCGCATCCTCTCGCGTGCTGAGCGGGCGGCCAAGGACGCCGATCGCGGGGCATCGAAATATGTTGAGGCCGCCAGACCCGTGTTGGCGTCAGGATCGCTGGGAGCGGGACTGGCCGTATCGGGCTTGGTCATCGCCGCCCTCCTTTGGGCCGCCACCGGGTGGACGCACGGCATACTTCTCATGCTGAGCGGCGGGTCAGGCATCTGGGGAATCGCATTGTTTATCCATGCTCGTCGAACAATCAACCGTCTGTTAAGCCGGATTGAGCACGGCCCCAGAGGACCAAAGTCCAATGCACACAAGGTCAAGCAAGGGCCTTCGCTTCGGTTAGTGAAGCCGCTTC
>MHGR01000089.1:0-2240 GCA_001805655.1 Omnitrophica WOR_2 bacterium RIFCSPHIGHO2_02_FULL_52_10
CCCGATGATCAGCCATTCGGTACCGGCCCGCAGCAGCCTCGACGGCCGGTTGTCAGCCACGGCCGCCCACAGGACCGCGGCAACGGCAAAGGGAGCGCCGAAAATTACGCCAAGAATCGTGGTCCAAGTCCACTCCGTGCCGATGGTCTCCTGCCTGCCCGCCGCCTGCGCCAAGGCCGCAAGCCCGAAAATGAATATCAGGGAGATAACGGACGCTTCACCCTTTTTACCAATTTTGCCGTTCTCCCCATTCTTCTTAATTGCTTTGTTATACGCTTTTGACAAAGCATACGGTATGTCTGTAGTAATTCTTTCGAGGAAATATCCTAATGTCTTCCTCGTCCATTTCCTATTTAATCTCATATACGATAAATACTTTATGAGTATCCCCTGAGCTTTCACATAGCCCTTTTCTTGGGAAAGCGTCGCTTCAGCCGCTTTTAATACGGCGGAAAAGAATCCCCTGCCGCTTTCACTAACCCCCCTCAATTTAAGCCATACTTCCTTATTCACTTCGCCTAAATTTGCTTCAAGGGTCTTTTGCGCCTTTTTGTCCATCTTTTTCTGCTCGGCCGTATAACGGATCGCTAATAATATTGACGCGATGATCTTTGCGGTTTTATCTGAAATATTTCCTAAGATGCGCCCTTCTTTCCTATAACGCAAACCCCTGAGGTGAGCCAACAGAATTTTTTCTTCCTCTGGATAGCCCGCCCCCGTTGAAGGATAGATCTGACTTTCACTTATCTCTACCGGCAAATCGTGCTCTTGCCCGCTTTTCAGATCTTTATCCTTTAAGTTTTCCATATAGTAATCTTTGAGCGCTCTCAGACGGGCAAGGGGGCCGGGCATATCCAATAGATAAAGGATCTTTTCGAAAGGATAATTGCCGATGATCCACGGCCAATCTATTCCGTTTCTCTGATCGAGCTCACGCAGGAACCGGCCGGCTTTCTGCTCTTCATTCCCGCCTTCATCAACGCTCTTTGCTTTCACCCCTTTCCTAAATAAATCAATCGTTCGCTGGTTTTCTTGATTTTCATTGTCGCTATACTGACGGATCTCACCATTTCTCGCTTCCAGCATTAATGCCCACGTGATCACCCCAAGCTTTTCCAGGATCACCAGGACCCGTGCTCCCGGCGACCGGCCTTCATACAGCCTCACCTGCAGCCTGTGTTCTCTATTATTGGGATAGACATAATTCTTAAAGAACCAGACCAGCATCCCGCTGTCAGTGTCTTCTTGCCCTGATGCCTGCGGTTCGGCCTTCCATGCCGCGGTGGCCGTTTCTATCAAATGTTCCATGGAAATGTATTTCATAAAATACGGCAAATATGGCCCGCCGGGGGATATCAAGCGGTACCGGCTGATCTCGGAGATGTTCAGTTCATCTCCCACGGGTGAGCTGGCCTTGTTAGCGGTTAGAGGATAGCGTTTAGCGGATAGGGCTCCTTGACTATACGCTCTACGCTCTACGCTATACGCTATTACATCCACCGGCGAGCTGGAATGGTCTAAATCCACGAGAAGCTCGCCGGCCAATATCCTGGCAGGAACTCCACCATAAATCTCAGAAACAAGCCTTAAGACTCTCAAAGCCGCTTTTCGCCTCTTCAAATCTTTTAGATAAAAGGATAATTCATACGTCAAGATAGCCGGAACAACGCCACGTGTATGCGGCAGGGTTTCATTGAAGATTTTCTGTTGAAGGTGATATTCATTATATTCTTTAAAAAGAGTCAGAATCCTTCTTTGTTCTTCTGAGCCTAGCTCTGTCAGTTTTTCAGCAAGTTTCCTAAAACCAGCTATCCTCGCTTCATAGAATGCCTTCCTGGGCCCCGAAGCAAGTTTTCTTGTTATTATTTCTAACGTCAAGGCAAAAGAGGCATCTCCGGGTATGTTGATAACCTGATCTGGAGTTTGTTCTGTATCGTCAACATATATCACTGTTATTTCTATATCGCCTGTTCTTTTGCCGGATGAATCAACCACTATCTTCAACTTGCTTGTTTTCTCTCTGGCTGAAAAATCAAAGGAAATAAGTGGAGAAAAAAGATGCGCGGTGACATTTCCTATGGTATTTTGGCCGGAAACATTTTCAGAGACAATCTTACCTGCGAAACTCGAAAAATCCGCCCCTACCGGAGGAAAACAGGCAACTTCCAGATAAGCCAGAGCCCAGCCAATCTCTTCAGGTAAATGCGAAAAGCGAAGTCTATATTCTCTTGCCACACCTT
>MHGR01000089.1:2250-4317 GCA_001805655.1 Omnitrophica WOR_2 bacterium RIFCSPHIGHO2_02_FULL_52_10
CCTTTTAGATATCTTAGAATACCGGCGGCATCTTCAGAAAGCCGGCCTGTAAGCTCTTCCCTTCTTGCCGCCAGCCTTGCTGATAAAGCCTTGCCTGCGGCAGATTCACTGAGAACGGAAGGCATAGCCGACGGTAACATTCTGTTCACCGCGCCCTCTCCGGAAGTAAGCGCTTTTTCTCTCGCTACCATCTCGTTAATAAGCACAAAGTCAACTGTTTCATCTATCGCATCACTAAGAATTTCTGGACCGATTTCATGCCAACCAATATAGGGAGCCCAAACATGATATTGGGTTTCGGAAAGGGCTCTGGCCATGGCGCGGATACACAACTCGTCATCACTCTGCCCCATCAGGATTAACGCATCCAAAAGCCGCCTCTGCTCTTCGGAAAGAGCTTGCTGATAGCCTCTTTCTAATTGGATCTCTGCTGCAAAATCCTTTCGAAACTTCTTAAGGATGGGTCGCCCTGCCCGGGAAGCAAAATAGGCAACTAAGATCTCCTGCCAGATAAGTTCGCTGATGAGATAAAGGTCGATATCACAAAATTTTTCGCCGTCATGCTGTCGTCGAGTGACATATTCAAACAACTCGTGGCCGATATAAATCTGGAATTGGCCGTTGACGATCGCTGATACCTTAAGCGGATCTCCTGCCAGAATATTTTTCCGGATGCCTAGCCCAAAAGAAGCATTAGAGTTTTTTACCGAATAAAGCCGAAAACTGTCTCCCCACCTCACGCCCTGAATGAATTCCCGTAGATCTGACAGCAAAGTTCTTCTTGAAGCATCTTTGCCTGTGAATCGTTCCATCGCCGCAAAATAACTATATATTGAGCGAAAAGAACCCGAGCGATAAGAGTAGCTATGATTGGCCTGGGTTCCAAAACCATCGCCGCTGGTATCCCGTAGGCTATCTCTTTCCCTCAACACATGCGCCACGGCCTCCTGCCGGGAAACGCCAGCCACCGGTGAAGATGCGCCCTCAGATGCGGCGGATTCCAGAATGACGCGCGCAGAGATTATATTCTCTCCCGGCCTGCGAGGCGGCTGTTTAATTGAAATAGTCGTGCGCCTGCCTTGTGCATTTATGCCATGAACCGTTGTTATTTGCGGTTCGGCTTCATTAATCACTGTAACGGTAAAACGAGAACTTGTTACTCCCTGTTCCGAAAGAATCGCTGAAATTGTTTCTTGAAATTCATTGATCAAACTATCGATTTCGTTGCGGCTACGGCCATTTAGATCTAACTCCAACATAGCCACTTTCCAATCGGCAGATCGCTCCAGCTGATAAGAAATCAAGTTGATTATGCCCAGGTAGGCAAGAATTTTTATTCTTTGACTTACCTCGTCAAGATTCAATCCTGCAGCGGCCTGTTTAAATTTGCTGGATTGATGGGATATATATCGTGCCCTAAACAAGCTAATGTACATGTGTTCATCTTCGGTTGAATATAGATGGTCACCGATAATAATTCCATTGGGACTACCTTTTAAATAAAAATCTCCATTCTCAAGGAGATATCTCAGGTCATCCGCAGAGCCATGCGTATCGGCAAAATTAATGACCTCTAACGGAATATAGATTGTTGGAATACGGGCGCTACCTGCGGACTTTTCTTGACTGCCAGCATGAATCAAGACATGGGCGGCCGCTGCAAAAAGCGGATCATTACCCAGAAGAATCCCATAGCGGCGCATACGAAGCGTGTCACGCTGAGAAGAAGCATCAATGAGGCCCTGGAGGAATCTAATCCCTGAACCCAAAAATTCTGTTGTTTTCCAAGATTCAAGGTAACGTCTCAGTCCTGCGCCGGCATCAGGGGGTAAAGCCAACCATCCCTCCTGCAGCCGCCGGACACGCTCTTCAAGACTAAGTTCGGAGCTTAAGTAATGTTGAATATTTCTAGTGATATCTACGGCGACTGCTGCGCCATGGGCAATCAACCTATCAATAGCTTTGTGAATTTCCTGCTCAAAAACACGGCCAACGTTCTTTTCTCGATCCACCGGCGAGCTTGACCCGATTTTTTCTGTCCGTCGAGCCGTCCCGAGTCCCGCCAAC
>MHGR01000089.1:4336-9493 GCA_001805655.1 Omnitrophica WOR_2 bacterium RIFCSPHIGHO2_02_FULL_52_10
GAGCTGGTGGTTCGACTACGCGCACCACTGGCCCTGAGCCCTTCGGCTTCGCTCAGGGTTCGTCCTGAGCGAGCGGAGCGAGTCGAAGGACTGACAGAGCCTTGTTTCTTGACAGTGTTATGGAAAAATACTATACTTAAATAGTTAGATAAGAAGGGAGACGGCATGAAGTTAAAAATATTGGATAATGACGAATTTGTCCGGCGCAACTTCACAAAATTAATAAAACGATACCCCCGTCGAAGAATAGTTATCAGCAACGGAGAGATATTCACGGGCGAAGATGCCGTGAACCAAGCACGCCTAAAATACCCCAGGATAACGCCGCTTTCCTTTCCCGTCCCAAGCCCGGAAGAATTTTTCCATATTCTATGAAAAAGAAGGTCGACCTCCCTTATAAAACCTATAAAGGGCAATTCTATCCTATCATTAAAGTAACGCTCAACGGACCTCATGGCCCGTTGGAGACGGAAGCTTATGTTGACAGCGGAGCCAGCATTTCGATATTCCTGGCCACCATTGCTTCTGATCTGGGGATAGATTACTCCAAGGGCAAGATCACCTATACGATGGTCGGCGACGGTAGTTTTATCCCTGTTTACATTCATAACATCACGATCCAGATCGGACCCTACGCTTTTCGAGCCTCGATCGGCTTCTCTCCCCATCTCGGCGCGGATTTCAATCTTCTTGGCCAAAAACATATCTTTGACCGCTTTATAGTCAGTTTCGACAAGCGCAAAAAGACTGTCTCCTTCCAACCTTATTAGCAATAATAATATTCCCCTCAGCGAACTGACGGAAAGAACAGCTGATAGACGATGGTCAATGATCAATGGATTTTCGCCTTGCGACCTTGTGACTTGTGAATTGTGACTTGGTAAACCCACCGGCGAGCTCGACCAGATTTTTTCTGTCCGTCGAGCCGTCCCGAGGGGCGAGCTGAAGGCCCGACTGCGTTTACCATCCTGAGCGAAATGGACCGCCTTACCTTGACTTTCTCGTGGCCGTATAGTAATATTTCTTATATCAAGGAGGTCTGCGATGAAACCAAAACGAGAATTTACAGTGCTCATTGAGCGCGATGAAGACGGCATGCTTATTGCTACGGTCCCCGCTTTAAAAGGTTGCCACACCCAGGCCAAAAACCTATCTTCCCTTCTGGAGAGAACCAAAGAAGCCATCCTGTTATGCCTAGAGGTGGAACGACCGTCCAATCTTACATTTGTCGGCCTCCAGGAAATCTCTGTGTAATGCGCCTCACCCCCCTGAAGCCCGCCGTTGTCATCCGCATACTTAACAAACTTGGGTTTAAGGCCATACGGCAAAAAGGAAGCCATATCTTTTTTCGCCACCCTGACGGCCGCTCTACTGTCGTCCCCTTCCACAGAGGCGAAGACCTGAGCCGAGGCCTTATCAAATCTATTCTTAATGATATTGAATTGACCTGGGAAGAGTTCATCGCCGCCAAATAATTTCTCTCCCACCGGCGAGCTTCCGGCATTTCCAGCGCCGGCGCGGTTCATCATCCCGAAGTAACCGAAGATGAGATGCGGATTACCAATAAGCCGTTTAACCTTGATGTCGGTTCTTTCGCTGCGGTTGCGGCTGGTGATCGGCATCACGACAACCAGCGGGTCGCGCGCGGGCGCCGCCTCCCGGACCTCCTCATTGAGGATGACGGCGGCCACCTGCAGGCCGGTCGTCCCTTCGGCCCCGGCGAACCCGGAGTGTTCGAGGAGCGCGGTGCCGTAGAGCGCGTCCTCATCCGTGCGCCGCAGTATGCCGCTGGCAAGTTCGTTCACCCGCGCCAGCGTAAAGGGATTCGGCGTGGCCACGTTGCCGTCGACAACAATCTCCTCGCTGGCAGCCACCGACTCGGCCACGAGCGACCCTTCTTCAACGCTGCGAAGGAGCATGTCCGCGGGCGCGGCAGAAATGCCGTACACCTTGATGTTCCGGTCATATACCCTCGCCTGAAGCCACCCGCTCAACATGCCGCCTGAGCCCGCGGAGACCGTCAACACATGGGGACTCATGCCCAGCGTGCGCATCTGTGGTAAGGCCTCCCTGACCATCACCGAGTAGCCCGCCACCACATCCGCGTCGCCATGCGGAACCGTGATCCGGTGGATGGGATCGGCCTGAAGCTCGGCGTTCACAACCTGCACGCCGTGCCAGTAGTCCCGGATCGGATCCCCGTTGAACCGGTCTCTCACAATGCCTCCCCTTTTCCGAATTTTCGCTTTCTTGTTTTCGGCAGACCCGGCCGGCATGGTAATTTCAGCCCTAAGACGCCCCTCTAATTGCGGATGGTTCCTGATGAGGGCCTGGACAGCCGCGGCCACCGCTTCCCCGTGGTTGCCGGTTGAGACCACTTTGACGATCATGTACATCGACCTATCCATTGCAAACAACGGCAGCCGCTCTTTAACTTTCCGCAAGAGTCCGCCTGTCGCGCGGTCCTTGAATGATCCGGTCGGGTTAACCGACTCGTCCTTCAGGAAGATCCTGACCGGGCGGTTGATTAATTCCGACACATAATGATTGAGCTCATCAATCTCACGCAGCGGCGTCGGCTTGGGCACCGTGCCGTATTCACGCTGGAACCTCTCCATCAGGCGGATGTGCCCCGGGGTCACCCCGGCGGCGCGCCGGCTTGCGACGGCCGATTCGTGCGCGCGACGCTCTTGCGAATCTCTGTCATTGCCCACCGGCGAGGAGGCCCTTCCCGCCACACCCAGCGTTGCGGATGATTTGGTATTAGGGGACAGACCCCTATTTACCGGGCTGGAACTGGAGGTTTGCCGCGAAGCAGCACTCGAAGAGTGTCCCCAATTACCCGGCCCGGCCAGCGTACGCGAATCCGAAATGATTGTGGCCAACCGCCGATGATGAACATGGAAGCGGTGGCCGCGCACGGCGAACGTTTCACGCAAGAGCCCGGCGTCAATCCAGCGCCCGACCCAGTGCCGCTGGTAAATATCAGGCGTCCACACTCTTCGCGTCTTGGGATACCGTGCCAGAAATTCCAAAATGAGGATGAGGCCGGCGCCCGGGCTGTCGGCATGGAACCCGAAAATCATCAGCTCTCCGCGCAGCCTCGAGTAATCATAGACGATCGTCCTGTACTGCTCCTTGTTCCCTTCCTGGTATGAGAGGTAAGGTAGTATCTTTTTCATTTCGATACCAAAGAGCCCCCTGTGCCCTTGCTCCCACAGCATCCGGCCCTCTATAAACACGCCGCGCGGCCGTCTCTCCTGGAGCCGATGCAATAGGCGCGTGAAATTCGGCGCCGCGGGTGAAACGGGAGAGGACGACTGCGGCCACTGGCAGCGCTCGGCGCCCGCGGAGAACCCACGTAAACTTCCGAAGTTGATGTTGGTAGAGGTGACCGGCGATGAGCTCCCCTTGCGCCGGGACGATGGGCTGTCCGTTGTTGCTTTCGACTTCTTGTCACGCCGCTTGAGGGCTGCGGTCACGAGATCGCGCACCGCCCCGACGGCGCGCGGCGAAGGCCCGCGCATCTTCTTCAACACAAACTGATAGTAGAAACGCATATAGAGCCGGTGCAGCCAACCACCCGCATTCATTAGAGCGCCCTTCGGGATCCGGCCAAGATGCAACTGTTGCTTGTGCTCTCGGGCGTGCTTCTCCAGCAGCGCGTCCATCAGCGCGGCGTAGAACGTCTTCTCCAGTGGCGCCGGCACCTCGCTCCAGGAAAATTTCTCCGCTTCGAAGTACTTGCCGATGAGCTGATTGATCCGTTCGCGAGCTGACGACTGACGGCTGCTTGCCCTGAGCCGGGTCGAAGGGACGGCTGACGGCTTCTTAGGAACCACCGGTGAGGAAGCGCCGCCCTCATCACCCGGCGGGGCGCGCGGCTCCTGGATAGCGTCGTCCGGCTGGGCGGGACGGGAATCCTTTTTCCCGGGCGCTCTAAGGACGGGCTCATTTCCGTTATTACCCAACCATCGCCGCTCGATGGTCAAGAACCAGTCGAGACTCAACCCGCCCAGAACAAGGGATACGATCCATGTCCGCAACGGCCGCGCCCCGATAGTGATCCATCCGGCGAACGCGAACAGCTCGACCGCGGCCATGCCGGCAAGCAAACCGACGCCTGAAAGCAGAAATATCCACGACAACCAGGCGAAGAACCGTGCGCGCCGGCCGGCGTGACGCTCAACCATCGCCTCCTTCAGCCGTTCCATCCGCGGGAACAACGCCTTCAACAATAGATCTTTGACTCCAAACCACAGCAGCCCGATCCCCGCCGCCGCCAACATCGCCAACACCACACCCCCTACGGCAACACCCGGTGTTGCCGTAGGTGTCCCCACAACCGCGTCATCGGCGATGGCGGGCACCGCATGCAGTACCTCGGGCAGGAGCATCCCCGCGCCCAGGATTCCTCCGATGCGCAGCAACATAGGCAGCAGCACCGGGAGCCACCAAAGCTGTATTGTCGACTTCCCCGGGATCACCGAAAACGGCGATAACACTTCCACCGCACCGGCGTCGGCTATTCGCGAGATGATGCCCCTGCCGAATTGATCCGGATTTGTTTTGTCATTCAGGAGCACTCCGGCGATACGCAGCGACACCCTGCCGTAGAATCCGGCAGCCCACCGCATTTGGTTATAATCGGCCAGTATTTCCAGTAATATCTTTAATGGCTCGCTGGAGAACATCGCATCATCCCTCTGCAGCGAGGCCTGCGCCTCGTCGATCACCATGCCCGCCATATAAAGCATTTGGCTGTACAGGTCATTGCGCTGACCGAACCGCTTAAGATCATCCAGCCCAAAGTGTAAAACAGATTGGGACATAAGGAAGGTCAAACCACTCTTGAAATCCCGTTTATGGTCATCGTGGACGGGGCTGGAGCTAGGGGTCTGTCCCTTTTTACCAAGCCTTTGAAGAAGATCTCTTTGGGAACTTCCGTTTTCCACCGGCGAGGAGGCGCCGTTCTTTGGCGCTGACGGCCTCTTTTTCTCTTTCGGCAAAACGGTCTTGCTTGCCTTCGATGCCTCATCATATCTTGTACGGGCTTTTTTCAGGAGACCGTATACAACATTCTCAGCAGCTATCGAAGGTCTGGGATGTTTCTCTGACTTAAACCGGCCGTGAAAATGCCAGTATAACTTGTTCAAC
>MHGR01000090.1:0-4959 GCA_001805655.1 Omnitrophica WOR_2 bacterium RIFCSPHIGHO2_02_FULL_52_10
CTCATTTCCTCTAAATATTTTAAAGGAAAATGAGGACGTCGTATCTTCTTTGCTGCATAGGAAAGGACTTTTCTAGCAGCAACCGCTCTTTATACTTTCCTATGCTGTGAAAGATGCATTGGTTCCATTAAAAATGCGGTGGTCTGTAATTCTTGTTTTTCCAATATTTTAAGCGAAAGAGACCCGTTTCCTTTTATTTGACACCCTTGGGCTTTTTCTATATAATCTTTTTATTAATTATTAATATGTATATTAAAAAACGGGCATTTTATGGAAGTTGATGAAATACGAAGAGTTAGATTAGGCAAACTGAAAAATTTGGAAGAAAGCGGCATCGCCCCTTACGGGGCCCGTTTCGAACGCACCAGCACGATCGCGGAGATTTTGAAGGATTTTCAGGATGGAAAAGAGGTCATTATCGCCGGCCGTTTCATGTCCCACCGCAGCCACGGCAAAGTCATGTTTGCCGACCTTGAAGACCAAAGCGGCAAGATCCAGCTTTTTATAAAAGTGCAGGATGTGGCCATCAATGGTTTCCCGGTGGTTAAGGCCCTGGATATCGGCGATATTATCGGGGTCAAAGGCACGTTGTTTGTCACCAAGACAGGCCAGCAGAGCGTGCGCGTCGCTGAGATCACGTTTCTGTCCAAATCGATTATGTCTCTGCCGGAAAAATGGCACGGCCTGAAAGATGTCGAAATCCGTTACCGTCAACGCTATGTCGACCTCATTGCCAATAAAGAGGTGCGCGAAATTTTCATTACACGCAGCAAAATCATCGGGTTTATCCGCTCTTACCTTGACCGGCTGGGATTTCTGGAAGTGGAAACGCCCATGCTCCAGCCGATGGCGGGAGGGGCCCGCGGCCGGCCGTTTAAAAGCAAGCATAATGCCTACGACATGGACGTGTTCCTGCGCATCGCCCCCGAGCTATATTTAAAACGGCTTCTTGTCGGGGGGCTGGAAAAGGTTTATGAAATGAACCGCAATTTCCGCAATGAAGGCGTTTCAACCAGGCATAATCCGGAATTCACCATGCTGGAAGTTTATCAGGCGTACGGGGATTACGAGGATATGATGAAGCTCACGGAAGGTCTGGTCAGCAGCCTGGCCCGAGAAATCACGGGCTCTTACAAAGTTACTTACCAGGGCAGGGAAATTGATTTCACGCCGCCCTGGGAGAGGAGGTCGTTCGCCCGGATCGTCAAGGAAAAATTTGATATCAATCCCCAAGACGATGCCGGCACGATGCTGGAGAAGGTCAAGGCGCATAAAGCGCACGGAGTGAAGGTCGAACAGTTGACGCGCTCGGTCGTCATGAAAATTGTGGAGGAAATGCTGGAGGAAGAGGACAGCATCGATCCGGTGTTCTTTACCGAGTACTTCACGTTCCTTTGCCCGCTGGCCAAGACCGACCCGGGCAATCCGGCGATTTCCCAGCGCTTCGAGGTTTTTATCGGCGGGCTGGAAGTAGGCAATGCCTATTCCGAGCTCAATGACGCCCAGGAGCAGCGCCGCCGGCTGCTGGAAGATCTCGAGGACGATGTCGAGACGGGCAACAGGGCCGTGGACGAGGATTTCCTGACCGCGCTGGAATACGGCATGCCGCCGGCGGGAGGATTGGGAATCGGGATTGACCGGCTGGTGATGCTCTTAACGGATGCGCCCTCGATCAAGGATGTTATCCTGTTCCCTCTGATGAAACCGCTTGAAAAGCAGGGAGCGGAACCCGGGATTTAGAGGGGGCGGGGCAGGACTAAAACTATAGCTTTAAACCATGCACCGGCATCCTCAAGAATGAATTACGAAAACTGGATCAGTTACCGCTATTTGACAGGCAGCAAAGGAAGGTTCCTTTCCTTTCTGAACATTGTTTCGATCGCCGGCGTTGCGATCGGCGTCATGGCCCTGATTATCGTGACCGGGGTGATGACCGGCTTCGGTAATAATCTGCGCGAAAAGATCATCGGCACGACACCGCATATCATGATCGAAAAGGAAACCGGCGTCAGGGATTTCCAGGACGTCCGCGAGCGGATTAAGGGCATTGAGGGTGTTGCGGGGTCGTCCCCGTACATTCAAGGCAGCGTATTCCTGGAGAGCGCCGGCAATCAGGCCACGGGGATTATCGTCCGCGGGATTGATCCTGAAACAGAAGGCGGTGTGACAAAAGTAGACGAGTACCTGGTCAAAGGCGCGCTGAGCGACCTGAACGAAGGCGGCGTGATCATCGGCAGCGAATTGGCGAGGTACTTCGGCTATGCGCTGGGCGATATACTCACGGTCATTTCCCCGGGCTCGGGAATCTCCGGGCAGGGCTGGCGGTATAATTTGAAGGTGGCGGGGGTCTTCAATACCGGCATGGCAGATTATGACATGAGCCTCGTCATCGTTCATCTGAACATGGCCCAGAATATCTTCGGCCTGGACGCGGGGCTGGCGACCGGCATCGGCGTGAAACTCGACGACCCCTACCGCGCCAAGGAAATCAAAGAGGCGGTTTACGGGATCATCGGGCGCGGTTTCCTGGTCAAGACATGGATTGACATCAACCGTAATCTTTTTGAGGCTTTGTTCCTTGAGAAATGGGGGCTGTTCATTATCCTGACATTGATGGTCCTGGTCGCGTCGTTCAATATCATCAGCACGCTGATCGTGACGGTGACCAGCAAGGTGCATGATATCGGCATTCTGCAGTCCATCGGCGTCCCCAAAAGTTCCATCCGGAGGATCTTTACCAAACAGGGTATTTTTATCGGCGCCATGGGCACGTTCTGGGGACTGGTGGGGGGGATCGGCACAAGTTATATCCTCAAAACCTATGTCAAAGTGCCGGAAGAGATTTATTCAATCAGCCATGTGCCGGTTGACCTTCAGAAAACGGACGTCGGGATCATCATCGCCGCGGCGATGGTGATCAGCTACCTGGCGACGATCTACCCGGCATCGAGGGCGGCGGACCTTCAGCCGGTGGATGCGCTAAGATATGAATAACCGCCGCTTGTTGGATGCAGGGCCAGGGCCCCGGATGAGCGGTTTGGCGCGTCATGCCGGCACGCGGGGCGCGGTTGGCGGCAAAAGGGGCGGGCTGTGATTCTCGAAGCGACCAATCTCTGGAAGTCGTACATGCAATCCGACAATATGCTGGATGTGTTGAAGGGGGTTGACCTGGGCATCAAAAGGGGCGAATTTGTGTCGATCGTCGGCCCGTCCGGAGCCGGCAAATCGACGCTCCTGCATATCCTCGGCGGGCTGGACAAACCGGACAAAGGGTCCGTTCATTTTGACGGCGAGGACATATACGGCCTTTCCGATCCCGCGCGGGCGGCGCTGCGCAACACCAGCGTGGGGTTTATTTTTCAGTTCTATCACCTGCTTCCCGAGTTCACGGCCTTGGAAAATGTTTTTTTGCCCAGGATGATTCAGATGCGCTACGGTAAGAAAAAGGATTTTGAGCGGGATGCGGCGGAGATCCTGGAGAAGGTCGGGTTGAAGCATCGCGCGCAGCACAAATCGTATCAATTATCCGGCGGCGAGCAGCAGCGGGTGGCGATCGCCAGGGCATTGATCAACCGGCCGAAGGTCATTTTTTGCGATGAGCCGACGGGTAACCTCGATTCGGAGAGCGGAAGCGAAATCATCCGCCTGTTGATTGGGTTGAACAAGAATAACGGGCAAACGATCGTGATCGTGACGCACGACGAGCACGTGGCCCAGCAGTCGCACAGGATCGTTCATATTAAGGATGGGGAGCTGGTTTAATGAGCTGTCCGTCTTCGGCCGCCAGCTGTCAGAAACCGACAGCTGATTGCTGACGGCGGGCAGCCATGAAAAGCGAGGAGATCATGAAAATCTATTTAAACGGCAAATTGGTCGGCCGCGATGAGGCGAAAGTGTCCGTGTTCGACCACGGGTTTCTCTACGGCGACGGCGCTTTCGAGGGAATCCGTTCCTACAAGAACCTTGTCTTCAAATTAGACGAGCATATGGACCGTCTGTATGACACGGCGCACACCCTGATGCTGGACATTCCGCTGACGAAGAAGCAGATGGTCAAGGCGATTGTTGACACGCTCAAGGCCAATGCGCTTAGCGACGCGTATATCCGTGTGGTTGTTTCCAGGGGGGAAGGCGATCTCGGGCTTGACCCGAGAAAATGCTATGGCAAGCCCAACATTATCATTATCACAGATAAAATCACGCTGTATCCTAAGGAAATGTATAATAAAGGAATGGAGATCATCACGGTGCCGACGATACGCAATAATCCGGAGGCGCTCAACCCCAGGCTCAAATCGTTGAATTACCTGAACAATATCCTGGCCAAAATCGAGGCCAACAATTCCGGATACTGCGAAGCGATCATGCTGGATCACCAGGGGTATGTCGCCGAGTGCACGGGAGATAATATCGTGATTGTCAAAGGCGGGGCTCTGGCGACCCCCAGCCAGGGGCGGCTTAAAGGAATAACGCTGGGTACGGTCCTGGAGTTGGCGGCCGGGAGTAAAATTAAGGCCGCGGAGCAATTGCTCACGCGCCATGAGGTGTACACGGCGGATGAGTGTTTCCTGACCGGGACGGCCGCGGAAATTATCCCTGTGGTGAAAGTCGACGGCCGGGTGATCGGCACGGGCAAGCCGGGGCCGGTGACCCAAAAGATGATCACGTTATTCAAGGCGGCGACATTGAAGGACGGGGTGAGGTATTAAAATCGACACTCGTTGCACGTGACTCGGGGCTCGGATAAAATTTTACCGGGGCACGGGCCATACCCTGCGGGTACTGCTTCGCTGCGGGCGACGGGCCATGTGATTGGGAATTTTAATATGCAATGTGACATATGCGCTAAGAAAAAGGCAACGGTCCATTTGACCGAGATTGTGGACGACCAAATGTCAGAAATGCATCTGTGCGAGGATTGCGCGCGGCAGAAGAGCGTACAGATGGAGCAGCAGTTCG
>MHGR01000090.1:5033-9998 GCA_001805655.1 Omnitrophica WOR_2 bacterium RIFCSPHIGHO2_02_FULL_52_10
CATTTGGGGACGCTGTTGAAGAAGGTCCACGGATCGAATCATCATTTGGGAAAATCTCCGTCAAAAATTCCGCCGGGGACGAAAAAGAAGATTGAAGACCTCCAGGAGCTGAAGTTGCAGCTGGAGAAGGCGATTCAGATGGAGGATTTCGAGCGGGCGGCGGAGATCCGCGACCGCATCCGCGGCCTGGAAAGCTAGGACAGATAACAATCAATTCTGAACAACGGACAGGATCACATGAGACTGGATGATTTTATAAAAAATACCGGACAATGGCTGAAGGGAACAGGAGCCTTCTCGAATATCGTAATGTCCTCGCGCATCCGCCTGGCGCGCAATCTGGCGAACAAGCCGTTCCCGAACAAAGCGGGCAAAAAAGAACTGAATGACATTCTCTCCCTGGTCCAGGGGGCTGTTGAAGATATTGATTTCTTCAAAAAAGCAATATTTCTGCGCATCAATGAGCTGGATAATGTCGATAAGCAGTTTTTAATCGAGCGGCACCTGATGAGCCATGAGCACGCCAGCAATCCCGAGGGCAAAGCGCTGATCGTGTCCGAGGAAGAAGTCCTTTCCGTGATGGTCAATGAGGAGGATCATCTGCGCATCCAGGTCATGCAGTCGGGGTTTAACCTGGATGAAACCTGGAAGATCGCGGATTCAATCGATGATGCCTTGTCCCAGAAACTGGATTTCGCGTTTTCCCTGCACTGGGGCTATCTGACCGCCTGCCCGACGAACACGGGAACGGCGATGCGCGGTTCCGTCATGCTGCACCTGCCGGCCTTGGTCATGACCAAGCAGATCAACAAGGTCCTCTCGGCGATCTCAAAGCTGAGCTTTGCCTCAAGGGGGTTTTACGGGGAGGGCACCCAGGCGAGCGGGAATTTTTACCAGATTTCCAACCAGGTTTCGATGGGGCACAGCGAGGAGGATGTCCTGCAGAACATCAGCGGGCTGATCCGCCAGGTGATCGAACAGGAAGAGCAGGCCCGCCAGGCGCTGCTGGTCCAGAGCAAACCGATGCTCGAGGACAAGATTTACCGTTCGTGCGGTGTTCTGAAGAACGCCCACATCATTTCCAGCCAGGAGACGGTGGAATTGCTGTCCATGGTCCGCTTGGGAATTGACATGAATATCATCAAGGACGTCAACCGTAACGTCATCAACGAGCTGTTCATTATGATTCAGCCCGCGCATTTACAGAAGATCGAAGGGAAAAAATTAACGGCCTCGGAACGCGACACAAAACGGGCCAGTCTCATTCGTGAAAAGATAGGAGGATAGGGGGAATGTTCAATAGATTTACGGAACGAGCCAGGAAAGTGATCGTCTACGCCAAGGAAGAGGCGCGGCGATTTAACCATGATTATATCGGCACCGAGCATCTGCTGCTGGGATTGGTCCGCGAAGGCGAAGGGGTGGCCGCGGCGGTCCTCCAGAAGCTGGGGCTGGATCTGGAAACGATACGGATCGAGGTGGAAAAGCTCGTCCAGCCCGGTCCCCAGACGCAGGTGCTGGGAGACATTCCGTTCACGCCCCGCTCGAAAAAAGCGCTGGAGCTTTCCGCCGAGGAGGCGCGCGCGCTCGGCCATAATTATATCGGGACCGAGCACCTTTTGCTCGGCCTGGTCAAAGAGGGCGAAGGGATGGCGTACCGCGTGCTTTTAAATTTGGGATTGGACCTCGGCAAGTTACGCAATGAAGTGATGGAGCTGCTCGGGTCCGGCATTCCCGGATACGGGGGCCAGGAGCCGACCAAATCGGACAAAACGCCGGCGATTGACGCCTACGGCCGCAACCTCAATAAACTCGCGAAAGAAGGCAAACTGGACCCTGTCATCGGCCGCAAGGAGGAGATCCAGCGGATCCTGCAGATCTTAAGCCGTCGGACAAAGAACAATCCTGTCCTGCTCGGCGAGGCGGGTGTTGGGAAGACCGCGATCGTCGAAGGTCTGGCGCAGATGATCGTCGATGGGAATGTGCCCGAGATCCTCAGGGACAAGAACATCATCGTCCTGGATCTGGCGCTGATGATTGCCGGCACGAAATACCGCGGCCAATTTGAAGAGCGCATCAAGGCCATCATGGATGAAATCAAGCGTTCCGGCAAGATTATCTTGTTCATTGATGAGCTGCATACGCTGGTCGGGGCCGGCGCGGCGGAAGGCGCCATTGACGCCGCCAACATTCTGAAGCCGGCGCTGGCGCGCGGCGAAGTCCAGTGCATCGGGGCAACGACGCTGGACGAATACCGCAAACATATTGAGAAAGACGCCGCGTTGGAGCGGCGCTTCCAGACCATCATGGTCGAACCGCCGTCGGTGGATGAGGCGATCCAGATCCTCAAAGGGCTGCGCGACAAATATGAGGCCCATCACCGCGTAAAGTTTTCGGATGAATCCCTGGATGCCGCCGTCCGGCTCTCGGACCGGTATATTTCGGGGCGGGCCCTGCCGGACAAAGCCGTGGACATATTGGATGAAGCTGGCGCGCAGGCGCGGCTGAAGGCGATGGTCGTTCCTCCGGACATGAAAGAAATCGAGAACGAGATCGAAAAGTTAAAACATGAAAAGGAAGAGCACATTAAGAGCCAGGATTTTGAGAAGGCGGCCAAGATGCGCGACCTGGAGCGCGATAAGCGCAAGCAGCTGGAGGCGATCAAAAGCGACTGGTCCAAAGAGCGCGATAAAGTCACGCTCACGCTGGGGTACGAGGATATCGCCCGCGTCGTTTCGCAGTGGACGAAGGTTCCGCTGGCACGCCTGGAGCAGGAAGAAAGCGCGAAATTGCTCAAGATGGAAGAAAGAATGAGGGGCATGGTCATTGGGCAGGAAGAGGCGATCAGCGCGATCGCCCGCGCGGTGCGCCGTTCCCGGGCCGGGATCAAAAACCCCCGGCGTCCCATCGGCTCGTTTATCTTCCTGGGGCCGACGGGCGTAGGCAAGACCCTGCTGGCCCAAGTGCTGGCCGAGTTCATGTTCGGCAGCAAGGATTCCCTGATCCAGATCGACATGTCCGAGTACATGGATAAGTTCAATGTTTCGCGGCTGATCGGCGCGCCGCCGGGGTACGTGGGTTACGAAGAAGGCGGGCAATTGACCGAGAAGGTCAGGCGCAGACCTTATTCGGTCATTTTGCTCGATGAGATCGAAAAGGCCCACCAGGACGTTTATAACCTGCTGCTGCAGGTTTTCGAAGAGGGCCGGTTAACGGACAGTTTTGGGCGCAAGGTCGACTTCCGCAACACGATTATCCTGATGACGTCCAACGTCGGCGCGGAAATGCTGCGCAAGCAGGGATCGCTGGGGTTTATCCAGCAAAAGGAGGATGCCACTTACGAGGACATGAAAGCCCGCCTCCTGGAAGAGGTGAAAAAAACATTTAAGCCCGAATTCCTTAACCGCGTTGACGACATCATTGTCTTCAAAGCGCTGACCAAGGAGAACTTGTACGATATCGTCAAGCTGGAGGTCAACGAGGTCATCAAGCGTTTGAAGGAAAAGGAAATCGAGATTGAGCTTTCCAAAGACGCCATTGACCTGTTGGTCGACAAGGGCTTTGACCTTGTTTATGGGGCCAGGCCCCTGAAGCGGACCATCCAGCGCCTGCTGGAAGACCCCCTCGCGGAGGACATCATTGCCGGAAGTTTCAAGAATTCGCATAAAATCAAGGCGGAGAGAAAAGACGATAAGCTGGTATTCAAATGATACGGGCCTGCGGCATGTCCAGTCAGGCTGGAGTGGGCGCCATGCACATTTTCCGAGCGGCTATCACGGGTTTCCTGGTTTTATCCTTGGCGGAGATTGCCTTCGCCGCTAGGGAATTTCCTTTCCAGGGCGACATCGATTTCGTCCAAAAGAAATTCAACATCGTCTTGGGCGTTGATAGCCAGAGCTCCGTGGCGGTTTCCGCCCGGCAAGTCGCCGGGAGCGAATACAAGCTCCTCCTGGATGTCAACCATCTGCAAACACCGCTGTTTGACCTGATGACCAAGGTCGAGAGCACTATCGAAGTAAAACAAGGGCATAATGAAACGTTTTCGGAGCCGCTGGAAAGGCTCCGGCTGCAGGGCAAGGTCTGGAGCCAGTATTCGCTGATTGACTACAAGCCGGTGCGGGAATTATCCGGGAATTTTGAGGTCAAGGACAACAAGTTGTTTCTGCATTCTTTGTTTTTCGGGAACCTCCAATGCAACGGAACCGTTGACCTCATCTCCCCCTACCGGATTGACCTCACTTTTAATTTATATGACGTGGCGATGCAGGATTTTCTCAGTTTCTGGGGAATGGGTAAAAAATATGAATCAGCCGGGCTGGTTTCGGGTGAAATCAAGGCCGCCGGAACGGTTGATCAACTTGATCTCAAAGGGAACCTGGAAGGCCGCAACGGATTTGTTCAAAAGCTGGACTTTGACGCGCTTTCCCTCAACATCGAGGGAATCTACCCCGACATGAAGATTACACGCTCCATGATCGCCAAATCGGACGGGATGAGCTTCACGTTTGAGGGGTCATTGAACCTTAAGGATAAGGAAAATTTCAAGAAACAGATCAAGGCCCTGACGCTCGCGCCGCTGGTCAGCGACAGCGGGATCGAGCGGGAATGGACGATCCGGCGCCTGAATCCGGACGCCGCCGAAACAACGGAGCTCAAGTACCGCCTGCGCAAGGAAGACGCGCTGGGCACGGGCGCGTCGGCGGACGGGGGCATCGACATGCTCGGGATAGAGCAAACGCGGAAATTCTAGCCATCCATGATGAATAATGTCGCGTGGCATTCAGGAGACATGGTTGTACGCTTTGTCAGGTACATCGGCGAGCTCTCCCTGCTGTTGTGCAAGACGCTTGGTCAGGCATTTACCCCGCCCTTTAATGCGTACCGCGTCTTAAGCCAGGCCATGCGGGTCGGCCCGGGCAGTTTCGTGATCGCGGCGCTGGTCGCGTTTTTTATCGGGATGATCAT
>MHGR01000091.1 GCA_001805655.1 Omnitrophica WOR_2 bacterium RIFCSPHIGHO2_02_FULL_52_10
ATGTCCGTCTGCGCCGCGGCAAAAGTGCCATGGACATGAAGCGCTTCACTGTCATAGGTAACGCTGAGGTCCGCCGTGGAGAGGACACCGCCGGACAATTCGACGAACAAAGGCGCATTGTGGGCAAGGGAGAGATAGCGGGCAAGATGGATATTGTTGAGCATGACCTGCGCGCTGAGATTTCTTGACATGAGGCTGTAATTGCCTTTGACCGAGGCGCTGGACTTCATATGCGGCGAGTCAACCGCGCCGACGAACCTGATTCCTTTGTTCAGCGAGAGCGTCGCATTGAGATTGATGTTTTCAAAAGACTCGACAAACCCGCCTTCCTGCGTGCGGTCCACAAAAATAACCCTGCCGTTTTCCAGCGTGAATTTTCTTAACAGCAAAACCGGATATTGCCGTTCCCCCAGCCGCTGCTCCAAGGTCAAGAGGTCGGAAAAATTCCATGTCCGGCTGTCCTGACGCTCGACGTAAATATACGGGTCTTTGATGCGGATGGCGGGGATGATCACGGCCTGGCGCCGGAAGACGGGCGCCAGCATGAGGTTAAAAGACAGCTGCTTGATCTTGATGAACGCCCTGGCGGGATCGTCCCTGCGGGCGACGCCGATGTCATCGATCACAAACCCCTTGAGCAGCTTAAAATCCACGTTGCCGATATAAACTTTTCTCTGAAGGTACTTTTCCGCTTTGACCGTGAGATATTGCTTGAACTGAATCGGCAGGAAGATTGTGTCGATGTAATAAAATACGGCAATCCCCAGCAGGGTGATGCTGAACAGCACAAAAGTGGCTTTACGATTCATTATTTTTATTATATAGGACTTTAAATGGCTATTCAATGTGATTCGTGACCCCATATTATAGTGTTTTATAGATATTAAGATTAGTAGAATCTGACCATTTGGGGCAAAAGTGTAATTATTGCAATAATTAAGAGGAAATGATATACTGGCCTCCTTCATGGGCAGGGTAGGCGGCGCGGGCGGAAAGATTTTATAGGAGAGACAGATTTTTCACTGCTATTTGCCCCCCGCATGAAGCGATGGGGGCGCCCTCAAGACAGCGGAGCTGGATTGAGGGTCGGATAAGTAAACAGTGTTTTTTTCATTTGCCCCCTGGCATGAAACGATAGGGGGCGAGAAAATTGATTTCGGTTTAGACTTATGGAGCGTTAGCGAACATAAGTCTTAGCCAAAATCATACTCAAAACAGCTTTGCTGTTTTGAGTGCCAAAGAAAATAAACAGTTTTTTGTTTATATGTCGCCCCTCAGCACCGCTGTGCTTCGGGGCGAAAATTCGATATCGGTTTAAACTTATGGAGCCTGCGGATTGGTAGGCGGAACGACATAAGTTTTAGCCGATATCGCCCTCAAGACAGCGGAGCTGGGTTGAGGGTCGGACAAGCATATAGTGTTTTTTTTATTTGCCCCCTGGCATAAAACGATAGGGGGCGAGAAAATCTAACACTTATGTCGCTTCGCTCCATAAGTGTAAAATTTTCTCGGGGAGTAGCGCAGCTGGCTAGCGCACATGCTTTGGGAGCATGGGGTCGGGGGTTCAAATCCCCCCTCCCCGATTTAGAAGCGAGGAGTCCTCCATGGGAGGACGACGAGCTTAAATCGTACTCGGGCTTCAACACAAATAGAAAAGCCCGAGTGCGACCAAGATTTTTGAAAAGTGTTCGTGGGCCCAGGGTTCTCCTGCTCCGCTTCAAAACTTGCGTTTGGAAGCTTCGCAGGACGGCGTCGCTCAGCAGACTTATGTTCGCCCGCTTGCAGCGGGCTCCATAAGTCTGGAGCTCCTTGAAATCCCTGCTCCCCGACCAAGAAGCGAGGGCGAGCACATGGTGCGAGCCCGAGCTTTGGTCGTACTCGAACTACAACCTATTTAGAAAAGTTCGAGTGCGACCAAGATATTTGAAAAATATTAGCAGCCATGGGTTCTCCCGCTTTTCCGGAGTAGAGGCGACCCATTGTAGGGGCAGGTTTAAAACCTGCCCCTACCCACCATCAGTTAGACACGCTCTTTGGCCGGTAAAGTAAATTCAACATCGGGGTTAGTTTACTGTTATTACATAAATGAACTAGTCAAGACCACCGCATTACCCATTGATGAGGGGGGAAAAATGAGAATTGGAGAAGCCTTTCGCAGGGCCGGTTTAATCAGCTCTGACGCCCTGGAGTCCGCACTCAAGGAGCAGGAAAACAGCCACGACCGTTTAGGCGATATTTTCCTCCGCAACGGCCATGTGACCCAGAAAGACATGGCCCCTGTCCTCGCCGATTATTTTCAAATCCCCTTCGTTAACCTCAAGGAAATCTACAAAGACCTGAAGCCGGAAATCATCGACCTGATATCCTCCGATCTGGCCAAGCGGTTTACCGCCATCCCCATCGACCAAAAAGACGGCCAATTGACCATCGCGATTGCCGACCCTTTAAACCTGCAGGCGATAGACACCATCCGCTTAAGAACGGGGCTGAAAATTCAATGCGTCGTGGCCGTTGAGAGCGAAATTCAGGAAGCCGTTGAATATTGCTATCATCACCTGCCCCGCCTGAAGGAGAATATCGACAGCTTCATTGAGCTGGAAGTTCGGGAAAGCGCGGAATCGGATAAAGGGGGGGACGGCGGCGTTCAGTTCGGCGCGGACGACCAGCCGGTCGTGCAGTATGTCAAATCGTTGATCATTCAGGCCGTCAATAACCGGGCCAGCGACATTCATTTGCAGCCCAAGCAAAACAACACGGAGCTGCGCCTGCGCATCGACGGCATCCTTTACCATAATGATCCGCCCCCCAAGGCCATGCTGACGGCCATCAGCGCCCGCATAAAAATTCTTTCCGGTCTGGATATTGCCGAAAAACGCCTTCCGCAGGACGGCCGCTTCAGGGTCATGCTCGGCAGCACCCAGGTGGATATCCGCACGTCCTGCTTTCCCACCATTTACGGGGAAAGCGTTGTTCTGCGTATCCTGGACACCTCCGCCCCGCTGCTGGGGCTGGAACAGCTGGGCTTCAACGCGCGGGACCTGGAGCAATACCGGCGCATTGTCCGCTTTCCTTACGGCCTGGTCCTGGTGACGGGCCCGACCGGCAGCGGCAAGACCACGACTTTGTACACGACGCTCAACGAAATCAAGTCAGCCGATAAAAATATCATCACTCTGGAAGACCCGGTGGAATACATGCTGCCGTTCATCCAGCAGTCGCAGGTCAATGCCGGCATCGGGTTTGATTTTGCCCGGGGATTGAGGTCCATTTTGCGCCAGGACCCGGACATCATCATGGTCGGCGAAATCCGCGACAAAGAGACCGCGGAAATCGCGATTCACGCCGCTTTGACCGGGCACTTGGTCTTTGCCACTTTGCATACCAATGACGCCGCCGGGGCGCCGGTGCGTTTGATTAACATGGGATTGGAGCCGTTTTTGATTACGTCGTCTCTGCTCGGTGTCGTGGCGCAGAGGCTGGTGCGGATCGTCTGCCACGAATGCCGCGGGCACTATGAGGTGCCGAAGGCCGAGCTGGACAGGTTATCCCTGGACGCGAGCTATAAAAAACTTTGGAAAGGCGCGGGCTGCCCCAAATGCATGAACAGCGGTTACAAAGGAAGAAAAGGGATTTATGAATTCCTGGTTCCCAATGAGAATCTCCGGAAATTGATTTTGAACAACAGTTCCAGCGAAGAAATCCGCATGGCCGCCCAAAAGGCGGGCATGACGACGCTGCGCCAGGCCGGTCTGGACAAGCTCAAGAGCGGCGAAACGACGCTGGAAGAAATCTTGCGCATAACCCAGGAGACCGAGGAGCATTAAATTGGAATACCAATGCGCCGCCAAAACGAAGGACGGGAAACGCGTCAGCCGCCTGCTGACCGCTGAAAACCCTGCCGATGTCATCGCGCAGCTGCGCGGGGAGGGGCTGCTGCCGATCAAGATCAACAAAAAATCCGCTTCCAACGGCAAAACAAAAAGGAAATGGCCGGCGCTGGAAGCCGGCCGGGTCAAGCCGAAGGAATTGGCGGTGTTCACGCGGCAGCTCGGCGTCACGCTGACGGCGGGGCTGCTGTTGACCGAGGCCCTGGAGGCGATTTCCGATGATTTGGAAAACGAATATTTCCGCAACATCATCCTCAAAATCAGGATGGACGTGCACTGCGGCACGGATTTATCGGCCGCCCTGGCGAAATACCCCAAGATTTTTTCGCCGACCTACCGGGCCATCGTGAAGGTGGGCGAGGCCACGGGCAGGCTGTATAAAACGCTGACGAACCTCGCCAGGTACCTGGAGGACACCGAGCGGCTGAAGGACAAAGTCAAGTCCGCCGTCCGCTATCCCCTGTTCGTGATGTGCTTCGCGGCTCTGGTCATGTTCATCATGGTCTTCTTTCTCATCCCGCAGTTCGCGGGCATGTTCAGCGACTTCCACGCCGAGCTGCCGCTCTTGACGCGCATGGTCGTGGCGTTCAGCAATTTTTGCGTGAGACATGTTGGGCTGTGCCTGGCGGGGCTGTCCGCCCTGTGGCTGGCCTATGTCTATCTCAAGCGCTACCGCAGGTTTCAGTATATCCTGGATTTTCTCAAGCTCAAGCTGCCGATTGTCGGCAAGAACATCATCCACAAGTCCCTGCTGTCCGCGTATTGCCGCACCCTGGGGTTCATGCTTTCCGCCGGGGTGAACCTGAAGACCTCGCTGGAGGTGACCTCGCAGGTGGTTGACCACCTGATCATGAGCCAGGCGATTGACCACATCAGCCGCCGGGTCGTGGCCGGCGGCACGCTGTCCGAAGAGATGCGCCGGCAGAAGATTTTCACCGGCCTCTCCGCCAAGATGACCCATGTGGGGGAGCGCACCGGCCAGCTCAGCGACATGCTCGAGCGGACATCGCAGTATTACGAAGATGAACTGGAAGTGACGCTGAACAATTTGACGGCCCTGCTTGAACCGGCGCTGATCATCTTTGTCGGCATCAACGTCCTGATTGTCGTTTTGGCGCTGTATCTGCCGATTTTCCATCTGTCGACGGCGATCAGGTAGCCCACATTCAACCATG
>MHGR01000092.1 GCA_001805655.1 Omnitrophica WOR_2 bacterium RIFCSPHIGHO2_02_FULL_52_10
CAAGCGTTTAAAGGGCGATGTCCTGGCTCCGGATTTCCGGATAACGCTGCGGGGAAACAAATGGGACGCGCAAGGGAGACTTCAGATCCCGTCGGCCGAATTAAGCGCCGCGTCAGGCAAAAAACTTACCGGGGACATAACCGCCGACCTGAATTTACTCACCATCTCCGGCAGCAATTTTTCCAGCCAGGGAAATGTGAGCATTGACAACACCTTCCTGACCGTCGGCGAAAACCAATTCCTGGGAGGAAACGTTACGGCGACCAACGCCTCTTTGGCCATGCAAAACGACACCATCCGGTTACAGGGCGACCTGGACGTCAAGGGAGCCGTTATCTCGTTCAACGAGCGGACTTCGCTCACCGGGGATATTTTGGCGCGCTCGACACACTTGACATGGGAAGCCCCGGATGAAGAAGGCTTCCGCCGGTTGAGCGTTGAAAGCGGCCTGTTGATGGACGCCGCGCAAATCGTTTTCGGCGAAAACACATATATCCGCGGCAACATCCGCGCCCATCAGGTCAATCTCCTCCACGACCAAAAGGCCGTCTCCGTTGAGGCCAAGGGGCAGATCACCGAAGCCGATGCCCGGACCGGCAATGACATAGGGTTTCAGGGCAACCCGGATTTCCACGTATATTTTCGATACGATCCCGAAAAAAGCAATCCCGTGGATTATAGTGGAAGCGTGCATTTTACCAGCGGCCGGTTAACCGGCCTCCCGCGCGTTGAAAGCGTCAGCAACATCAACGGCAACGCCGCCTTCGTTCCCGGCCGGGTAACGGCCGATAACCTCACTTTTCACACGCAAGGCGCGGCCTTCCTGCTCTCCGGCACCTTAAACGATTTTCAAAATCCGAAACTGGACCTTCGCGCCGCCTCGGAGAAAATCGAACTGCAAAGATTCCTGGCCCTCTTCCCCGACCTCACCATGGAAGTCCGGGCCGACATCACCGGGCTGGCCGATGTTGAGGTGAACTATAAAGGGCCCGCTTTTTCCCCGGGCGAGTCGGATATTCAACTCACTGCCCAACTATGGGACGCGACGGTCACCCATCACAGCCTTCCTGACAAAATCAGCGGCGTGTCCGGGCGGCTGAAATACAAAAAAGACCTGATCACCTGGAAAAATTTGAAAGCGGGCTACCGTGCCCGGAGCTACACGTTAAACGGCAGCCTAGCGAACTTCTCCAGGCCGGTCATCGACACGAAAATCACATCAGACACATTGTCGCTGGAAACGCAGGTCAAGCTGCTGCACCGGGCGTTTCAGTTCACGAAACTGGCCGGTAATTTTTACAACACGCGTTTCGACCTCAAAGGCGATGTGCACATGTTTGACAACGCCCCGATGGACATTGATCTCAGGGGGACATTCGCCCTGGACCTTAGAGACATCGGTGACCTCATCCCCCGCCTTAAAAATATCTCCTCACAGCTGCAGTCCGCCGGCGTCCTCTACGGCGAAGGGATTTTCAAGGGCACAACCGAAGATTGGCGCAACCGGCAGCTGGCCTTCAACGGCGGATCGGAAAAAATCAGGCTCAAGGGTTATGCCCTCGACAACGTGTCGTTCCGTTTTGCCCAAAGGGACCTGACCGTCAGCAAATGCGATTTTTCTTCCGCCGTTTACGGCGGAACGCTTGTGATGAGCTGCTCTTCCGACCTGCGCGATGAAACCGTCCCGTTCAAGGCATCGGTCGATCTCAAGCAAATGGATCTCGCGCAATTACGAAAGGACAGGCCGGTCAAGAACCAGAACCTTGCCGGCACCGTCATGCTCTCGGCCGACGTCAACGGCTCCGCCCAACAATGGCGGCAGATGACCGGAAAGGGCTCATTGACCATCTCCGACGGCTACCTTTGGAAGTGGGAAGTATTGGAGGGCGTTTCGCGCGCGCTTTTGATACCGGAATTCCAGTCCCTGGTCTTTACCCAGGGCCGCGCCGATTTTTCAATCAGGGATGGAAGGCTGCAGTCCACCAACGCCCAGATATCGGGCAAGCGGGCCACTTTTAAGGGAAAAGGGTGGGTGGACTTTGACGGCAATATCAATTTTGACATCAAGCCCATCTTCAGCAAGGCGGCCATCGCCTCGTCCGAGTCGGCGCGCAAAGGGCCAACCTCCATTTTGACGCAGACCGAGGGTTACCTGAACATCAAACTGACCGGGACGCTGCAGCATCCCGTCCATAAGGTTGACCAGCACCCCGGCAAGCTCCTCAAGGAAACCATCGGCGGCACGACGAACACGATCAAAGAGGTGATCGGAGGTATTGTTGAAGGGATTTTTTGATTTTTCTGAGCGCGCGGGAACGGTGGCTAATCTTCCCCTTGACAGCGGGATTCAATTCACCGAACGTTTTCTTGTAACGCGGGAGGAAAAACAGAGGGTCGTAACCGAACCCGTTGGCGCCTTTCGGCCGTAAGGCGATGAGCCCGGCGCACTGCCCGCTGACCACATCAATGATGCCACGCCCGTCGACCAGGGCGGCGCAGCAGCGGTAACGCGCACGGCGCTTGCTCAACGGCACACCCCGCAGGGAGCGCAGCAGCTTGAGGTTATTTTTTTTATCCGTGGCGCCCGGCCCGGCGAAGCGCGCCGAATAAATCCCCGGCCGGCCGCCGAGGGCCTTGACTTCCAGCCCCGAATCTTCCCCGAGCGTCAGCTTCCCCGTGTACAGGGCGATGGTCGCCGCTTTTTTGAGGGCGTTCTGGCTGAACGTCTTGCCGTCTTCCTCTATCCTGGGGGCGTCCGGATAATCGGCGAGTGAGGTAATCTTCAGGTCCATTGCGCTCAAGAGCTCCCTGATTTCCAGAAGCTTGCCCTGATTGGTAGTCGCGATAATAAGTTCTGTCATAATGAAAACCACATCAACTTCGGAAGTTGATGTGGTTTCACCAGCCCCCGACATGCTTCTTTTGCAGCGCGATTAATTCGGTAATTCCTTTTTTGGCCAGGTCCAAAAGCTTGTCCATTTCATCCTTGGAAAAGGCCTCCTTTTCCGCCGTCCCCTGAATCTCGACGAAATTGCCTTTGCCCAGCATGACGACGTTCATGTCCATGTCCGCATTGGAGTCCTCGTTATAATCGAGATCAAGGAGCAGCTGGCCGTCATACTTGCCGGCGCTGACCGCCGCGACATAATCCGTCAGCGGCACCTCCTCCATCAGCCCCTTTTTTTTGATATCCTTCAACGCCAGCGCCAGCGCGATGAACCCGCCGGTGATGGCGGCGGTGCGCGTGCCGCCGTCCGCCTGGATCACGTCGCAGTCAATCTTGACGGTCCTCTCCTGCAGCTTGTCCGTGTTCACCACCCCGCGCAGGGAGCGGCCGATCAGCCGCTGGATTTCCATGGTCCGGCCGCCAGAGGCCGCTTTTTCCCTCTGCATCCTTGTCGCCGTCGAGCGGGGCAGCATGCCGTATTCCGCCGTGACCCAGCCTTTGCCGGTATTGCGTAAAAACGGAGGGACGCTGTTTTCAACGGACGCGGTGCAGATCACCCGCGTTTCGCCGAACTCGATGAGACAGGAACCCTCGGCGTGCTTGATGTAATCTTTGGTTACCTTGATTTTCCGCAGCTCGTTGGCCGCCCGTCCGTCGCTTCGTTCCATAATGCCCCCTCTTGCAGGAAGGGCGACCCAATGGGTCGCCCCTACTTTCTCTTATATTCCGCCGTCACCGTCGTTTGTATCCCTCCCCGCGGCGTCACGATGCCCTCGACTCTGGCGCGGCGCGGCGCACAGGCCGCCACAACATCCTCCAGGATTTTATTCACCAGGTTCTCGTGGAATATGCCGACATTCCTGTACCCGTTGAGGTACAGCTTGAATGATTTCAGCTCGATGCACGTTTTGTCCGGCACATACGTCAGGTTAATCGTGGCGAAGTCGGGCTGCCCGGTTTTCGGGCAAATGCACGTGCACTCCGGGCAGCTCAGTTGCACCGTGTACTCCTTATCCGCATACTGATTCCTGAAGACCTCGATGGCCGGCATCTTGAGGCCGCGTATGCCGTTTTGAAGGTCTTCGTAACTGCTCTTCTTACGCATGGGAAACACCGTCCTCTATTGTACTTTCATGAATTTATGCATCTGAGGCATGACCCGGACATTTTTAAGAACGCGCGCGCATTCCTTCTGAAACTCCAAACACTTCCCAACCACGCCATTTTGCCGGTCAAAATAATTCGGCTGTAAAATATACTCGATCGCCGGATCGATACGGCTGACCAGCTCGGCCGAGCGCAAAACATCCTGTTTCTCGGTGGCGCTTGAAATGACGGCCTTGACGAACACCTCTTTCCGGCGGGCAATCTTCAAAAATTCCCCGTGTTCGCCCCAATAGGGCCGGCAGCGCGTTGAGCTCGGCAGTTTGATGTCCATAGAAACGATATCGATGTCCTCAATGACTGCCTCCAGGGCCCGCGGCAAAATTCCATTGGTTTCCAGGTAGGACGACATTCCCGCTTCCTTCAGCCGCGGCAGAAACGCTTTAATGAATTCCTCCTGCAGGAGCGGCTCTCCGCCGGTCAGGCTGACCGAATGGCAGCGGTCCCACAGGCCGCGGACCTTGAGCCAAAGCTCATCCAGCGTGACCTCATCGTAGCGGCGCACCGTATCGCCGATGGAGTTCGGCGTGTCGCACCAGACACAATGCATGTTGCATTCAAAAAAACGGACAAACACCTGGGCGACACCGGCGTATTTGCCTTCACCCTGGACGGAGCGGAACACCTCCATGATCTTCGCTTTGCTCATAACGGGTCCTTCATGTGCAGCGCTTCAAAACCTTTTTGCCGCAGCCGGCAGCTGTCGCATGTTCCGCACGGCCGCGCCCCTCCCCGGTAACACGACCAGGTCAGGCGGTAGGGGACATTTAATTTCAGCCCCATTTGGATAATCTGCGCCTTTGTCTTGCGGATCAAAGGCGTGTAAATCTTTATGGCTTTGCGCTCTACGCCGGATTTGAGCCCCCGGCGCAGGACCGTTTGGTAAGCCTTGAAAAATCCCGGCCGGCAGTCCGGATAGCCGGAATAATCGATGGCGTTCGCCCCGATGAACACCGCCCGCGCGCCGATGGCTTCCGCGAAGGAGGCCGCGAAGCTTAAAAAAATGATATTCCTGGCCGGCACA
>MHGR01000093.1:0-4473 GCA_001805655.1 Omnitrophica WOR_2 bacterium RIFCSPHIGHO2_02_FULL_52_10
ACAGGGGTTGGGGATTTTGAAGGGGAGCGTGGAGCGGTTCTCCCAGCTGAAAATCCCCCAGATAGGGTGGAATCAATTGCACATAAAAAACCCCGCCTCGCCGGTTCTCAAAGGCATCAAAGAATCGGCCAATGTCTATTTCTGCCATTCTTACTATGCCAAGCCCAAAGACCCATCCATCATTGCCGCGACAACCGATTACGCAAAAGAATTTGTTTCCTCCGTGTATAAAGATAATGTTTTCGGCGTGCAGTTCCACCCGGAAAAAAGCCAGGCAATCGGCTTAAAAATTTTAAAGAATTTTCACGAACTGTAAGGGCGGCGCCATGATCATTTTTCCGGCCATTGACATCAAAGACGGCAAAGTCGTCCGCCTCGCCCAGGGAAAATTCGACAAAGTCACCGAATACTCCGGATCACCGGTCGCCACGGCAAAAACCTGGGTAAGGAAGGGCGCCCAATGGCTCCATGTCGTTGACCTGGACGGAGCCCAGGCCGGCGACATGCGGAATGCGGAAATCATTTTGAGCATCGCCCGGTCGGCCGCCATCCCCATTCAATGCGGCGGGGGCATCCGCACCGAAAAGCAAATCCGCACCCTGCTGGATGGAGGAGTCCGCCGCGTGATCTTGGGAACAAAGGCCATCGAAGACCGGACGTTCCTGAAAGATATCCTGGCGCAATGGCAAAATCGCATCGCCGTCAGCCTGGATTGCGCGCACGGCATGGTCGCCCAACGGGGCTGGACGGAAACATCGAACATAAAAGCGGTCGACCTTGCCCAAGAGCTCGAAACGCTCGGCTTGGCGTGCCTCATCTATACCGACATCAGCCGTGACGGAATGCTGCGGGGGCCGAATATCGACGGCCTGTCAGAAATCGCCGACGCCACGGACATCCCGCTCATCGCCTCGGGGGGCGTTTCCGGCATGGATGATATCCGCCGCTTAATGGCGATCCGGGACAAGGGAATCATCGGGGTCATTGTGGGGAGGGCCATTTACGAAGGCAAGCTGGATTTAACGGAAGCCCTGGAACTATGCTCACAAAACGAATAATCCCGTGCTTGGATGTCAAGGACGGCCGGGTCGTCAAGGGAACCAATTTTGTCAATTTAAGGGACGCCGGCGATCCGGTGGAAATCGCCGCGCTGTACGATCAACAATGCGCCGATGAAATCGTCTTTCTGGACATCACCGCCAGCCACGAAAAACGGTCAATCATCCTGGATGTCGTCAGGCAAACGGCGGAAAAAGTGTTCATGCCCTTGACGGTCGGCGGGGGAATCAACACCCTGGCGGACATCCGGGCCCTGCTGAACGCCGGCTCGGATAAAATCTCGATCAATACGGCCGCCGTGAATAACCCGGAACTGATCCGGGAATCGGCGGAAAAATTCGGCAGCCAGTGCATCGTGGTTGCCGTTGACGCCAAAAAGTCAAACGGCGGCTGGCAGGTCTTCACGCACGGCGGGAGGACCGCCACCAGCCTCGATGTCATCGCCTGGGTCAAGCGCTGCGCGGCGCTGGGCGCCGGGGAGATCCTCCTGACCAGCATGGATCACGACGGCACGAAAAACGGCTATGATATCGCCCTGACCGACGCCGTCTGCAAGGCCGTAAACATCCCGGTCATCGCCTCCGGGGGCGCCGGCAAACTCGAGGATTTTTACAATGTTTTCGCGCGGACCCAGGCCGATGCGGCCCTGGCGGCATCGGTATTCCATTACCAGGAACTGACCATCGGCGATGTGAAACAATATCTGAATTCGAGGAAAATCGAGGTGCGCTTGTGACGAAACCCGTTGAAAAAATACAAATCACCCCAAGGACGCTGAATCAACTCAAGTTCGATAAAGACGGGCTCATCCCGGCCGTCATTCAGGATTACCGAACCAAGGACGTCCTGATGCTGGGCTACATGAACATCGCCTCATTGAAGAAGACATTGAAATCCGGCAAGACCTGTTTCTGGTCCAGGTCCCGCCGGGAATTCTGGGTCAAGGGCATGACCTCGGGCCATTTTCAATTCGTTAAAGAGGTGGCCTATGACTGCGATTGTGATACTTTGCTGATCAAGGTGCGCCAGATCGGCTCGGCCTGCCATACCATGCAAAAGAGCTGTTTTTACCGTAAAATCCGCCAGGCAAAATAAGGGCGCCACCGCCATGATCTATCCGTCCGAGCAGGAATTTTTGAAATTAACCAAAAAGGGGAACCTGATCCCCGTTTACAAGGAGATCCTCGGTGACTTGGAGACGCCGGTTTCCGCCTATTTCAAAATCGCCCGCAACACCAAATACTCCTTTCTGCTCGAATCCGTGGAGGGCGAAGCCAAGGTCGCGCGTTACTCCTTTTTGGCCAAAGACCCGGAATTGGTGTTTGAGTCTAAAAATAACAAGGTCAAAATTTCACGCTTGACCGGCCCCCAAGCGTCAGAGAGGGTCCTCACGGTTCAGGACACCCCGCTCAGTTACATCCGCGACATCCTCAAAAAGTACAAGTTCGTCAACATCCCGCACCTGCCGCGGTTTTGCGGCGGGCTCGTCGGCTATTTAAGCTATGATGTCGTGAAATTTTTTGAGAAACTCCCTTGCAAAACGAAAGATGACCTGAATCTCCCGGACACCCTGCTGGTGCTTGCCAAAAACCTTATCATTTTTGACCATCTGAACCATAATATCAAAGCGGTGCATTGCGTTGAGATCGACCCTAAAGACTCCCAAGCGCAAAAGTTAAGGAAATACCGCGCGGCCCAAAAACACATTGATCAGACCATCCGGCTCCTCAATTCACCGCTGGAAGTAAAAACGCACACGGAATCAGGAAAAAGCTCTTCCGGCAAGAAAATAAAAGTCCGCTCCAACACCACTGCGGCCCGGTTCAAAAAGATGGTCATGGAGGCCAAAAAGTTAATCCATTCCGGTGAAATTATCCAGGTCGTGCTCTCGCAGCGCTTTGAGGTTGACATAAAGACGGATCCGTTTAATATATATAGGACTCTGCGGGCCATTAATCCGTCCCCGTACATGTTTTATCTGAATTTCAACGGTGTCCGGATTATCGGCTCATCGCCCGAGCTTTTGGTCCGCTGCGAGAACGGCATCGTTGAAACCAGGCCGATCGCGGGGACGCGCCCGCGCGGGAAAGACGAGAGGCAGGACGCCCTGTTCGCCAAAGACCTCCTCAATGACCCCAAGGAGCGCGCGGAGCACATCATGCTCGTCGATCTCGGGCGCAATGACCTCGGGCGCGTTTGCCAAAGAGGCACGGTGTGTTTGTCCGAATTCATGTCGGTTGAAAAGTACTCGCACGTGATGCATATCGTCACCAACGTGAAGGGCAAACTGAAAAAAGGCAAGGATGCCCTGGACGTCCTGCAGGCGGCCTTTCCCGCCGGAACCGTTTCCGGCGCGCCCAAGATCAGGGCGATGGAGATCATCGAAGACCTTGAGCGGGTCGCGCGCGGACCGTACGCCGGATGCATCGGTTACTTTAGTTTTTCCGGGAACCTCGACAGCTGCATCACAATCCGGACCGTGGTTTCCCATAAAAACAAGGCCTATGTCCAGGCCGGGGCCGGGATTGTCGCGGATTCCCGTCCGGCAAAGGAATATCAGGAAACCGTGAACAAGGCCAAGGCGCAAATCAAGGCGATTGAACTGGCGCATCGTTAAAAATACTCAATCAAGAAAGGACACCCATGGAAGTAAGAATTCGTTTACAAAGAGCAGGAAAAGCGGCCAACAAGCGGTATAATTATCGCGTCGTGGCAATCAGCCGGTCGCAAGCCCGTGACGGCAGGCACCTGGAGCTGTTGGGCTACTACGACCCGGCCAAACAGCCGGCCGTTTTATCCATTGATCGCGAAAAACTCAATAAGTGGCTGCAAAAGGGCGCCCAGATGAGCGCGACCGTGAAGTCGCTTTTGAAAAATCTGAAAACAAATTAAACCGTTTCCGGTTTTCCGTCACAGGCATGACCGGTTTCTTAAATGATTAAGGAGATATTGTATGCCGCCAGAGCAATCCGGAGCTTCCATGTTCGTCCCCATGATTTTGATTCTTCTGATCTTTTATTTTCTGCTTTTCCGGCCGCAGAAAAAAGAGCAGAAAGAGAAGCAGCAGATGAGGGACAATCTTAAGAAAAACGATGAAGTCGTGACCATCGGCGGCATCCACGGCACCGTAGTTCTCGTCAAGGACAAAACCGTCGTGTTGCGGGTTGATGACAACACCAAGATCGAGTTTGACCGCGAATCGGTCACGACACTCGCCAAACCCAAAAGCGGATCCTAACCGGTCCCACACCAGCAGGAGCGGGAGGCATGAGCAAAAACACAAGAAATAGATTACTCGTGATTGCGGGCGTGATATTGGTCTCGCTATATTTCACATTTCCCCTGGAAAAAAATATCAACCTCGGGCTCGATTTGAAGGGCGGCATGCACCTGGTCCTCCAGGTCGACATGGAA
>MHGR01000093.1:4498-5042 GCA_001805655.1 Omnitrophica WOR_2 bacterium RIFCSPHIGHO2_02_FULL_52_10
ACCAGGACCTGTTTGAAAACGCCAAAAAAGATGTTGTCGAGCGGGCCCTCGAAGTCCTCCGCCTGCGCATTAACAGCATGGGGGTCGGCGAAACGGTTATTCAGAAACAAGGCGACAATAAAATCCTTGTGCAGCTTCCCGGCATCACCGACCGCGACGAAGCTCTCCAAAAAATCGGCCAGGTTGCGAAACTGGAGTTCCGCCTGGTCAACAGTGATGTCAAAGCCCTTGAAGAAGCCCTTAAAGGCAACGTCCCCGCTGGTTACATTTTAAAATATATCGCCGACAAGGAGCGCGAAGCCGTGCTCATTGAAGACAAGGCCGCCCTGGACGGGGAGCGGATTGCCGACGCTTACCCCAGCTTCGACTCCCAAACGTTCGGTCAACCTTACATTTCCTTAAGGCTCGATGCCAAGGGGGCGCGGACATTCGGCCAGCTGACGAGGGACAATATCGGAGAACGCCTGGCCATCGTGCTGGACGGCGAGGTCATCTCGGCCCCCAGCATCCGCGATGCGATCATGGACGGCAACGCCCAGATCAC
>MHGR01000094.1:0-4362 GCA_001805655.1 Omnitrophica WOR_2 bacterium RIFCSPHIGHO2_02_FULL_52_10
TCGCTAACTCTATTTTAGGAGGACCCTGCCCGTCTTTATTATCAAATCTCAACTAACATTAGCATTCATTCCCATAACGGCTCAACACCATCAACCAGTTCAATCATTTTTTTCGCTTCAAGCTGAAAACCATAGCCACTTACAAACCGATGCTGAAAATTTTTATATTTATACAACCGACTAACAACTTTTTCAGAAAAAACAGAAAATTTACCTTCTGGCGGTTGATAAGATAAGTCCAATAATTCTTTATGCCAATTTTGCCCCGCAGGAAACGTTTCATAATAGACCTTACAAATTCTTTTTAAAATATTTTCAATGCCGCTGTAAAAATTCATTAAGTATGTACCCATGGCTGGTTCTGTCTTGTGGTCATCCTCAGCAAGGGGTAATTGTGATTTGATTACGCTTAAACGTTGGATAGTCTTTTCAATAAGCTTTTGCTCAGCCAAAACATCTTCCTGCAATTCTTTAAACTTATCGTTCATACAGCACTCTGCCTTTGGATAATATGCGGCCAGAAAAGTGTTCATCTAAATCATCCAAATCCACAATGTCCACTTCATCTTTAACGGCCATGGAAACTTCAGCGTAATATTCAAAGAATTTCCTCGCGGGAACTCCGCTGACCGCGATGTCAATGTCTCTTGCCCGAGACGCGTCTTCCAGACAAGAACCAAATAGCAAGACTCTATCAGCCCCAAAATCCTTGCTAATATCAACAATTTTAGTTAACTCTGAATCCAATGCTGTTTTGATCATTTTTCTCCACCTCCCGCATAATTATATCCTTACCCATGAGGCTTGTAAATGCATGTCGGAGAAGATTATATTAGAATACGCCTGGACGCTTCTTCATGACGGCCCCTCCCCCCTTTGGATGAAATATAAATGTCCCTGGCACGATTCGAACGTGCGACCCTTTGCTTAGAAGGCAAATGCTCTATCCACCTGAGCTACAGGGACAAATTTCAATAAACCAAATCGCGTCCGCGTTCAACAAACGCGGACGCGTATATCCAGAGAAATTTGTCCCAGCACTTTTTCCATCAGAAAAAGTGCAGGACAAAATTCCTATAATCTTATTGACGTCCGCATAGGTTCCATGACCTATGCGGACGTCAATACTGCCACCGCTCCAACGAGTTGTGAAAGATGTACTGGTTCCATTACTAATGCGGTGGTCTGTAATACTAATAAATGATGGCTATTATATCAAGGAATGGCAAATTGACAAGAAAGGAAATGGAAGGGATACCTCGCCCGGCCTTGATGGCGCGGCCGGGGCCGGAAGCGGGAGCAGAATCAGGCTGCCGGAAGAATGTTCGGCTCACTCCAGGGTGTGAAAAACCGCGGGGTCATCCATCAGCCCGCGGGGGAGGTGGCGGAAAAGGGTCTGGCGGATCCAGAGGTCCAGCTTTCTGCTGTTTTCTCCCTCCGGGTCCCCGCCGAACTGCAGGTAGGCGACATTCAGCCGGATTTGGTTATATAACTGCTTTTTCGCCGCCGCGTCGGTCATTTCCTTGCGCTTCACCAGTTCGGCGTAGGTCGCCGCGACCGCCTCGTAAATCTGCAGGTTGGCCAGGGGTGCCGGGGTCCGGTTGAATTCGTCGATAATCTCCCGCGCGGAGCGCGCATCGACTTCCTCCAGGAGCATCCTGGCCTGGGCAACACGTTTCTCCTGACCGCCGGTCAACCCGGCCCCCGCCGGCGCGGCTGACCACAAAACAGCGAACAGGACGGCGCCGGCCGCGGCACGGGCGAAGGGGCTACACTTCAATTTTAATGTCCTCTCCGTCAACAACGACCTTATATCCTTTCACATCAACGTCGGCCGGCGCGCCCACCACCTGGCCCGTCTGGACGTCGAATTCCGCGCCGTGCCAGGGGCACGTCACGGTGTGACCGTCGAGCTCTCCCTCGGAGAGGGAGCCGCCGGCGTGCGTGCACTCGTCATCAATGGCATAATACTTGCCGCCGACATTGAACAGGGCAACCTTCCGGCCGCCGGCCTCGACGGCAACGCCCTTGCTCTGCGCAACATCCTTTTTCTGCGCGACCTTGACCATTTCTCCCATCATGTCCCCCTTTGTCTAAAATAGATTATCCCGCTTCCTAATCTGCCGGTCATTTAAAATCTCAAGGTACAAGATACAAGTAACAAACAAATCCGAATATTCAAAATCCAAACAGCCGAAGATGTTTGTTATTTGAGATTTGGGATTTGGAAATTGTTTGTATCTTGTACCTTGTATCTTGTTACTTAAAAATTACCGCATTTTCGTCTGAGTCCTTGACAAAGCCGTTCACATCCCCTGCATTCTTCCGCCCATGCCCGCCAACGAGAGCAGCAATGCCACCAGAAGCAAGTAAACCAGCCAGCCCAGCAGGCACACGCCGACGGCCCGGCCGGTGCTTTTATAGTCGAGGGATTGGCGCACGGCAATGACCATGGACACAAGCATCCAGATCCCGGCGACCGGCGTCACGGCGGCGCTGAGGCCCGGGATGACCCCCAGGACCCTGATCACCCCCGGCGAACTTGAAAAACCGATGGTCCGCAATAACTGCCCGTAGTCCGCTTTTGTCTGCGGCTCCGGGAGCCATTTCGTGCCGATAAAATAGACCGCAAACGCCCAGGCGTACCACCCCAGCAGCGACACAACGGTCATGAGAATCAAAGGCCCGAAACCAAACGCTATGTTTCCAACGCCGGCGGCCAGGCTGGAGAGGACCACGGCCCCCATGGCCTGCCCCATCGCGGATTTGTCCGCTTCCACTTCTTCGTAAACGCCGGCATCCAATTTTGCCGCGCGCCACATACGGTCGGTGAACTTTGACATTCTGCCTCCCTTCGGTAAACGGTTATTTGGTTGAATAAGGATCTGCCCCCAACGAATCCAATACCGCCAAGACCGATGACAATGTTTTCCCGCAGGGCTCGGTGATCTTGACATCAGCAACAGAATCCAGCGGGGTTTCCGAGAGGGTGATGATACCCAGGGCCGCGCCGCTCTGTTTGGCCGCCCGGGGAATGCTGGCCGCCGGCTCGACCACGAGTGTCGAGCCCACCGCCAGCATCAAATCACAATCGCCCGCCCAGGCAAAGGCCTTTTGCAGGTCCGCCTGATTCAGGTTCTGCCCGAACGAAATCGTGTTGGGCTTCAGGAGCCCCGCACACTTCGCGCACAAGGGCACTTCAACGCCATTTTTGAGCTCCTTATAAACAGCCTGCCACGGTTGAATGTCCCCGCAGGACAGGCAGACCGTTTCCAAACAGGTGCCGTGAATCTCGATCGTTTTCTCCCTGGAATTGCCCGCCAGCCTGTGCAGGCCGTCGATATTCTGCGTGATAAGCCCTTTGAGCTTGCCGGCCTTTTCCAATGCCGCGATGGCCTTATGCCCCTCATTGGGGCGCGCGTCCTTTAGGGCCTCCCACAGCTCGAGCTTCTCCCGCCAATACTCCTTGCGTTTGTCTTCGCTGGCCTGAAATTCCTGGATGGTTACCGGGCGAAATCGCTGCCAGCGCCCGCCCTGGCCGCGGTAATCGGCAATGCCGCTCTCGGTGGAGATCCCCGCCCCGGTAAACACGACAATGTCCCTGGCCTGATGAATCAGTTCGGCTAACCGGATAATATCATTCTTCATGGCCACAACGCTAACTGCATCCAGCCCACCGGGTGTTGCGGTGGGTTTTTATCCTTTACAACTTGGTTTGTTCCGCGGAATTTTCCGGAAAGCTGAGCTCCTTAATCTCAAACATCTTGCTGTTCTCCAGCAGGATCGTCTTCAGGGTGATGTCAATGATCTTGTAATCCCCGATCACGTCTCCGGTCGAGTAAACTTCGCCGTCAATGACCGCCTGATAAACATTGTCCCGGAAGCTCGTCCCTTCCAGGATGGTCTTGATGGCGATGATTTGGCTTTCTGGTTTCAGCAGTTTCAGGTTTTTCGTCCTGAGTTTTTTCTCCATGGCCGGGACCTGCATGACCAGCTCCCACTCGGCCTTGGACTTGGCCGCCGCGCCGTCCAGCGCCTTGAGCCTTGCTCCCAGCACGCCGGTCGCGGCCAGCAGCACGGCACCCCCGATCAGCTTGATCTGCAAAATCCGGTTGAACTTAACCAGCCGCCCTGTTTTTTGGACAATGTCCTTGATCATTTCTCCAGATTCCCCTTCAGCTCAAGGGCATATCGTATCTCTTCGGCCTTATAATAATCCTTGATACGGCTGACCTCCAGACTCTTCTTGACTATCCGCAGGCTTATCAGCGCCAGGTTCATCAAGCATAAAGCGATCACAATGTTCACCCCGGCATAAATATACTTCAGCTGATTGGCCGAAAAACTATATTTCCTGATCAG
>MHGR01000094.1:4403-5033 GCA_001805655.1 Omnitrophica WOR_2 bacterium RIFCSPHIGHO2_02_FULL_52_10
TGCGGTCGATGACGGGGAGCTCTTCGATTTCCGTCTGAAAAATCTCCCGCAGGGCAGCCGCCAGGCTTGCCATTTCCTCGAATGCGCCATGGGAGTAAATGTGGTCGTAATGCTTGGTACTGCTCCTGGCGCTGGCGCTGCGCAGCGACTGGATGATCTCCCTGCGCGCCTCCTCATAACCTTCATAGCGGACCTTGCGCAGGAGCTCGCATTCCCCCTTGTTCCCGATAAACAAATGAATTTCGTCCGCGCGGACGAAATCCAGAAAACAGATTCTCATGTCTTGCAGCTTCCCCTGCCGGTACAGCCAGTCGACCCCCACCAGAAACCGCTCCGTGACCTTCACAGCGTTAAAATGCTGCCTGTCCAGGACCTTGAGGTATTCCTCGAACAGCCCCCTCGGCATGCAGAGATAGACCCCCGCGACGGCTTTGTGGTCCGTTTTCGTGACCTGATAGTCCAGCACGATTTCGTCGGGAGTGAGCGACAGGATTTCGCCGGCGTCGCACAGCAGGTGGGGCCCCAGGTCCCTGGCCGCGGCGGCGTCCACCTCAAACGGGCAAACCAGAGCCTTCGGCTCATCCAGCGACACGGCCGCCGGGACCGGCCGCGCGCCTTCCTTTTCAATCG
>MHGR01000095.1:0-2339 GCA_001805655.1 Omnitrophica WOR_2 bacterium RIFCSPHIGHO2_02_FULL_52_10
CCCAAGGAAGGAACCCCCTGCGCGGCCAGAAAGGCATACAAAAACGGCAGGGAAAAAAATATGGCCCCCCAGGAGATAATATACCCATCAATCTTTTGGGCGATCTTCTTTCCGAAGACGTCCATCAGGGACGTGAAAAAAGCCGTCAGCAACGCCAGGGTCAGCCACATGGCACAACGCCTTTCTCAACCCGGCTGACGCGAATGACTAAAATTTTAAAAGCAGATGGCATCCGGCGGGATGAAGGCTCCCCGCCGCAAGCAACAGAGTAGCTATATGGAATCTTTGCATCGGGGAGCCGCACATTACTGCGAAGCTCTGCTTCGCCGAAGCGAAATATCTTATGATTCGGCTTCACAGAGACGAGCCGCGGGGAGTGGGAGCGAAGCAGAATCACTTCTTTCCCCAGACCTTCTTCAAGTAGGGCCCCCGGCCGGAGAAAAGATAGTAACTGTTGTAGCGGATCGGGGCTTTTTTGTAGTAGTCCTGATGGTCTTCTTCGGCAGGGTAAAATGTCGTGTAGGAGATGATGTTTGTCGCGATGGGCTTGTCAAATTTTTTCGAGTCTTCCAGCTTCTTTTTCGATGCTTCCGCCAGATTTTTCTGCTCTTCGTCGTGATAGAAAATAGCCGTTGTGTACTGTCTTCCCTTGTCCGCGAACTGCCCGCCGTCATCGGTCGGATCGATCTGGCGCCAGAAGATGTCCAGGAGCTCGTCATAGGTAATCCGGGCAGGGTCAAACGTAACCTGCACGGCCTCCCGGTGGCCGGTGCCGCCCGAGGAAACTTCCTCATACGAAGGGTTTTCCTCCTGCCCTCCGGAAAAACCGGAAATGACAGAATGAATGCCGTCGTATTGTTCATAGGGTTTCTCCATGCACCAGAAACAGCCGCCCGCAAACGTTGCCAACTTCATTTCTTTATGAATAGCACCTTTGCTCACCATAGTTTCCTCCGCTGAATTTAATGCAGACATGCCTAATAGGACGGACAAAACCGCTGCGACTTTTTGCGCTTTAGAAATATCCATAATCCGGCCCGATCGCAATCAAGGCATCAGTGTGCAGGGTTTGAATAACGAAATACAATATAGTCCCAGCGAGCAAAAATTTCAAAAGCAATTTATGCGTCCCGACATCTGACGGTTGGCCGTTCTCACCTCTTCGCGGCGACAAGCGGTCAAAAGCCCAAACCTGCCAGCGCGCTGAGAGAAGAACCAGAAACGGGATGGCCGGCAGGAAGTATCGTGACTGATAGTTGCCCAGCAGGGAAAATGCCCCACCGATCAGCAGCGTGGTCCAAAGCAACAACGCATCCCCCTTATTGCCCCCCAGGATAAATAACACGGACAAATAACCGAACAGCAGCACCGGAGACAATGCCACCGAGCGCGTCAAATAAAAATCCCATGACGCGCCGCTGAAAGGATAGGACCAGCCCACCAGGATCTGGTTTTTCCAGGCGAATGCCTCTAAGACCATCAGGCGCAGGAACGGCAAAAATGAAAAAGCCAGGACCGCGGCCAATAAACACAATAACCAGGGTATATTGCTTTTCTGTGAAGAGTGTAACCCGTCTGAGACACCCGTCAGCTCGAGGCCGCATTGACGGCGGCCGAAGATCAGAAGCCCGGCCAAAACAGCCGCCCCCAAAATATGCACCTTATGGGCGGATACCAATTTTGTCAAATTCCCCCAATAATCCCCAAAATTGTGCGCGGCAATAACCTCCGCATGAAAATTCCCGGCGGCCTTCCAGGTCCAGAACACCCACGGGGAAAACACGGCGGCCGCCAGCGCGCATAATAACCAGAAGTTCCTCTCTTTGAGCAGGGACCGCTCAAAAATCGCGGCATAGGAAACGACGACCAACAGCGGTAAAACGCCTGGATATTTTGTCAAAAGGGCCAGCCCGATGGCAGCGCCGCTGAGAAGATAATATCCCTTCCGTTTCCGGCCGAGGGCAAAAAACAGCATGGCCAAAAGGATGAAGAAACTTAATGTCGTTTCCATCCACACCTTTTCCGAGCAGACCCAGTGGATCGGATCGATGCACAACAAAAAGGCCGCCAACAATCCCACGCGGTGATCATAAAGGGTCTTCCCCAGAAAAAACACCAACGGCACCATGAGACTGCCGAATATAACCGACACGGCAACCGCCGACGGAAAACCCGCCCCGAACAACATGTAACTCAGGGCGATAAGATAAATAAACAGAGGCGGGTGTTTAAACAGCGGCCGGTCCAGATATATGGGCAGTTTGACCCCTTGGGCCGTCTGGGCGCGGTAGGCTTCCTGAGTCGAGTAATTCAGGGGATCCTCCTGCAGCTGAACAGCG
>MHGR01000095.1:2380-5548 GCA_001805655.1 Omnitrophica WOR_2 bacterium RIFCSPHIGHO2_02_FULL_52_10
CCGGTCGCCTTTCCAGAAACTATCCCGGGATGGACTCGTTCCTTCTTTATTCAAGCAGCATTTTTTGTATTTTTTCCCGCTTCCACAGGGACAGGGGGCGTTACGATGAATTGGGGGCATTTTTTTAGACTGGTTTGAGAAAAGAGTTTACACCTCATCGGCAACATGTCTGGTATTTTAACATAGCCCCTGTCTTGTGAGGCGTGATTTCTTAGATTATTCAGACAGTCGCTTACTGAAATCCGAGCATGCGGCCGATGTGAAAGACGGCAAATGCCGCCGCGTAGGCGAGCGCGGTCATATAGCTTAACTGAAAGAGCGGCCATTGCCATCCGCCGGTTTCCCGCCAGACAACGGCGATGGTGCTCATGCATTGGAGGGCGAACACAAAGAAGATCATGATGCTGATGCAGACCAAAGGCGTGAACAGGGGCCGGCCGTCGGGCCATTTGGCCTGGCGGAAGGCGTCGCGCAGGACTGCCGTGTCTTCATCTTCGTCAAGATTGAACACGATGCTCATGGTCGAAACAAAAACTTCCCGGGCCGCGAACGACCCGACCAACCCGACCCCGATGCGCCAATCATAACCTAACGGCTTGATCGCCGGCTCGAGGAAGGCGCCGATACGCCCGGCATAACTTTGCTTGAGGGCATCGTTGGCGTTGGCGGTGTCATGCTTAGGGTACGTCATCAAGGCCCATAATAGAACGGACATCGCGAGGATCACCGTGCCGGCGCGCTTTAAAAACAGCCGGCTGCGCTCCCACATGTGCAGCAGGATGGCCTTCAGCGACGGAAAGCGGTACGGCGGCAGTTCCATGATAAATATCGGTTTCTGCCGCTTGAGCAGGGTGCTCTTGAACACCCACGCCATCACCCCCGCCCCGGTGATCCCGAGCAAATACATGGCCAGCATGATGCCCGCCTTTTCCAGGCTGGACGCGCCCGGGATGAGCACGGCGATCATGATCATGTACACGGGAAGCCTCGCCGAACAGCTCATCAGCGGCGCGATGAGGATTGTGACCAGCCGGTCTTTGTTGCTTTCAATCGTGCGCGCCGCCATGATCCCGGGAATCGCGCAGGCGAACGAGCTGAGCAGCGGAATAAAAGACTTGCCGTGCAGGCCGACCTTGCTCATGACCCTGTCCATGATGAACGCCGCCCGCGCCATATACCCCGTGTCCTGCAATAAACCGATGAAGAAAAACAGGATCAGGATTTGCGGCAGGAAAATGACCACCCCCCCGACACCCGCGATGATCCCGTTGGCGACCAGATCGCGCAAATCCCCCTCGGGCATGGTCTGCATGACAAAATCGCTCATGGTTCCGAACGCGGCGTCGATCCAGTCCATGGGGTAAGTGGCGATCGTGAAAATCATGTAAAAAATCAGGCCCATGAGACCGACGAAAATGAGCAATCCCAAGAATTTATTAGTCAGCACCGCATCGATCTTGTCGGTGAGGTCCGATCTTTGCTTATTGTGGTCAATAATAACTTTATGGATGACGGATTTGATCCATTCATAACGGGCTTCGACGGCCGCCGAGCGCACCCGCAACCCCTGCTTCTTGAGGTCTTCCTGAATCAGGTTGATTTGATTAATCAGCTCCTCCTTATAAAACCGGTCCGCCGAATCCGCGCTTTTCTTGATGGTCCGGCCGACGGAAAGGATCGCGACGGCTTCGGAAAATGCCTCATGCTCCCCGAATCCCTCATGATGCTTCAAAAGACGCACGATTTGCTCCAGCTGTTTTTCCAGATCCGGGGCCATCAGCCATTTCCTACGGTAGTTGGCCTCAACGCCTTGGGCAATGACCTGCTTGATCTCCTCAATGCCCTTATTCTGGCTGGCGACCATGGGCACGACCGGCACGCCGAATTCCTTGGACAACAATTGCACATCGATTTCCTTGCCGTCACGCCTGACCTCGTCCATCATGTTCAAGGCGATCACCAGCGGAAGCCCCAGGTCCTGGATCTGGCTGACCAGATACAGATTGCGCTCCAGATTATTGGCATCGACAACGCAGATGACCATATCCGGCTTGGGCGTGTCCAGGGCGCGGCCCAAGAGGACATCCCGCGCGATTTTCTCGTCCGGCGAACGAACCGCCAGACTATAGGTGCCGGGCAAATCCAGCACGTTCACGACCCTATCCTTGGCCAAAGCGAGGCTCCCGGATTTCTTCTCGACGGTCACGCCGGGATAATTCCCGACCTTTTGGCGCAATTTCGTGAAGGCATTAAACAGGGTGGTTTTCCCCGAATTCGGGTTGCCGGCCAGGGCGATAGTTTTGATCGATGACGTCGGTTTTACGGCGAGATTTTCTGACATATGTTTTATATGGAAACTTTGATAAGGTTGGCTTCCTCTTTACGGAGAATAAGCAAATACCCCCGTATCCTGATCTCGATCGGATCGCCCAACGGCGCAAAGCGGACAATCTCCACCGGCTCCCCGGGCGTGACGCCCATCTCTTCCAGCCTGGCGCAGGTGTCGCTCTCTTCAATGAAATCGTAAATCGTCCCGCGCTGCCCGCGTGACAGGGTCCCTAACGGCACAATTTTTGGGCTCATCCTAATCCTCCGAACAGCCGGAGCATTTGCTCTTTCTGTTTTTCTTGAAAGACTTTAGCACATTATGGACCAAATAGAAAGCGCTGACCAAAATGAGTGCCGCCACAATGATGGTTTGCATATGTTCGCTCCTACCTGGATTGAGTTTCACAACCCCAACTTCCTCTAAACATTCTTAAAAGGAAAGTTGGGGTAGCAGCATCCGCGTTTTTACTTTTCTATGCTGTGGAAAACATGTAAAAGCTTGCGGACCCCGTCCGTCATGGAACGGGAGGAGATGGTCGCCCCCGTGACCCCATCGATGTCTTTTCCTAATTTAACCGGGTCATGGATGCTTTTGCTTTTGTATTGCCGCACAAACCTTTTTTTGGCAACGGGGCGCCCCCTGATTTCCTGATAATCCAGCACCATGACCTCCAGCACGTCCCCGTTTTGGTCCAGCCCCGCCAGATAATGGATCGGCCCCCATTTGCCGATGATGATGTCTTCAAAGGCGAAGCCAAGCACCTGCCCGTTCTCCTTTGCCACATACATCTGCATGTTCGCAGAGTGGTCCCTCCCAAAGGTGACGCCGGCCTTTTCTTC
>MHGR01000095.1:5575-7251 GCA_001805655.1 Omnitrophica WOR_2 bacterium RIFCSPHIGHO2_02_FULL_52_10
GGCAAAGGTCTGCGACTCAAAATCCGTGGCCTTCGGGTAGATCTGCTCCAAGGCCTTGTCGACAAGGATTAACTCCTCCGCCGAAGACAGGGAAACACAAAGAAAAAATACCAATGCCAGGCATAAAAGAACAGTTTCGGACCGGCTCATTGTATCATAGACTTTCCTTAAGTGGCCGGCCCGTTCAGAACCCCATGGCCATCGACCACAGGAAGCCGTTGTTGTTCCCCCGCTCTAAAGCTTCCTGATCGGTTTGATTCCACTGATATTCCATTTTAAAGACCCAGCTGGCCAGCGGCCGATAATTCAACCCCAGCGTATAGCGCGTTTCTTCATTATCGCCGGCCGTGGCATCGGCATCATCATCAATCTTGGCCCACCCGTACTGATTCACCAAAGTAAACGTGGGATCCTCAAATCCCCGCCCTAAAAACGTGTTATTCAAGAATTCCGGCCAAAAATGATAGTTGGCCTGGATATAATAACCGTCGTAGGTCTTGGGCACATCCGTCACGCTACCCGTGGTGAAGTCGGGTTCATCCACATCGAAATGAGCGTATTCCCCGACAAGTTCCAATGGCCCCCATGTTGATAACCAGTCGACAGCCGTGCCTGAAATATTGTCATCCAGCGTATTATATTTGCCCCGATAGCCGCTGAAGCCGATTTCCTGCCCCAGAAACGGGCTGACCTGCAGCCGGCCGACAACGGCTTTGGAGTTATTATTATCCGATTCCAGGCTGCCCCTGGCCCCGCTCAGCCCCGTATCCGTAAAACCATCATCCAACCCGTTAATGACATACGTTTCATAGCTGAGCACTAAATCCTCATACTCCCCGAACGTGGGATTAAATTCTCCATAAAACCCACCCCCCGATTCCGTCCATGTGGTCGGGATGATATCCCGCGTGACAAGCGGCCTGTCGGTCAAATCACGCAAGTCAGAATCATGATAAAGATTCAGCCGGCCGAACGGCACAAGGAGGGCGCCGGCTCTTAAATTGATCCACTCCTCCATCAAGTAATCCATAAAAGCGTATTCTATTTTCGCTTCCCCGCCGCCGGAGGCGTCCGTGCCGCCATGCTCTATCTCATATTCCATTTGCATTTGGAGCCGTTCGGCGATTTCCGCGCCGATTTGAAGAATATACCGGTGCTGATCAAAGGTGGAATTTGCGTTCTCAAAGCTTTCAAATTCATGGTCCATATACCCGCCGACGCTCACCCGGCTGCCGCCCGAGGGCGTCTCCACCACCAGCCCGCCTTTCTCAAACGGCCCGTTCTGTCTGCCGACATAATCCACATTAAGGGTCCCTTCTTTAACCTTTTCTCTCAATTCAGCGACTTTTTGCTCTTGAGAACTTTCCAGCTGATTAACCCGCGCTTCCAGGGCATTGATTTTGGCTTCGTAGTCATCTTTTAACTGCTGAACCATGGCCTTTAGTTCCGTCACTTCATCGGCCGCCACCGGCGGTATGGACAATAATAGCAGAATACTTACGGCAAACAACCATTTCATTGATTTCATTGCTTCTTCTCCTCTCCTATGGTTTTTAAAATGTTTTAACTCCTTGACTTCACCGTTGATTTCCCTTATAGTTCAGCACATGGACGACTTATTCACTTCTTCCTGGGAGAGCCTACAGCAGACGATTGCGGCGGGCCTCAATGACTGG
>MHGR01000095.1:7275-11396 GCA_001805655.1 Omnitrophica WOR_2 bacterium RIFCSPHIGHO2_02_FULL_52_10
TTTTTATATGCGCCCTCATCCTGCTTTTGGCCGGCACGTTCAGCATTTACCTGGCCGTGTCTACCGGCGAGCATGCCAGCGAAACCTTGAAACCGGATCCCGCAACTCTAAAAACACTTGAACTCCATGACCGTCTGGGGGAAATCATGCGCACTGATTTCACCGTCCTAACAAGTATTTTCTTAACTTATTTATTTTCATCATCATTCCTCAGCAGGAAGTTCGGCCTTAAAACCGTCCGGTTGGCCTTAATCCTCTTCCTTATAATCTACGCCTGCCATCTAGTTCTGTTGTTTAATACGGCGCATCAAGGCGGGAAGCTTGTCCATCACCACGGCATTACATCTCAGCTTTACAAAAACATGCATTCCACCGCTATTGATCCGAAGTAAAATCTTGCCCCAGATTGAGAAATACCGGCCCCTCGTGCCGGTTTCAGAAAGCATAAATAAGTTTTCGAATAACTTATTTATAGGGCCAATGCTAGCACATCCTATGCCCTTGTCAAGAAAAAACTGCCCCTAAACCAAAAATTGAAATGTTCGGCCGGCGGGACAAAAAAACCCGGTCAAAATGACCGGGTTCATCGTGCGCCTTTTTTCAGGAGGCGCGGAGGAAGGCCTCATCAAAAGCGGGAGTTCAATCTAGTTTCCCTTGTAATTCTCCTTGATATACCCTGACAGAACCTGCCTATCCTCTTCACTGATTTCCGTGAATTCGATGCCGACGTTGTTATAGCCCAAATATCCGCCCGGTTCCCGCCAGACTATTTTTCCTTTGGCTTTGACCGGCTGATCGTCTTCATAAAGGAAAATATTCAGGCTGATAACATCCTCTTTCTCAACGCTCTCCGGTATATAAATGCAGACGCCGTACATGCCGATATCCTTGATGAAGGCGTTCTTGGACACGGCTTTATCGCCTTTCAGGGAATAGTCGACCAGCGTCCCGAACACGCGCGGCGTCCGGCGCCTTTCCTTGGGTATATTGTCAGGTCGATCATCCATATTCAATAATCTATTTCATTTCTTTTGGTTTGTCAAATAATAAGCCGTATGAAATTGCGGGTAGGCAACAAAAAGGGCAGATACGCCAATGTGCATCTGCCCTTTAACCGCGATGGAAATTATCTTCCCTCTTTAACGTTGTCCGAGCCCTTGGTGACCCATCCGCCGACAGCACTGATATCCTCCCCCATTCCCTTGATCATGCCGCAGCTGATGCCCGTTGCCACCAACACCAAACAAATGCCAGCCAAAATGATCTTTTTCATCATTCCTCCCTTTTGATGTCTACTCCTTCGCCTTCTCTGAACCTTTCGTAAGCCAACCGCCAACGGCACTAAGGTCTTCACCGATGCCTTTGACCGTACCGCAGCCGGCAATGGCCGCCATCAGTATTATGCTGATTCCCACTAAAAATAGTTTTTTCATTTCGCCTCCCTCTCTATTTGGCTTTATTGTAACCTTCATCCAATATTTCCGCAAGACAAAAGCTCAATTTTATAAAGTAAACGCGCTTCTTCAGCGCAAAAAAACATGGCCTGACGTCACCGTCAGGCCATGCAAAAAAATTTGATTGCGGAAGTGTATTATGCCCCAACCGCTTCGAGGTTGATTGAAATTTCCACTTCTTCACCGACAACAAGCCCGCCAGTTTCCAGGACCTTGTTCCACGTCATCCCGAAATCCTTGCGGTTGATGACCGTGCTTGCCTGAAAACCGATACGCGTCTCGCCGTTAGGCCCTTTGACCGGGCCCTTAACGGAAAAGGGAAGCTCAATCTCCTTGGTCACGCCGTGGATTGTCAGATCGCCGATGAGGACGCTCTCCCCGCCGTCTTGACGGACACTTTTGCTCTGAAAACTGATTTTGGGATAATTCTCCGCGTCAAAGAAATCCGCGCTCTTAAGATGCTCATCCCGGTTCTGAATATTCGTATCGATGCTCTTAACTTCAATAGCGGATGAAACTTTCTGGACCGCGCCTTGATCGTCCAGTTCAATGGTGCCAGAGAAATCACGGAAATCCCCCCGGACCTTGCTGATCACGAGATGGTCAACGGTGAAGCCGATGGAAGCGTGGGATGGATCGATCTCAAACGTTTGTGCGGCAAGAACGGCTGAGGCAAACATCAAATTCATCGCCATCGTTAATAGGCTGGTTTTCAATTTCATTCGTCCTCCCTTATGGTTGTTCTCGTCTGTCAGATCAGACCAGATTTTTTAATCATCCTCAAAGCCAAAACCTGCAACGGATCATATATTCGGCTGCGGCGTGGTCCGCAAATACGGCTTGAGGCGGTTGTGGCCTTTCGGGAATTTGGCCTTGATCTCTTCGTCTTTGACGGAAGGCACGATAATGCAATCTTCCCCGTTCTTCCAATCCGCCGGGGTGGCCACGCTGTAATTCGCCGTCAACTGCACCGAATCGATGGCGCGCAGGATCTCCTCAAAATTCCTTCCCGTTGAGGCCGGATAGGTGATCATCAGCTTGATTTTCTTGTCCGGGCCGATCACGAAAACGGAACGGGCGGTGAGGTTATCCGGCGAATAGACATCCAGCATATCGTATTTCATCGCGACTATCCGTTGTGGATCAGCGATGAGCGGGTAATTCATGGTCGCATGCTGCGTTTCATTAATATCCTTGATCCACTCCTTGTGGGACTGGAGGCTATCTACGCTGATGCCGATAATCTTTACACCGCGCTTGTCAAATTCGCTCTTAATCTTGGCAACTTTGCCCAGCTCGGTGGTGCAGACGGGGGTAAAGTCTTTTGGGTGAGAAAACAGCACGGCCCAGCGGCCCTCAATCCATTGATGGAAATGGACGATCCCTTCCGTGGTTTCAGCCGTAAAATCGGGGGCTATATCACCTAACCGTAATGACATAACAGCACCTCCTGTTTCTGGATTGAAGTTTAGGTTTTTGACGTTTAAGCGCCACTATTATAATTTCCGGCCCTGTCCTAGTCAAACGAAAATCGCAGGGCACCTTTCCCATCGATAATCTTGACCGGTTCCGGTTTTTCGTCTATACTTTTTGCAGCATGAGCGTCCATCAGCACTCCCTTACGACAGCAAGCAATCTCTCCGAACTCATCGGCAATACACCTTTGTTGCGCATCCCCTCCCTCAGCGAACTGACCGGATGCGACATCTTCCTGAAATGCGAGCAGCTCAATCCCGGCGGGTCCATCAAGGACCGCGCCGCCCTGCAGATGGTCCAGGACGCGCTTGAGTCGGGCGCGCTGAAGAAAGGCATGGCCATTGTCGAGGGCACCGCGGGCAATACCGGCATCGGCCTGGCGGTCGTCGCCAAATCTCTGGGATTCGACATTCTGGCCGTCATGCCCCGCGGCCAGACCGAAGAAAAAGAGCGCATGATCGCCTTGCACGGAGGCACGTTAAAGCTGGTCGACCCCTGCCCGTTTTCCAACGAAAATCATTTTTATCATACTGCCCGGCGGTTGGCCGCGGAAGACCCCAAGAAATACTGGTGGGCCAATCAGTTTGAGAACCTAAGTAACTATAAGGCCCATTACACCCGCACCGGGCCAGAAATTGAACAGCAGACCGGCGGACGGCTTGACTTTCTGGTATCGGTCGCTGGAACCGGCGGGACGATCGGCGGCACCTCATCCTATCTAAAAGAAAAGATTCCCCATCTCAAGGTGCTCCTGGTTGATCCTGAAGGCTCGGGCCTGTGCTCCTATTTCCATACCGGAGAATTCAAAACGGCGGGGAACTCCATCACCGAGGGCATCGGAATCATGCGCCTTGTGGCCAATTTCGCCAAGGCGCAGGTCGACGACGCCTTTACTTTGCCCGATCAAGACTTGGTAACAATCGCCCAATACGTCCGCAACCGCGATGGGATTGTCCTGGGCAGCAGCTCGGCGCTGAATGTCGCCGGGGCTTTAAAGACGGCCGTGCGCCACGGGCCGGGGAAGCGTGTCGTGACCTTTAATTGCGACCTGGGAGAGCGTTCCTATTCCAAGCTCTACAACGGACCCTACCTTAAAACGCGCGGCCTTGATATCACATTGGCGGATCTTCAGCCGCTCATCAAAAAGTATTCCCAATAAGTAAATCACCGGCCGGCAAAAAATCCACTGGA
>MHGR01000096.1:0-2272 GCA_001805655.1 Omnitrophica WOR_2 bacterium RIFCSPHIGHO2_02_FULL_52_10
ATAAAATTATATCCCCATTTGTCCCAGTCTCTGATGGGGGAGGATACCCCGCCATGGCGGGGCTCCCCTAGCCCCTCCCATCGAGGGAGGGGAATCAATAATTTGCGGTTCAATGTTGTAAGGAGGATATAAATGCGCTTAATAAGCTGGAACGTCAACGGGATCCGGGCCATCCAGAAAAAGGGCTTCATGGAATGGCTGCACAAGGAGTCCCCGGACATCTTATGCCTGCAGGAAACCAAAGGCCACCCGGAGCAGCTTAATGACGAATTGCTTTCCCCCGACGGGTATCAAACCTTTTGGTCGGCGGCCGAGAAAAAGGGGTACAGCGGCACGGCCATTTTCACTAAATCTAAACCGAAATCCGTTGAGGAGGGGCTGGGCGTCAAGAAATTCGACACGGAAGGGCGCACCCTGGTGGCGGATTACGGTCCATTCATCCTCTTCAATATTTATTTCCCCAACGGCAGCGCCGGGAACGTGCGCGTGCCGTTTAAAATGGAATTTTATGACGCGTTCCTGAAAAAGGCGAACACATTGAAGGCCAGCGGCAAAAAAGTCATCCTGTGCGGGGACGTGAACACCGCGCACGCCGAGATCGACCTGGCCCGGCCCAAGCAGAACGAAAACAACACGGGCTTCCTGCCCGAGGAAAGGGCCTGGGTGACGAAGTTCATCGAAAACGACTATGTCGACACGTTCCGCCATTTCCACAAAGACGGCGGTCATTACACCTGGTGGGACTACAAGACCGGCGCGCGCGCCCGGAACATCGGCTGGAGGATCGATTATTTCTTCGTGTCCGAAAATCTGCTTCCCAAAGTCAAAAAAGCGTTTATACTGGATAAGGTCACGGGGTCAGACCACTGCCCGGTCGGCATCGAATTGGCTTGATGCCTGCAAAGGGGCGCAAAACAAGGAGTTCCAAAGATGCTCTCCGTCAAATCCATAATGATTACCGATGTGATTTCGGTCAAACCGGACACGCCCCTCTACGAGGCCCTGACCCTTTTAACCAAGCATAAAATCAGCGGCATGCCGGTGGTGGACGAGGAGCAGCGCGTTGTCGGGCTGCTCTCCGAAAAGGACGTCCTGCGCATTTTGGTCGACAGGAAGCTGGAGATCAAAAGCACGGTTGCAGATTACATGAGCAAGGCCGTGATTAGCTTCTCCGAAGACGCCAGCGCTTTCGATATTTGCCAATTCTTTATTCGCAGCCACGTCCGCCGCGTGCCCATCGTGAAGGACGGCAAGCTGGTGGGGATCGTTAGCCGCGGGGACCTTATCCCGTTGATTCTTGAAGCGAAGACCAAAATTTCGAATTTCCGGTATGTTTAATCCAAACTGTCAAAAAAGGAGTCGGTCATGAAAAGGAATTTGGTCATTATGGTTGGGGTCCTCTCGGCGATTGCGTTTACGGGGATTGCCGCGGCGGCTGAGACGGATAAAGAAGCCGTGACGGAAACGCAGGATTCCGCGGCGGAAATCAAGGAAGAGCAGGCTGCTGTGGAAGTTAAAGCGGCTGTGGATGAGAGCGGGATGAAAGAATCCGACTCAAGCGCGTGGGGTGTGAACCCGTCCGCCAAGGCCGTGATCACAGGGACGGACCCGGAATCGTCGCTGAGGGGGAGCGTGGATTTTGTGGAGACAGGGGGCGGGGTCCAGGTGGTGGCGAATCTTTCTAACGTCATGCCTGCCGGCAAGCACGGCTTTCACGTTCACGAGAACGGCAGCTGCGACGATACCGGCAAAGCCGCCGGCGGCCATTTCAATCCCGGCTCGGCCCAGCACGGTCTTCTGCCCAGAGACGGCGCGGAAATGTCCCACACAGGGGACATGGGCAATATTGAGATTGACGCGAACGGCAACGGCAATCTGGTTATTTACATGCCCGGGCTCAGCCTGTCCCAGGGCGGGGCGAATATCGCCGGCAAGGCCGTGATCGTGCACGAAAAGGAAGACGATTTCAGCCAGCCGACCGGCAACGCCGGCGGGCGCATCGGCTGCGGGATTATTGAATTGAACAAATAACCCGTAATTCTTATCTATTCTCCATAGAATGTAGGGACAACGTAGGGACAGCACAATGTGCTGTCCTTACCTTGATGTTCCAATTTGGAACATCAAGCCATGGCGGTATGCACAAGATACCTTGATATCGCAATTCGATATCAAGCGCTGCCACCTCCACTGTTTGATCATTTGAAAAAATAGAAATTTGTTGTATACTTTCTGCATCAATTCCCCCTGCCTCAATTTTCCCGCCAACCCA
>MHGR01000096.1:2287-4803 GCA_001805655.1 Omnitrophica WOR_2 bacterium RIFCSPHIGHO2_02_FULL_52_10
TCAAAAAACGTTTCCACAGAAATCATTACCAACAGGATCTATTTTGTCCGGGGCCAGAAGGTGATGCTTGACCATGGCTTGGCGGAACTTTACGGTGTTACGACAGGCAATTTAAATAAAGCGGTCAAAAGGAATGTTGAGCGCTTTCCGCCGGATTTTATGTTTCAGTTGACCAGGGATGAGGCCGGGTTTTTAAGATTCCAATTTGGAAGCCTAAAGAGGGGGGAACATTCTAAGTATCTTCCCTATGCTTTTACGGAGCAAGGGGTAGCTATGCTTTCCAGTGTTTTGAACTCAAAACGGGCGGTTCAGGTTAACATAGCCATTATGCGGGCTTTCGTAAAGCTGCGCGAAACGCTTTCGCTGCACAGGGAGTTGGCCGTGAAGCTCAAGGAGCTGGAGCGAAAGGTTGAGGGGCACGACAAGGATATTCGCGCCGTTTTCGAGGCTATCCGGAGGCTGATGAGGGAAGAGGAGAAACCTAAAGGCAAGATAGGATTTCACCCCCAGTGAACAGGGGGGCAATTTTCCACTGACTTAATGGTTGCAGGGATGGGATGATAGGTGTAGAATTTAACAGTGTTTATCCCCGAACATTCCATCCTTATCGTCATTGATATCCAGGGCAAGCTGGCCCGGCTCATGCACGCCAAGGATGTCCTCTTTGCGCAGGTTTCCAAACTGATCCGCGCGGCCGCCCTGCTGGAAATTCCCATAATAGTCACGGAGCAAGTTCCCGCCAAGCTCGGCCGGACTATCCCCGAGATCGCCGTACACCTCAAGGAGTATCACCCCGTCGAAAAGAGCAGCTTCAGCTGCTGCGGGAACGACGAATTCATCAAAAAACTCGAGCAATCCGGGCGCAGGCAGGTTGTGGTGTCGGGCATCGAGGCCCATGTCTGCGTTTATCAGACGGTGTGCGGATTGCTGGAAAGAAAATATGAAGTGCAGGTGGCCGGGGACGCCGTCGCCTCGCGCTCGGTGGACGATAAATATTATGCCCTGGACCGCTTGAAGTATCTGGGGGCCGGCCTGATCAGCACGGAAATGATCATCTGCGAATGGCTGGGAACCAGCGAGCATCCGAAATTCAAGCAGGTGTCCGATTTGATCAAGAAATCACGGTGACGGGAGATTGATGTCGATTGTTCTATGAATCGTATTCCCCTCCTGTGGGAGGGGATAAGGCTCGCCTCTGCGAAGCCTATCTTCGATAGTCTTCGCTACGGCGGAGCAGGGGAGGGGGCAAATATAACGCGGTGTTGCCAGTTTGTACCCCCTCCCTTGCCCTCCCCACGAGGGGGAGGGAACAATTGTCATTAAAACTCAAACTTTTGACAATATTTAATGAAAGGGAGAAACGGCAATGCCTAATAAAACAACAACGGTGAGCCGGGACACGGTTAAGACGCTTCTCGAAGAGAAACGCGTCTTTCAACCCCGCGCGGAATTCAGGGAAAAAGCGGTGGTCAAAGACGATTCCATTTACAAGGAGGCCGACAGAGACCGCGAGGCGTTCTGGGCGAAATACGCGGGCAATCTGGAATGGTACAAGAAGTGGGATAAGGTCCTCGAATGGAAACTGCCCTTCGCCCAATGGTTTGTCGGCGGCAAGCTCAACGCCAGCTGCAACTGCCTCGACCGGCACGTGAAAGCGGGTAAGGGCAAGAAGACCGCGCTTCTCTGGGAAGGGGAGCGGGGGGAAAAAAGGACCCTGACCTATGACGATGTTTACAAAGAGGTCAACAAGCTGGCCAACGCGATCAAATCCCTGGGCGTGCGCAAGGGGGACCGTGTCGCCATTTACTTGCCGATGATTCCCGAGGCGGCCTTCGCCATGCTCGCCTGCGCGCGCATCGGCGCCATCCACACGGTGGTCTTTGGCGGCTTCAGCGCCGATTCCCTGAAAGACCGCATCCAGGACGCGCAGGCCAAGCTGCTGATCACCGCCGACGGCGGTTTCCGCCGCGGCAAGGTGGTCCCCCTGAAGAGCACGTCCGACACGGCCGTGGCCGACTGCCCCTCCATTGAGCATGTCCTGGTGGTGAAGCACGCGGAGAATGACGCCGCCATGAAGAAAGGGCGCGATGTCTGGTATCACGATGTGATGGCGAAAGCGGCCGAGTTTTGCGAGCCGGAGAAGATGGATTCGGAAGATATTCTCTACATACTGTATACCTCCGGCACCACCGGCAAGCCGAAGGGCATCATCCACACCACCGGCGGGTACATGACCAGTGTCACGGCGACCACCCAATGGGTGTTCGACCTGAAGGATGATGACATCTTCTGGTGCACGGCGGACATCGGCTGGGTCACCGGCCACAGCTATATCGTCTACGGCCCGATGGCCAACGCCGCCACCCAGGTGATGTTCGAAGGCACACCGGATTACCCGCAGCGCGACCGGTTCTGGAAGATTATCGAAACCTACAAGGTCACGATTTTTTACACCGCGCCGACGGCCATCCGCACATTCATGAAATGGGGCAAGGAACTGCCGGAGGGCTGCGACC
>MHGR01000096.1:4819-6560 GCA_001805655.1 Omnitrophica WOR_2 bacterium RIFCSPHIGHO2_02_FULL_52_10
CCACGAGGTCATCGGAAAAGGGAAATGCCCGGTGGTCGATACCTGGTGGCAGACCGAAACGGGCAGCATCCTCATTTCCCCCCTGCCGGCGGTGATCCCGACCAAGCCGGGGTCGGCCACGAAAGCGCTGCCGGGCATCGAGGCGGCGGTCCTGACCGAGGACGGCAAGAATATCCCGCTGGGCGGGGGCTATTTAGCCATCAAAAGCCCGTGGCCGTCCATGCTGCGCGGGATCTGGGGGAACGAGCAGCGCTACAAAGACACCTATTGGGGCCGGTGGAAGGGGCTGTACTTCCCCGGCGACGGCGCCAAGATAGATGAGGACGGGTATTTCTGGCTGCTGGGAAGGGTGGACGACGTCATGCTCGTGGCGGGACATAATATCGGCACGATGGAAGTCGAGAGCGCTTTGGTGGACAACCTGGTCGTGGCCGAGGCGGCGGTCGTAGGAATAACGGATGAAATCAAGGGGCAGGCGATTGCCGCGTTTGTTACCTTAAAGGAAGGCAATGAACCGGGCGAGGCGCTGGAGGAGAAACTGAAAGACCATGTCGCCGGCAAGATCGGGGCCATCGCGCGTCCGAAAAAAATTATCTTCACGGCCGAACTGCCGAAAACGCGCAGCGGCAAGATCATGCGCCGGCTTCTGCGGGATATCGCCGAAGGGCGCGCCTTGGGCGATGTCACGACCCTGGCGGACGTCCACGTCGTTGAATCCCTGAAGCAAAAGTACGAAGGGGAGGCGTGACGATTGAATTTTATAATTGATAATTGGGGACAGACCCCTGTTAAAAATGTAGGGAACGGTTTAAAACCGTTCCCTACGCTCGGTAACAATAACAGGGATCTGTCCCCAATTAAATAAATGCGCATGGAACGCAAACATCTTCTTGCCATAGCCCTGCTAACCTTGCTGACGGTCTGCGCCTGGAGCCGCACCTGCTTCAATTCCTTCCTGAGCATGGATGACCATGTGTATATCTGGCAAAATCCCTTTATCCAAGACGGCCTGACGTTCAAAGGCATCGCCTGGGCCTTTCGCGCCAATTTAACGCAGACCACGGAGTTCGCCGAATATTGGACGCCGGTCACATTCATTTCACGCATGATGGACATCTCGCTTTTTAAATTCAACGCGGGGATGCATCATCTGGGCAATCTTTTCTTTCACGTAATCAATGCCATTTTACTGTATTTTTTTGTCGAGCATGTCAGCAAGCAGTCGCGGTTCAGTTTCTTGGTGGCTGCTGTGTTCGCCCTGCACCCTTTGCACGCCGAGGTGATCGGCTGGGCCACGGCCCGTAAAGACGTCCTCAGTTTATTTTTCGGTTTGCTCACTATTCATGTGTACCTCAAGACAAAACATTGGAAGGGGCTCTGGCGCAACGCCGTTCTGGCGATCAGTTTTGCCCTGAGCTTAATGGCCAAGCCGATGATGATCACCCTGCCGTTCCTGCTTTTGCTCATTGATGCCTGGCAAATGGGCAAGGAATGGCCCGGGACATTTCAGCAATGGCGGCGCCTGGTCTTAAACAAGTGGCCCCTGTATCTCATAATCGCCTGTTATTTGCCCATTCCTTTCATCGGCCAGCCCCAGGCTTTCGAGGCCGCCGTCAATCATCCGCTCGTCAGGGCCGTTGTTGCGTATGCGTATTATTCCCAAAAACTTTTGGTGCCCGTCGCCTTGCACCTGAACGGCCCGTCCCCCGAACTCCCGCTGCCCGCCTGGAAGATTTTTCTG
>MHGR01000096.1:6597-10493 GCA_001805655.1 Omnitrophica WOR_2 bacterium RIFCSPHIGHO2_02_FULL_52_10
AAAATATCGCTATTCCGGTCGGCTGGTTTTGGTTTCTTTGCGCGAGCCTGCCCATCATAGGATTGAAATGGCAGTACGACCGGTTTATGCACATGCCGATGATCGGCTTTTGGCTGATGATGATAAGCTTTCTGGAGTTGTTGATTCATGATAAAAAATGGCTGACGGTGCTGCTGGGATGTTATTGCGCGTTCTTCCTGGCGCAATCGTTCAGGCAGATTGCCCAATGGAAGGATGACGAGACGCTCATGCACAATGCCTTGGCCTATAACAGGGATAATTATTCGGCGCACAACGTGCTGGGAATAGTTTATGGCCAGAGAGGCGATTACCCGAAGGCCGCCGAGCATCTCAAGGAAGCCATCCGCATTTTTCCCGGCCGGGACAAGCCCTATCATAATCTGGCCATGGTCTATGAACTGCAGGGCCGGCTGGACGAGGCGTTAACCTATTATAAAAAATCATTGAAGCTCCGTCCCGGCGATTTCCGCACCTATAACAACATGGCCATCCTTTACGTGCGCGGCGGCCGCTATGACGAGGCCATTGATTATTTTCAGAAAGCCATTAAACTCAGCCCGGCCACGGCCAGCACGTATAATAATTTGGCCGTCGCTTATATCAAAAGCGGCGATATCAACAAGGCCGAACAGCTCGCCCGGCAGCTTAAGGATCCTCAACTGTATAATCAGTTTGGCCTGTTTATGAGCGCACAGGGAAATCCAGACCAAGCCCGACATTATTTTATGGAAGCCCTCGCATTGGACCAAAACGATCAGGACGCCCGTGCGCAGTTAATGCTCTTAGATTACAACAGTGGCAATTAAATGGATTCCTTTGAATTCCCTCCCTGTGGAGACTGGGACAAATGAACAGTTGATTTTTAAAAGTGGATTCCCGCCTGCGCGGGAATGACAATTTTAGTAGTGTCATTCCTGCGAAAGCAGGAATCCAAGTTCAAAGTGGAGGAAAAATTTTGCGAATTTCCAAAAATCACCCATTTGTCCCAGTCTCACGAGGGGAGGGGAATTATCCTTCGTTAGAATAAATCATGAAATTCAGAATAATTCTGACAATAACAATCCTGCTTTTATCGGCCTCCGATGCCGTATTCGCTGAATTAAGCCTCACCGGCACGTGGCGCATTGAGCAGGCGGCCGGCGAATGCCAGGCGTCGGGCAACCAACTGCTTTATCCCGAATATTGGCAGGACGCCGTGACCGAAGAAAACAAGGAAACGCTGTGCATGGCCGAGCGGTTTTCCGACCTGGTCGCGCTGGACGGCGACACGTGGCTGAAAACCAAGGCGGCCCCCATGATCCAGCAATGCCGGGAGGACGCCAAAGTCGATAAGCGGGCCTACTTTACCTGCCTGCAGGAAAATTTGGAGAGCGTGACCGGGGAACTCGGTTCCCCCTGCCGGGAATTGGGGGTGGAAAAACTCTGGGATGAGAAAATGTGCCGCCGCCTGATCAGCTACATCTTCATTTCAAAGTTCGAGCAAGTCCTTGAAGCCAGCCAACCTCTGAAGGATCGGATCCTTGCCAGGATCGAACGGGTCAAGGACATTGCCTTTGCGCGTAACTTTTTCAATCCGGTGATCGCCGTCATTTTTCTGGTCCTTTATGTTTTAGACGTGGTGGTGGTCGATTCGGGAAATTGGACGCGGGTCTCCCAGCGGGTTTCCCGGATGGGCTTTACGGCGGGGCCGGCCATTTTGGGCAGCTGCTTCGCGCAAGGCGGGCTCAGGCATTTTATTTCCGGGTGTATCATCGCGGTGCTGGTGATAGCGGTGATCGTGAACCATATCCGCTTGCATTACAAACTGAAAAAAGAAAGAGGGTATATCGGCAGGTGATGGCAATAGGCTGTTAACCCCTGTGATTTTAGTGTTTAAATTCTCCCTTCAAATTATTTGTGTCTTTTATTATCTGGTGGCTGCCTCGTTGTTCGCCTGCGCGCAGGCGCTGCCCGTTGATCTCATCAAGCTCCCGCAGGGATTCCGGATTGATATTTACGCCCAGGGCGTGGACAATGCGCGCTCTTTGGCCGTAAGCCCCGGCGGCATGGTATTTGTCGGTTCGCGCACCGCCGGCAAGGTATACGCCCTCGTTGACGAAGACCGGGATGATCACGCGGATAAGATCCATGTCATTGCCGAGGGGCTGAACATGCCCAACGGGGTGGCCTTCCACGGCGGCGCGCTGTATGTCGCCGAAATCCACCGGGTCATTAAATTTGAAAATATCGAACAGAACCTCGCGCAGCCGCCGCAGCCGGTCGTGGTCAACGCGGATTTCGCCGATAATGAATGGCACGGCTGGAAATTCATCCGTTTCGGCCCGGACGGGAAGTTATATGTCCCGGTCGGGGCGCCGTGCAACGCGTGCGAGCCGCCCGGTCCGCTGTTCGCTTCCATTGCGTGCATGAATCCCGACGGAAGCGGGCTGGAGGTCTTTGCCGAGGGTGTGCGCAACTCCGTGGGGTTCGACTGGCACCCGGGGACAAACGAGCTGTGGTTCACGGACAACGGGCGCGACATGCTCGGTGATGACCTGCCGCCGGATGAGCTGAACCATGCCCCAACGGCCGGGATGCATTTCGGCTTTCCCTATTGCCACGGCGGGGACATTCCCGACCCGCAATTCGGGAAGAAGCACGGTTGTTTGGAATTCAACCCGCCGGCGCAGAAATTGGGCCCGCACGTGGCCGCTTTGGGGATGCGTTTTTATCAGGGGAATATGTTTCCCGAGGAATACCGCCGCCAGATCATTATCGCCGAGCACGGCTCCTGGAACCGCAGTACCAAGATCGGCTACCGTTTGATGCTCGTGCGCCTGCAGGACAATCAGCCAATATCTTATGACGTTTTCGCCGAAGGGTGGAAACAGGGCGAAGAGATGTGGGGGCGGCCGGTGGACGTTCAGGAAATGGCGGATGGCTCGCTTCTGGTGTCCGATGACTATGCCGGCGCGGTCTACCGCATCACGTATAAGGGCGAATATTCTGCTACGCAAAACTAATAGGAATGTTAGTTTTGCTTCGCAGGAATAATTCTCGTGCAGAATAATTCCTCCGAAGCAAAAAATGCTTTCCTATTATTTTGCGAAGGAGAATAATTGTGTTGTTTGTTTCCATCGGGTAGCGGGTGTGATATAATCGCGCTTGGATTTCAGGAATTGCAACAATATTGTCATGGACTCCTTCACCGCCTACGTAAAATCCTCTATCGGTAAAAAGCAAATCGTTGCCTCGACGGGCTTGCTGCTGATCCTCTTTGTCATCGGGCATTTGGCCGGGAACCTCCTCATCTATCTCGGCCCTGAGGCGTTCAACGCTTACGCGCAAAAGCTCAAGCACCTGCGGCCGGGGCTGTATATCGTGGAATTCGGCCTCCTGGCCGTTTTCGTCATCCACATGTGGCTGACGGCCGTTTTGGTGATCGAGAACTATTCGGCCAGGCCTGTCGGTTATGCCGTCAATAAGCCCGTGGGGGAGCGCTCCTGGGCGGCGCGTTTGATGCCGTATACGGGGACCGTCATCCTGGCCTTTGTGGTCTGGCACCTGATCGATTTCACGTTTATAGATAATGAAGGGCCCCGTAGCATTCTGGCTGACGGAAAAAGCTACGAGCTTTATGGTGTAGTTTATAATTCCTTTTCCGATCCTGTCCACGGCCTTTTGTATGTTGTGGCGATGATGGCCCTGGGCTTCCACTTGAGCCACGGGATCCAAAGCTTTATCCAGACGTTCGGGTTCAATCATCCCCGGTATACCGCGGCGGTCCGCAAGCTCAGTAACGGTTTAGGGTTTTTCATTGCCGCGGCATTCAGTTCGATCCCGGTTTTTATTTTATTGCAAACCTCATGACAAATACGTTACGCCCATGTTAAACA
>MHGR01000097.1:0-4864 GCA_001805655.1 Omnitrophica WOR_2 bacterium RIFCSPHIGHO2_02_FULL_52_10
TCGGACCAATCTGTTTGCGGGAGGAGTGTCTCGGAGTCTGTAACTTGTTTGCTCCATTCGCTTTGCGTGAAAAGGATAACATCGCTGTGCACCAGTCCACCTAACATCAATACCGCGCCTATAAAGACTAGAAAAGAATACAAAAAAACATGCCCACCCCGCCTACCACCTCGGAGGTGGATTGTTGGCTGTATCCCGTTGATATGCCTAATGATGTGAATTATGTATGTGATCAGCTTGGCCATTGGTTTGCTCCGTGTTGATACATCAGAACTATATCATAATGTCAAATTTAAGTTGTCATGGGTGGTTCAAGATAATGTCAAGATAATGTCAAGGAAATCAGCCTGGGTGATTCTCATCCTTCGGGTGCTGCTTCGCTGGGATGCTGGATGCCGGATGGACGAATCTAGCATCAGGCATCTGGCATCCAATTATCCTATTAATTTATCCATATCCCTTTATTTCCCAGTACTTTCGCCTCTGCTCAATCCCCCCTAAAACCACGAAACACCAGGCCGTCCCGGCCGTTTGGCTCAGGTAACCTGGTGTTTCCTCATCAAACCCGCATCAACCTATAACCCTGGTAGACGTTGTATATAACTGATTTAAATTGAAAAGGTTATAAATAAAATATATTTTTTCTATATGTTGTTAAATTGCATGCGGTTACGTACAGCGTCTACTGTACTCGACCGGCTCTCAGCAGGGAACGGTTTAAAACCGTTCCCTACTTACGAAGTGCAAGTTACGATAAAATCATTCCACAAATTTGTACCCAATCCTGTGAACGGTAATAATGTGCTTGGGGTTGCCGGGGTCGCTTTCCAGCTTCTCGCGCAAATTCCAAATATGGGTATCCACGGTGCGGGTGGTCACCTCGCTGCTCCAGATGTCTCCCAAAATGGTATGCCGGCTGACCGGCTCGCCCTTGTTGGCCAGAAGAAGCTTGAGGATCTTGAATTCGGCGCTGGTCATCTTGACCTCCTGGCCGGCCCGGAAGGCCTGGAACCGCTTAAAATCCACCTTGATATTGTCAAATTCGTAACTGTCCTCAACCTTGGCCTCGGGCCGGCTGCGGCGCAGGACGGCCTTTATCCGCACCGTCAGTTCCCGCGGGCTGAAGGGCTTGGTCACGTAATCATCCGCGCCCAGCTCCAGGCCCAGGACCTTATCCGCCTCCTCGCCCTGGGCGCTTAAAATGATGATCGGGACCGCGCTGCCCTCCTTTTTAAGCCGTTTGCAGACCTCGAAGCCGTTGAGCTTGGGGAGCATGACATCGAGGATCAAGAGGTCCGGCTTCCTCTCCTGGACCTGCTTGACCGCCGTCTCGCCGTCACGGGCAATCACGGTCGTGTGGCCCTCCAGCTTGAGGATGTCCACCAGCCCGGCTAAAATGTTCTTGTCGTCTTCGGCGATGAGAATTTTGCTCATATGTCTTATTCTTCCACAACCCACCTCCGAGGTGGTCGGTGGGCCTCACACGGGAAGCACAATCGAGAACTTGCTCCCCTTGCCGGCCTCGCTTTCCACCGCGACCTTCCCGCCGTGCGCCTCGGCCGTGTGCTTCACCAGGGCCAGCCCCAGGCCGCTGCCCTCCACCTCGGACACGTTCTTGCGCGGCGAGCGGTAAAATTTCTGGAACACCTTTTTCTGCTCCTCCGGCGCGATCCCTTCCCCCTGATCGATCACCTCGATGACCGCCTGCCGCTTCCCCCGGCGGACGACGTTCACCTTGATGACATGGTCGCCGGGGGAATATTTATCCGCGTTGGTCAGAAGGTTCATCACGGCCTGTGAAACCGCCCCGGCGTCGACGCGGACCATCGGATAGGCGCGCCTGCCCGGCCTGCCGTCCGCCGCGGGGGGCTCGATGTTCAGCTCGACCGACCTGCTTTGGTGAATCGTATAGACCTTAAAGCGCTCGACGGTTTCCCGGACGACCCTGGTGATGTCCTCCTCCTTGATGTTGTACCGGCGCCGCCCTTCTTCGATGCGCGAGAAGTCCAGGATATTGTTGGCCAGGTGCGTGAGCTTTTCGCTCTCCTCGCTGATGATGCCGTAATATTCGTTTTTCTTCGCCTCGCTGGGGACGAGATCATTCTTGAGCATCTCGGAGAACATCCGGATGGACGTCAGCGGCCGCCTCAAATCGTGGGACAGGTGGGAGGCGAACTCGCTCTTGAGCTTGGCCTGGCGCCATTCCTTCGACAGCGCCGAGAAGGTGAAGATGCTCCCGCCGAGGATGGAAAACGCGGAAAAGATGATGATCGAAATGTAAAACGTCAGGTTCCTCCGTTTGGAAGCCAGGGTTTCGACGAGGAAGGGGTGTTTCTCATAGACCCCCAGGATGTACGGCAGGCCCTGCATGCGTTGGATGAAATCCGCCTGCTCCAGCGGGTGAACCGTCGCCTGCCCGATGGGGGCGCGGTCCAGGTCAAACAGGAACACCTCGTCCTTAAAAACATCCGCGCCTTTCAGCAGGATAGCCTCCCAGTATTTTTTGTCCCCCAGCTTTTCCTCCGGCGCCCGGCTCAGGGATTCCCGGACCTGCTCCTCCACGATATCGGCCATGGCCTGGTATTTTTGCTGCATGCTGCGCTCAACGATCATTTTCTCGCTGCGCACCGCCAGCAGCCCTAAATACGCCAGCAGGGCCGTCGGGATGAGAATGGTCAGCGTGAAGAAGATAATTATTTTGATATTCATCGTGCTAAGTGCCACCTACCACCTCCGAGGTGGTAGGTGGGGGAGGTGGGGCAGCATTTAAGACATCATTTCACCTTCGTCGACAACCGCCGCTCCTGCTCGGCGTAAAGGATCCAGTTCTTCACCCACTCGGACTCCTCCCCCTGCGGGCGCAGCTCGAGATACCTCTGGTAATGGTGAATGGCCTTATCGTTCCTGCCCAGCTTGTCGTCGTACAGGATGGCCAGATTATAATGCGCGTTGGCGTCTTTCGGGTTTAACTTCAGGCATTTGCGGTACTCGCGCTCCTCCTCGCGGTACATGCCCATGCGGTCATAGGCCAGCGCGAGGTTATAATGCATCTTGAGCTTTTTCTCGGCGATGTCCATTCTCGTTTTTATTTTTTGGGCGCGCGTCATCTTCCGCGGCGGCGCATGTTCCGGCGTTGCCCCGGCGGCATCGGGCTCTTCGCTCCACTGCGCGGAGAGAGGAGACTGCCAGCCCTGCGACCGCGCGATATTTTTTTCGATGTAATGCAAAAGTTTCGCCTCCAGCCGCGACTTTGCCTCGCGCAGGGCCGCGACCTCGGAATCCCTCAGACCGAGCATCGCCGAGTCTTCCCCGGCCAGCTTGATGGCTTTTTCGCGCCTTGTTTCGGCGGCCAGGACGCGCTCTTCCATCTGCGCGAGCGAGGCCTCGAGCATGGCTTTATCCTTCATCGTGTTCCTCAGACGCGCGTCAAAAGCCTCTCTTTCGATTTCCCGTTTCTGCGCCTCCAGCTTGAGCGCCTTGTCCGATTTCTCAAGGGCCGCCTGTTCCTTTTTCAGGTCCTTCATCAGCCGGCGGTTGACGTCGCCGCTCTCTTTGACCTCCTGTTCGAGCCCGGCGAGTTTCTGGTTGAGGGACGCGTTGGCCGATGCAGTCTTCGCCAGATTTTTTTCAAACCGGCTGTTCTCCATCTGCGCGTCCCTGACCTTGTCCTGCCATTTGCCCTCGGCGTTGGACAGCAGCGCGCGCTCTTGCTCCAAATCTTTCATGAGCTGCTTATTTCTTTCTTCCATGCCGAGGATTTTCGCGTCCAGGGCCTGCCTCTGCTGCGCCAAATCCGACTGCTGAACATCCAGCTTCCTGGACATCTCCCGCGCCTTGTTTTCGGCTTGTTCCGCCTCCGCCTGGAACCGGGCGATTTTATCGTCGACCTGACCGATATCCCGCTTTAAAAGCCCGATTTCCTCTTCCTTCTCCTTTAATTGCGCTTTGAGCCCGTCCTCTGATTGAGCATAGGACAACCGCGCGGCTTCTTTTTCCTCCAACATCCCGTGAATTTTTTCCTCCAGGCTGTTTTTCTCACCGCGGGCCTTCTCCAGCTCCGCTTTCAGCGACTTTTCTTCCTGCCCCAGCGAGCGGCGCTCGGCGTCCAGATCCCGTTGAAGATCCTGGTTCTTTTTTGCCAAATCCTGTTTTTCCAGTTCCAGCCCGCTAAGACCTTTTTTGAGCTTGACTTCGTCTTCGCTGTATCCCGACCGCAATCGCTCAACCTCTTTGACAAGCTCTTCATTTTTCGCCCGCGCCTGCCTGGCCTGCTCCAGGCCTTCATCCCTTTTCTGTTCAAATGACTTCTTCGCCGCCTCCAGCTCTTCGACCTTCGCCCGCAGCTGATCCCTCTCCTGCGCGGCGTCCTCGATCCTGCGGTTCAATCCCTCGATCCTGCCGGTCAGCTTCGGGTCCTTCAGCATCTCGATCCTCAACGAGGCGACCATGTTTTTGAGTTCCTGAATCTTATCTTCCGTCTGAGATTTGGCGTCCTGCAGCTCCTTGACGTGGATAATCAGCACCTTGCGCTCGTTCTCCAGGTTCCGGTACTTTTCCTCCAGCGCCTGCAATTCGCCGCGTAATCCAAAATTCTTGCGGATCAAGGCCTGGTAGTTTTCAGAGCCTTTGGCCATTTCCTGGGCGGACGCGGAGGCCGGGAACATGACGGCGATGAGGAGAGATGCTGCAACGATATATGATTGTGCGGACATCATAACAATGGATTTTAAAAACCCGGTTCAGATTCTGGATGCTAGAACACCTACCACCTCCGAGGTGGTAGGTGGGGCTATCATCCGGCATCCAGCATCGCAATGCCACCTACCACCTCGGAGGTGGTAGGTGGGGCTGTGTATCCCGTAGG
>MHGR01000097.1:4929-5386 GCA_001805655.1 Omnitrophica WOR_2 bacterium RIFCSPHIGHO2_02_FULL_52_10
ACGTATCCCCTTCATTTCCTTCTGCAAATCCCTCTCCAGCAGGTAACTCTCATCGCCGGAAATAATCCGGGGAGTCAGAAAGACGACCGTTTCGGTGCGCTGGATTTCGTCCGATTTATTGCTGAACAACAGCTTCCCGAAGACGGGAATGTCGCTGAACACCGGGACCTTGTTGACCGAATGGGTCTTGGTGTCCTTGATCATGCCGGCGATGATGATCGTGGTCCCGTCCTTGACCAGCACGGTCGATTCGGCGTTGGCCGTCTCGATGACGGGCACGCGCTCCTCGGAGGCCGAATCGGGGAAGAAGCTGGTGATGGAGCTGACTTCCGGCTTGATCACGATGCTCAAGTACCCGTCCGCGTTGATGGTCGGAATCACGTTAAGTTTGACGCCGACATCAACAAAGGTGAATTCCTTGGCCTGGGTCGTGGCCGCGTTGGTCGTGGTGGTCGTG
>MHGR01000098.1:0-2128 GCA_001805655.1 Omnitrophica WOR_2 bacterium RIFCSPHIGHO2_02_FULL_52_10
TTTAAAATATTTAGAGGAAATGAGGACATGTACTTGCCTTTTCTGTAGTACTTTTGAAGGCAAGTACGAACGAAGTGAGGAGTTTTCTTGGTGATCGTGACCGGCAACGACGTTAAGCACGGCAAGCCGCATCCCGAGCCGTATTTAAGGTCTTTGCAGCGCCTTAAGATCAAGCCCAAGGATGCCGTGGTCATTGAGAACGCCCCTTTCGGGATTCTATCGGCCAAACAGGCGGGCATGGCCTGTCTGGCGCTGGAAACGTCTCTCCCGAGAAAATATTTAACGGGCGCGGATGCCGTATTCGGCTCCATCAGGGATCTGCAGGCCAACGTCGTGTTTAAGAATTAGGAAAAGATGGACAAAAGATTTAAAAAGGTTTTATTGGTTTATAAAAAAAGCGCGTATTCCATTTATTTCATGGAACGCAAGATTAAGTTTGCGGCCAGCAAGCGGGCGAACCTTAACAATGAAATGAAACGGTTTATCAAAGCGCATGACGAGCATTATTCCGCCCTTAAGGAAGTGGAGCGTATCCTGCGCAAGTACGGGATCGAGTATCACAAACGTTACCGGGGCGAGAAAGTCAATTACGCGCAGTATGATCTGATCCTTACGGTAGGCGGGGACGGGACATTCCTGGAAGCATCAAGGAAGATCAGAGGCCAGGCCATTATTGGGGTGAACTCGGCCCCCAGTTACAGCGTGGGCCAGTTGTGCATCGGGAACGTGATCAATTTTGAGCGCCTCATCCGGAAGGTCACGCGCGGGGAATTTGAGTTAACGTTATGGCCGAGATTGCGCCTTGTCGTGGAAGGGCATGTGCGTCCCGTCGACTGCGTTAACGACATCCTGGTCTGCCACAGCAATCCGGCGGCGATGAGCCGTTATTATATTCAGGCCGGGAAGGTTAAGGAAGAGCAGCGCAGTTCCGGGCTTTGGATAGCGGCGCCGGCGGGAAGTTCCGGGGCCATTCAGTCCGCGGGCGGCAAAAGGATTGCTCCGTGGGCGAAGAGGATCCAATATATGCCCAGGGAGCTGTATTATGGATTCAACCGGCGTTACCGTTTGACAGGCGGCATTCTGCGATCCCAACAGAAACTTTTGATGATTTCGCTTATGCGCAGCGGCATGATTTTTATCGATGGGACGCATCTGAAACTTAATTTTCCGTTTAATGCCAAGTTGACCGTTACGCTATCGCCAAACCCGTTAAGAGTAGTCCAGTTAACATAATAAAGAGGTTGCATGAAGGCCGTTTTGTTCATTTCACACGGCAGCCGTTTGCCCCAGACGAAGGAGGAAGTCCGCGCGTTCGTCGGCCGGCTGAAAAAGCGCAGTCGTGTGCCGATTTTCGAATACGCGTATCTGGAGATCACCCATCCGAGCATACCCGAGGGGATCGATATCTGTGTAAAGCGTGGCGCTCTGGAAATCATCGTCCTGCTGAATTTTCTCAATACCGGCAAGCATGTGGAGAAGGATATCCCGCGCATTATTCAAAAAGCGCGAGAAAAATACCCGGATGTCGTTTTTCATATCACCGATCCCGTCGGCCAGCATGCCCGGATGACCGATCTGTTTCTCGATATGATTGAAAAGAGCTTTTCAAATTAATTCGCTCCAATGCCGCAGAATGCTTCCTTCGCGAAAACATTGAACGCCTGGTACCGCAGGTACGCCCGCGACCTTCCCTGGCGGGAAACGGCCGATCCGTACAAGATTTGGATTTCCGAAATCATGCTCCAGCAAACGACGGTCAATGCCGTCATTCCGTATTACCATAAATGGATGAACGTTTTTCCGACGGTCCGGCATGTGGCCGGGGCGCGGTTGCAGAAAATCCTGAAGCTTTGGCAGGGATTGGGCTATTATTCGCGGGCGAGGAATATTCACCGCTGCGCGAAGGTCATTTGCCAAGAGTATGGCGGAAAAATTCCGGACGATGCGGAATATCTCAGAAGGCTTCCGGGCTTCGGCCCCTATACGGTCGGCGCGGTATTAAGCATCGCTTTCGACAAACGGTATCCGGTTATTGACGCGAATGTGCGCCGGGTCATGATGAGGATAATGGCATTAAAAGAGAGCGCGGATACCGCCAATGATAAGGCTATCTTGGTTTTACTTAACA
>MHGR01000098.1:2183-15678 GCA_001805655.1 Omnitrophica WOR_2 bacterium RIFCSPHIGHO2_02_FULL_52_10
GGCCTTGGTCTGCCGTAACCGCCAACCGTTATGTCTTTCCTGCCCGCTCAAGCGTTTTTGTCTGGGGTACCAAAAAGGAATCCAGGAAATCATCCCTGTGCCGAAAAAGAGGGTCATCAAGGATATCGACGCCGTCATCGCTATAATAAGGAAGGACGGGAAATTTTTGATCCAAAAAAGGCCCGCAGGCGGCCTGCTGGCCGATCTCTGGGAATTTCCAGGCGGCAAGATAAAGGAGAACGAATCTCCGGATTTCGCTTTAAGCCGTGAAATTAAGGAAGAATTGGGGATTGAGCTGCGGCGCTCCCGGCATATTATGAATGTGCGCCACTATTATACTCAATTTCGCGTGGACCTCCATGTCTCTTTGTGTGAACCGAAAACGTATCCCGCCGCCCATAAAAATCGTAAATGGGTTACATTAAAAGGGTTGCATAGATACCCGATGCCTTCCGGTAGCGCCAAGATTGTTGACCGTTTGGTAAATCTGCAGACAGAAACCTCGCCGATATTTTAATTCTTGACAAATATTCATTTATGATATATCTTTACTAATATAATCAACTTGATAGAGATTTAAAATGAGAATATCAGCCAAAATAGATTATGCCTGCAGGGCCCTATTGGAGCTTTCACTCCACTGGCCCAATCATGCGCCTTTGCAGATCAACACGATTGCCCAAAACCGGCAGATCCCGCACAAATTTTTAACCCAGATTCTCATCCATTTGAAACAGTTGGGATATGTCCGCAGCATGCGGGGCAAAAGCGGTGGATATCTGTTGGTCAGAGCGCCGAGAAATATTAATTTGCGGGAAGTCGTCCAGTCATTTTCCGACACGGGTAATGATTATGACACAAAGCAAAAGAATAAAACGGATACCTTCACATCGATTTGGCAGGAGATTGAAGAGGAAACATTTAAGGCAATGCAGTCGATGACTTTTGAAGAAATCATCAAGAGAGAAAGCGCTCTTCATAACGTCGCGATGTTCGCGATTTGATTGACAGGCCATGAGCTTATCGGATTTAATCATTCTGCTGATTGCTGTCTTCTTCTCCATTAATATGGGGGCGCCCAGTTTTGCGGGTTCCTTCGCGACCGCGTATGGCAGTCGGGCGTTAAACCGGTGGCGCGCGGGAGGGCTTTTTCTAATTTTAAGCCTTGCCGGCGGATTGGTTTTCGGCAGGGCCGTGGCGAACACGCTGAGCAGGGGCATTATTCCGGTCGACTTTCTAACGGCACAAGCGGTCTTGATTATTTTGTCAGCGGCCACCCTGAGCCTGTTCGTTGCCAATGTGATGCATATCCCGCAGTCGACTTCGCTTTCGACCATCGCGGCCATTTGCGGCGTAGGTTTATTTCATCGCGACATCAATTGGGGCACGATCGCCTTTCTTGCTGTCTGCTGGGTCGTTTCAACGGTTTTGAGCTTTCTGTGCATTTATTTCTCAGCCAAGTATTTTTATCCACCGCGCAAAGGAAATTTCTGGGTTTATGAGCGCATCGTCAATCATCGGGGCCGATTAAAGACGTTTGTGATCCTGACCAGCTGTTACAAGGCCTTCGCCCAGGGCACGAACAATGTGGCTAACGCCGTGGGGCCGTTGGCGGCCGCCGGGATTCTTGATGTCCAGCCGGGCCTTTGGGTGATGGGCCTGTGTTTCGGGCTGGGGGCGTTTACGTTCAGCGGGCCGCTGAAAACTTCGGGAGACAAAATCATTCCTTTGGGATTACTGACGGCAACGATTATTAATTTTGTGAGCGGAACGATCACCATCATCGCGTCAAAATTGGGGGTGCCGTTGCCCACGGTGATTGTCTATACGGTGGCCATTTTTGCCATAGGCAGCATTAAGGACGGGATTATCACGACCATGGAAAAACCGGTCACCCGAAAAACATTCTTTAACTGGTGCATTAATCCGATGATCACCCTTGCGGTGAGCTATGGATTGTCGATGTTGTTTCTTTACAGGAATTGAGGACATTATGAAGCCAGCATGCAAAATTGTCAGTGATATCACGCAACTCATCGGTCACACGCCGTTGGTCCGCCTGAACAGGGTCATAGAGCCTTCGGCCGGTATTGAGATTTTGGCCAAACTCGAGTCTTTTAACCCCGGGGGCAGCGTCAAGGACAGGCCGTGTCTCGCCATGATTGAGGATGCCGAGAAAAAAGGCATTCTCAAGAAAGGCTTCACGGTGATTGAGCCGACCAGCGGCAATACAGGCATAGGGCTGGCCATGATCTGCGCGGTCCGAGGATATGCATGCGTCTTGACCATGCCGGAATCGATGAGCCTGGAACGAATTTATCTGTTAAGGCTGTATGGGGCAAAAGTGGTTTTAACCCCAAGAAGGGAAGGCATCCAGGGCGCGATTAAAAAAAGCGAGGAATTGCAAAAGAAGATACCCAACAGTTTTATTCCCAGGCAGTTTGAAAATGAGACCAACGCGCGCGCCCATGAAGAGTCTACTGCGCACGAAATTTTCGAGGCCTGTGAGGGAAAACTGGATGTGTTCATCGCCGGGGTGGGTACCGGTGGTACAATAACGGGCGTGGGAAGGTTTCTGAAAAGAAAGATCCCGGCGGTTAAGGTTGTGGCGGTCGAACCATCGGCGAGCGCGGTCCTATCCGGCAAGGCGTCCGGGCAGCATAATATTCAGGGAATCGGCGCCGGTTTTATCCCGAAAATCCTTGACCGCGGGATTATTGACCAAGTGATTGCCGTAGGCGACAAAGATGCTTTCAAAATGGCCAGGCGTTTGGGCCAAGAGGAAGGGTTAAGTGTCGGCATTTCGGGCGGGGCGGCGACGGTGGCGGCGCTTCAGGTGGCGGCCAACTTGGAATCCGGCAAAAGGATCGTTGTGATTTTGCCCGATACCGGGGAGCGGTATTTTTCGATGGAGCAGTATTTTGAGGCGTAAAGGAACCCATTAAACGTCAAGGTGAATCCATGGACCCATCAAAGAAAATTAGCGCGTTAAATGAGCAAGCCAAGGCGATGAATGCCGAGCAGATTATCCGGCTGGCCGTGAAGGAGTTCGGCCGCAGACTGGTCTTTGCCTCCAGCCTGAGCGAAGAGGACCAGGTCATTACGGATATCATCTCCAATGTTTCTCAGGAAATCGAGATCTTTACCCTGGACACCGGCCGGTTGTTTCAGGAAACTTACGATCTGCTGGACAAGACCCAGAAGAAATACCCGATGACGTTCAGGGTGTACTATCCCGACAATGAAGCCGTTGAGGATATGGTGCGCAATCACGGCATCAATCTGTTCTACGAGAGTGTGGCGAACCGGAAATTATGCTGCGGCGTGCGCAAGGTTGAGCCGCTGAAGCGGGCCTTGGCCAATGCCGATGCCTGGATATGCGGTTTACGCCGCGGGCAGTCCGTGGCCCGCAGCGGCTTGGAGGTTTTTGAATGGGACGAAGCCAATGAGAGGATAAAGATCAGCCCCCTCGCCGACTGGAACCTCGATCAGGTACGGAAATATATCAAGGAAAATAACATCGATGTGAACCCACTGCATGCGCAGGGGTTCATCAGCATCGGCTGTGCCTGTTGCACGCGGGCGGTGAAGAAAGGCGAAGACATCCGGGCCGGACGTTGGTGGTGGGAACAGCCGGAGCAGAAGGAATGCGGGCTGCATAACAATCCGAAAAAGTCCAATAGGCAAAGCAAAGCGAAATGAGCGCACCAATGACAAAATTAGACCATTTAGAATCCCAGAGCGTTTATATATTAAGGGAAGCCTACCGGGAGTTCAAAAGCTTGGTGATGCTGTGGTCGATCGGCAAGGATAGCACGGTCCTGCTGTGGCTGGCCCGCAAGGCGTTCTTCGGGCACGTTCCCTTTCCCCTGGTCCATATCGACACGAGCTTTAAGATTCCCGAAATGATTGAATACCGCGATCGTTTGGCGAAAGAATGGAAATTGAACATGGTGTACGGCCAGAACAAGGCCGCTTTGGACGCCAAACAGACGTTCCCCGATGGCGCCATCGACCGCCTGCAATGCTGCAAGTTGCTGAAATCCGAGGCGCTCAAGCACACGCTGGCGGGGGATTGGCCGCGTTACCGCCTGGACCACGGCACCGGTCAATATGCGTTGGATGCGAATAAAGAGCCTTATACCGGCGTCATTGTCGGCGTGCGCGCCGATGAGGAGGGCAGCCGCTCGAAGGAGCGCTATTTTTCCCCGCGCGACCGCAACAATGACTGGGACGTGGGCGACCAGCCGCCGGAGCTGTGGAATCAATTCAAGACCGATTTTGCCCCAGGGACGCATTTGCGCATCCATCCCCTGCTGGATTGGACGGAACTGAATATCTGGGAATATATCCAGAAAGAGCGGATCCCGATCACCAAATTGTATTTCGACCAGGGTGACGGCAAACGTTACCGCTCGCTGGGCTGTTATCCGTGCACATTTCCCGTGGAGTCAACCGCGAAGACGGTGGATGACATCGTTGAGGAACTGCGCACGGGCAAGTTTGCGAACATCGCCGAGCGCTCCGGCCGGGCGCAGGACAAGGATGACAGCGGTGGGCTGGAAACATTGCGCCGGGACGGGTATATGTAATTATATATCAAGGGAAAGCAAAAGGCGTGATCAGCTGTCAGCTCTCAGCTGTTGATTGAAGACTGAAGACTGAAGACTGAAGACTGAAGACTGAAGACTGACGACTGAAGACTGAAGACTGACGACTGAAAGCTACAGACCACCGCATTTTTAATGGAACCGATGCATCTTTCACAGCATAGGAGTATACATAAAAGAGCGGTTGCTGCTAGAAAACTCCTTTCCTATGCAGCAAAGAAGATACGACGTCCTCATTTCATCTAAATATTTTAAAGGAAAATGAGGACATGTACTTGCCTTTTCTGTATTACTTTTGAAGGCAAGTACGAACGCAGTGAGGAGTTTTCTTGCAACTGGTTGGAGCGGTGGCAGTATTGACGTCCGCAAAGGTTCCATTACTTATCCGGACGTCAATAATCGGAATATTTCAATGAGCAAAGCACACAGAGAACAGATGAACGTTGTGATCGTGGGGCATGTCGATCACGGGAAAAGCACGGTCATCGGCAGATTACTCGCCGATACCGGCTCCCTTCCCGAGGGCAAACTGGAGGCGGTCAAGGAGAATTGCAGGCGCAACGCCAAGCCGTTCGAGTATGCCTTTCTGCTCGATGCCCTGAAGGACGAGCAGTCCCAGGGCATCACCATCGATACCGCCCGCAGTTTCTTTAAATCTAAAAAGCGGGATTATATCATTATTGACGCGCCGGGGCATATTGAATTCCTGAAAAACATGATTACCGGGGCGGCCCGGGCGGAGGCCGCGCTGCTCGTCATTGACGCGCATGAGGGGGTCAAGGAAAATACCAAACGCCACGGTTACATGATGTCCTTTCTGGGGATACGAAATATCACCATCTGCGTCAATAAGATGGACTTAGTCGGGTATAGCCAGGAGGTCTTTAACAGAATCCGTGCGGAGTACACGGCCTTCCTCGGAGAGATTAACCTTAAGACAGAGAATTTTATTCCGATCAGCGCCCGGGAGGGGGAAAATATCGCGGTCCCAAGCAAAAACATGCCCTGGTACAAGGGAGGCTCTGTTCTGGATGCCCTGGATCAATTTGCCAAGGCAGTCCCGAATCAATCCCGTGCCTTGCGGTTTCCCGTGCAGGATATTTATAAGTTTACCGCGCGGGGCGATGACCGGCGGATCGTGGCCGGGCGTGTTGAATCCGGCACGGTGCGCGTCGGTGATGACGTGATTTTCCTGCCCTCCAACAAGACCTCGCGTATCGTGTCGATTGAAGGGTTCAATGTGCCCAAGCGCGGGGAGGCCAGCGCCGGGCAAAGCGTGGGATTCATCCTGGACACGCAGATTTACATCCGCCCGGGGGAACTGATGTGCCGGCTGGATGAACAGCGGCCGCACGTCGGCACGAAATTTAAGGCGAACATCTTCTGGATGGGAAAGCAGCCGTTCGTGAAGGACAGGACGTACAAATTGAAATTGGCGGCCCAGCAAATCCCCATTGTTCTGGGCGGCATCATCAATGTTCTGGACGCCTCCGAGTTATCGTCCATCAGCAATAAGCCGCAGGTGGACCGCCATGATGTGGCGGAATGCGTCTTGGAGACGCTCAAACCGGCGGCCTTTGACGAGGTGAACAATATTTCGCCGACGGGCCGGTTTGTCATTGTGGATAATTACGAGATTGTCGGCGGAGGTATCATACTCGCGCCCGTGTTCGAGGAAGAAACGGCTTTAAACAAGCATATCAAGTCCCGTGATTACAGGTGGGAGCGCAGTGACATCGCCCCGGAAGAGCGCGCCTTGCGCTATGGGCACAAGTCCGCGCTGGTGATCTTGGCCGGCGGGCAGGACATGGGAAAGATCGAGATCGCCAAGGCCCTGGAGGAGAAGCTGTTCCATTTGGGAAAATCCGCGTATTTTCTCGGGATATCGAATGAATTGTTAACCTCCGGGTCGGAATTGAACGACAGGGTCTTGGAACGGTTGCGCCATATCCAGCAATTAGGGGAAATGTCCCATGTCCTGACGGACGCCGGACTGATTTTGATTACCAGCGTCTCGAACCTTGATCCATATGAGCTGAATATCCTGAAATCCCTGAACAGGCCGAGCAAGGCGGTGATTGTGAACGTCGGGGAAAACACCTTCCCGCAGGGAGTGGTCGATCTGGTGATCCCGGCCGATGAGGGTATGGCTTTCGCGGTGGATAAGATCACGGAGCTGTTGGTCCGCTCGACCCATCCGGACCCCGAATTTTCCATCTAATGGTTAACCATGACCAACCATCCGTATAGCAGCCGGAAATATTTTTTCACCGCGATTATTTTGTCTGTCACGCTTCACGGCCTTGTTATTGGCGCGTCACTTTGGCTGCCCCCGACAGCGCAATTTACCGTGTTGCAAGCCTTAAATGTGCCGGAAATAAACGCCCTTGAAGACCCGGTTGTGACCATCCTTGAAGGGGAAATAATTACGGAAACGGTAATGCAGGAAGCGACCCCGGATGCTTTGGTGGTGCGCGACCGCCAAGTCATGGACCGGCCTGCCCAGCGTTTAAAGCCGGTTATTGTGAGCCAAAAGTCGCAAGGGGCGGTGACCGCCGCCAAACCTTTGATGCATGTCAATCCCGCGCCGGTTTATCCCCAAATTGCCCGCGAGCGGGGGTGGGAAGGCACGGTGCGCCTGGAAGTGCGTGTGGAGCAGGACGGGCATCCCAGCGCGGTCGGCGTAGAGCGCAGTTCAGGGCATGCGGCCCTGGATGATTCGGCTGCGCAGGCGGTAAGGCAGTGGAAGTTTTCTCCCGCCCGCTCGGGATCCATGCGGTTTTCCTCCAAAATCATCATACCGGTCCAATTTACGCTGCTGAAGGAATGACCTCTCTAGGTTCACGTCCAGCGGCGCAATACGGCATAAAAAAACATAATAATTGGACACAATTTTCTTTTCGTGAGGTAAAATAATAATCAAAGCGATGCACATTTTACTGACCAACGACGATGGCATATATGCCGACGGCATCTATGCGATCTATGCGGAACTTAAAAAGTTAGGCAAAGTGACCGTTGTCGCCCCGGATACCGAACGCAGCTCCGTCGGGCATGGGATCACCCTGGCCCATCCCATTTGGGCGAAGAAGGTGAGGCGCAAGGGGAGGTTTTTCGGAACGGGGATCAGCGGGACCCCGGCCGATTGCGTGAAATACGCCGTTGGCGTTCTTTTGAAATGCAAACCGGATGTCGTGGTTTCCGGGATCAATCTGGGGCATAACGACGGGTGTAGCGTTTTTTATTCGGGGACGGTGGCCGGGGCCAGGGAGGGGGCTCTGATCGGCATTCCCTCTTTAGCGGTTTCCCTGGCGGCCTTCGTTAATCCGGATTTTTCTTATGCGGCGAAGTGCGGGGCGCAACTGACAAGACAAATTGCGCAAAAAGGGATGCCTAAAGGCACTTTCTTGAATGTGAACGTCCCCAATAAACCTTCGTCGCAAATCAAAGGGGTCAAAATCACGCGCCAGGGGTTGATGCCGATTCACGGGAGGTTCCGCAAGAGAATCGACCCGAATCTCCGGGAATACCACTGGATGACCGGAAAGATGCCGGTGAGGAAGAACGACAATCGGTTTGACACCTACGCCTTGAACAATAATTATGTCACTGTAACGCCCATCCAGAGCGACCAAACAGACTATGCCTTCCTGCCACAGCTGCAACGCTGGGAAATCTAAACGGCCATGATCAAAAAAGAACCGTATCCGGATGCTAAAATATTGATTGTCGATGACGAAGCGACCAGCGTGCGCTTATTGAAGAAAATTCTAAATGATGCCGGATACATGAACCTTTACACGGTACGTGATCCGGATAAAGTCCAGAGCATTTACCAGTCCATCCAGCCCGACCTGCTTGTTCTTGACCTGCACATGCCCCACATGGAAGGGTTTAAGATCATGGACCAGCTCAGGACCCTCGGGCAGGACGATTATCTGCCGATCCTGGTGATTTCCCAGGAGCGTAACCGGGTCATCCAATTTTCCGCCCTCGAGGCGGGGGCCAAGGACTTTCTCGTTAAGCCGTATGACAGCATCGAGGTGCTCCTGCGCATCCGCAATTTCCTGGAAGTCAGGATGCTCCATAAGCAGATTCGGGAGCAGAACAAATTGCTCGAGCAGCGAGTCCGGGAGAGGACGGAAGAGCTCTATCAAACGCAGATCGACGTGATCCAGAGGTTAAGCCGGGCGGTCGAATACCGGGATTCGGAGACCGGGACGCACACGATGCGCATGGCGCAATATTGCTACTCCATGTCGCTGGCCTTGGAGATGACCCCTGAGGAGTGCGAGCTGATTTCGACGGCAAGTGCTTTGCATGACGTGGGCAAGATCGGCATTCCCGACAGAATCCTCCAAAAGCCCGGGAAATTGACCCCGGAAGAATGGGAAATCATGAAAACCCACACGACCATCGGCAGTGAATTGCTGGCAGGGAGCAATTCCAAGTTCCTTAAGTTAGGACAGGAGATCGCCCTGACGCATCACGAGAAATGGGATGGGAGCGGTTATCCGCGGGGGCTTAAGAAAGATAAGATTCCCCTGGCGGGCCGTATTTGCGGTCTCTGCGATGTCTTTGACGCCTTGACCAGCAAAAGACCTTACAAGGAGCCCTGGCCGGTCGATGAGGCACTCAAAGAGATTAAGGCGCAAGCCGGCCGGCACTTTGACCCCGAATTAGTTGAGGAATTCTTCAAAATCATGCCTCAGATCCGCCGCATTCACGGCCAATACGGTGATGCTTGATAAAAAGCCCCTATCGGCGCCGCCTTCCTCCCCGGGGTCGAACAGTATTCTTTAGTCTTGTAATAATATTCCACCCATAATATAATGGAGTCAATTTTCACCCTGTAATTACTAATATTAAGCCTATTTTATTCCCGGAGGTTTTGATGACAGAAAAAGCGAAGATTATCGTGGACGGGAAGTCCTACGAATTGCCTGTGGTCATCGGCACGGAAGGTGAAAAGGGGATCGATATCACCAATCTTCGCAAAGAAACATCCTATGTCACGCTGGATAACGGCTTTGGCAATACCGCCGCCTGCACCAGCGCCATCACGTTTTTGGACGGGGAAAAAGGGATATTACGGTACCGCGGGATCCCGATAGAGCAGCTTGCGGAACAGTCCACCTTTGTCGAAACGTCGTATTGCCTCATTTTCGGCCGTCTTCCAACCAGGTCGCAGCTGGGTGAATTCACCAAATCCTTTTCCCGGCAATATGACCTGCACCGGGACATGCTGAATTTTTTCGCCGGTTATCCGCCGGCAGGCCATCCGATGGGGCTCTTGTCATCCATGGTCTGCTCGCTCTCCGGTTACTATCCGGAGCTCCTGAAGCCCGAGCCGACGCCCGATGAAATTAAGCAGATTGCCGTCCAGCTGCTGGCCAAGGTCAACACGATCTCGGCGTACACATACAAAAAATCCATCGGACAAAAGTTCACGGCTCCCCGCAAAGATCTCGATTACATCCCCAATTTTCTCCACATGATGTTTTCACGGCCAGGCAGGGAATATAAGATTGAAGAGGAGGTCCTCAGCGCGCTGCGCACGCTGCTCATCCTGCATGCCGATCATGAACAGAATTGCAGCACTTCCACGGTGCGCTTGGTAGGCAGCTCATGGGCGAATATGTTTGCCTCCATCTCGGCCGGGGTGTGCGCGCTTTGGGGGCCGCTGCACGGCGGGGCCAATCAAAAGGTTGTCGAAATGCTTGAGGAGATCCATCGTGACGGCGGGAATATCCAGAAATATATCACGAAGGCCAAGAATCCCGATGAAAAATACCGGCTCATGGGGTTCGGCCACAGGGTTTATAAGAACTTTGATCCGCGCGCGACCATTATTAAGCGGCGCGCTCACGAACTCTTTGATAAAATGGGCATTGTCGACCCTCTGCTCGACATCGCGGTAAAGCTGGAAGAGGCCGTGTTGAAAGACGATTACTTTGCAGAGAGGAAACTCTATCCGAATGTCGATTTCTACAGCGGGGTAATTTACAAGGCCATCGGCATTCCGACGCCTATGTTTCCGGTGATGTTCGCCATCGGCAGGATGCCCGGCTGGATTGCGCACTGGAAGGAAATGAGGGAAGATGCCGAGTCACGCATAGGGCGCCCCCGGCAGATTTATACCGGCGAAACTCAGCACGATTTTGTGCCCATTGACGAGCGGGAAGAAGCGGGCATAAAAAAATAAAAGAGAAAGGAATGCACGGGTGATTACGTTCAGGCCAGCAGCCAAGTTTGATAAACCGGTGACGGTCCTATTGCTGGACAAGGAGCAGGTTAAAAACAAAAAGTTTACGTTCACACAGCGTGTCCTGCAAGAGCAAATCCATACCCTTTCCCGGCTGGGCCATTTTACCGCCGAAGACGGGGAACTCTATCCCCTCCTGATTGAAAGCAATGTCTATCTCCTGGTGGGCATCGGCGAAAGCAAGAAGCTGTCGTTGACCGCCCTGCGCGTCTCCTTGCGCAAGGCGCTTTTGTCCGCGACGGCCGGCAAGGCCAAAGAGATTGAAATCATAGTGAATGAACAAAATGACAATATCGTCACGGCGGCCATCGAGGCGGTATTGATCGGGACGTATGCCTGGAAGAAGTACCGTACGGCCAGCGACAAGGATAAATCGGTCGACATGAAAGACAAGCATGTCTTCCTGGTGGCCGAGAAGAAGAAGGCCTACGCGGAGGCCGTGGCCATTTGCCAGGGCGTGAATTTCACACGGGACCTGGTCAATGACAACGCCGATACCGTGACATCGGATTATTTTGAGAAAACGGTCAAAGAGCTGATCAAAGGCAAAGCAAATGTTGCCGTTGAAATTCTCAGCGGCAAGGACATGAGGGCCAAGAAACTGGGGCTTCACCTGGCCGTCAACCAGGGGAGCGACAAAGAGCCGAAGCTGATCATTGTCGATTACAAAGGGGCTCCGGGAAAAAAAGATTACACGGCATTTATTGGCAAAGGGATGACCTTTGATACAGGAGGGATCAATCTGAAGCCTACCGGCCACGTTGAAACCATGCGCATAGATATGAGCGGAGCGGCGGCGGTTCTGGGGACCCTGAAGAACGCCCTTGCGCTTCACCTTAAGAAGAACGTGCTTTTCGTGCTCGGTATTGCCGAGAACGCCATCGGTCCGGGGGCGTATAAACCCGGGGATGTGCTGCGCAGCTACTGCGGCAAGACGGTCGAGGTCCTCAACACGGACGCGGAGGGGCGCCTCGTTCTCGCGGACGCCATTTCTTATGTCGTGAAAAATTATAAACCGGCGCGCATCATCGATATCGCGACACTGACGGGCGCGTGCGTCGTGGCCCTGGGGAACGATTACACCGGGCTGATGACCACGGATGATCAATTTTCGCGCCAGCTGGTCCGCTCTTCCAACGAGACCGACGACCGCGTCTGGCGGCTGCCGATCTATCCGGAATTAAAGGAAGCGGTCAAGTCGCAGATCGCGGATATTAAGAATGTAGGTTTTCCAAAAGGGGCGGGCGGGACCATCACGGCCGCCGAATTCCTCCACCAGTTCACGGAGGGGACGCCGTGGGCCCATTTGGATATTGCCGGCACGGCATTCAACGACGGGACGGAGCGCTGGTATTACGGGCACGGCGCCACGGGCGCCGGTGTCCGGCTTGTGACGCATTATTTGCGGCATCATTAGAAGCGGCCATCAACTAAAAGTCTTTTCCATGCAGCGCGTTAAATCACGCCTAATCCTCATTCACGTTTTCCTTCTCTGCGCCGGGTGCCTTTTATGGCAGGTTCAGTCTTCCCATTCCATCGGGCAAAGCAAAGTCCACTTGATCCAGCTCAATGATGACACGATCAATCCCGTCACGGCGGAATATATCATCGAGTCGATCGACCGGGCCGTTCAAGACGGCGCCCAATGCCTTATCATTAAGATGGACACTCCCGGCGGGCTGCTGAATTCCACGCGGTTGATTGTCAAGAAGATGTTAACTTCCCCGGTGCCCATCGTCGTTTACATCGCGCCCAGCGGTTCCAGGGCGGGGTCGGCCGGGGTGTTCATTACCTATGCCAGCCACATCGCCGCCATGGCGCCGTCGACCAACATCGGCGCCGCCCATCCGGTTCAGATGGGGGATCATACGCCCCAGCAGCCGAATGAATGGAGCGAGTTGCGGCGCCTGATTGGGGAATTAAAGGAAGGCAGGGAAACTCAGGAAGCGGCAAAGCCGGGAGAGAGCGCGAAAGGTGCTGACGAAACCGCGGAAGAGAGTTCTTCTGAGGATCTGACGCCGGATGAAAATCCGATGGAAAGCAAGATATTGAACGACACGGTGGCCTTTATCAAGTCCATTGCCAAAGAGCGGGGGCGTAACGCCGAATGGGCGGTCGACAGCGTGGTCAAGAGCGATTCCATCACCGCTGAAGAGGCGGTCGAAAAGGGAGTGGTGGAGATCATCGCCGAAAGCGATGAGGATTTGCTCGGGCAATTGGACGGGCGCCGGGTTAACTTAAACGGCCGGGAAATTATCCTGCAGACCAAAGGGGCGGATATTGTCACGATTGAAATGGATTCCCGCCAGAAATTCTTCAATGTCCTGGCCAACCCGAATATCGCCTACATCCTGATGATTCTTGGTTTTTACGGGCTGTTATTCGAGGTCACGCACCCCGGCGTTGGCGTGCCGGGGGTTTTAGGCACAATCTTTTTGATCCTTGCGTTTTACAGCATGCAGACCTTGCCGACCAACTATGCCGGCCTGGCCCTGCTGGTGCTCGGACTGGTTTTGCTGGTAGCGGAGGCGTTTACCCCGGCGTTCGGGTTGTTAACTCTCGGAGGCCTTGCCTGCATGATCCTCGGCTCCATGCTTTTGTTTGAGTCGGTTGACCCGGT
>MHGR01000098.1:15690-18805 GCA_001805655.1 Omnitrophica WOR_2 bacterium RIFCSPHIGHO2_02_FULL_52_10
GAAATCGGCCATCATGGCTTTTTCGCTGACCACGGCGGCCATCACGCTGTTTTTAATGCGATCGGTGCTGCGCGTGTACCGGACCAAGGTGCATGGGGGCGGGCAGGGGCTCATCGGTGAAGCGGGGGAAGCCCAGACCGATTTCCAGCCGGCGGTGAAAGGGAAGGTGATCGTGCAGGGAGAGCTGTGGAACGCCGTCAGTGAAGATGCTTTGCGCAAAGGGGACGAGGTCGCCGTGAAGGCGGTTGAAGGTTTAACGTTAAAGGTCGGAAAAAAGTAAGGAGGTTCATTATGTCAACGCCTATGATCATGGTAGGTTTACTGGTCCTGTGGCTGTTCAACAGCATTAAAATCCTCAACGAATATGAGCGCGCCGTCATTTTTCGGCTCGGGCGCGTCTTGGGAGAGCCGAAGGGCCCCGGGGTCGTTCTGGTCTTTTGGCCCATTGACCGCGCCGTTGTCATCAGCCTGCGGCTGATTACGCTGGACGTGCCCCCCCAGGATATCATCACCAAGGACAACGTGTCGGCGAAGGTCAACGCGGTCGTTTATTTCCGGGTCATGGACGCGACGAAGGCCACCATCGCGGTCCAAGACTACCAATATGCGACTTCTCAAATGGCGCAAACGACACTGCGCAGCGTCTTGGGGGAAATGGAGCTGGATGACCTTTTGTCCCAACGGGAAAAGATTAATGAAAAGCTGCAGACGATCTTGGACATGCAAACGGATCCGTGGGGGATCAAGGTTTCGAGTGTCGCGGTCAAGCACGTCGATATTTCGGACGAGTTGCGCCGGGCGATGGCCCGTCAGGCGGAGGCCGAACGGGAGCGCCGCGCGAAAGTGATCGCCGCCGAAGGGGAATTCCAGGCCGCCGAAAAGATTTGCCAGGCGGCTGAGCGAATGGAAAGAAACCCCATGGCCCTGCAGCTGCGTTATCTCCAGACGCTGGTCGAAATCGGCGGGGAGAATAACACAACGACAATATTCCCAATTCCGATGGATATACTGAACGTCCTTAGGGGAAACCCAACATCAAAATGAACCCAGCACTCTGACTACGGCTTTAGCAAGTTTGGATTAAACAATGTCTTCGCCCGCGATCATCTTAGGTTCATTTCTTCGAAGCCGAATACCCTGCTTCGCCAAAGCGCTTTCGCCTTTGGCTTCGTACTTACTTTCCCTTAAAAAGTCTGGAGGAAGTAAGTACGTACCAGTTTCCTCTAAAAACTTGTTAAGGAAAACTGGTACGCAGAGGTTCTTCTTCGCCTTCATACCAGAAGTGAACATCGAGGTATTCGGCGAAGAAGAATAAGATGCCCAACAGGAGCATACCATGAATTACCGGATTGAGCAGGACAGCATGGGGAAAATCAAGGTCCCCGGGGAAAAATATTACGGGGCCCAGACCATGCGGTCATTGGAGAACTTCAAGATCGGGACCGAGCTTTTCCCCCCGGAAATCATACGGGCGCTGGGGATTATCAAGAAGGCCGCCGCCGAAGTCAATTTTGAATTAAAGGAGTTGTCCCGGGAAAAGCATGACCTGATCATCAAGGCCGCGGACGAAGTCATTGAAGGCAAGCTGAACGAGCATTTTCCGCTGGTGGTCTGGCAGACGGGCAGCGGAACGCAGACGAACATGAACGCCAATGAGGTGATTTCCAACCGCGCCATCGAACTGGCCGAAGGCGTCATGGGCAGCAAAGACCCCATCCATCCCAATGATGACGTCAATAAATCACAGTCTTCCAATGATGTTTTCCCGACGGCCATGCATATCGCCGCCGTTGAGGAAATTCACAGGATTTTAATTCCCGGCCTGACAAAGTTGCGTGACAGGCTGGATAAAAAGGCCAAGGAATTCAAACATATCATCAAGATCGGCCGCACGCACTTGATGGACGCCACCCCTCTCACGCTGGGGAACGAGTTTTCGGGCTATGTCCAGCAGCTCACCAACGGCCTGGCGCGCATCGACGCGGCGCTGCCGAGGATGTACGAGCTTGCCTTGGGGGGGACGGCGGTCGGGACGGGGTTAAACGCCCATGCCCAGTTCGCGGAAAAAGCGGCAAAAAAAATCGCGGCCATGACCGGAAAACCGTTCGTCTCGGCGCCCAACAAGTTTGAGGCCCTGGCGGCGAGTGACGCTGTCGTGGAGTTCAGCGGGGTCTTGAAAACAATCGCGGCCTCTTTAATGAAGATCGCCAATGATATACGCTGGCTGGGGTCCGGCCCGCGCTGCGGGATCGGCGAAATAGAGCTTCCCGCCAACGAGCCCGGCAGCTCCATCATGCCGGGCAAGGTCAATCCGACGCAATGTGAGGCGCTGACCATGGTCTGCGCTCAGGTGATGGGCAATGACACCGCGATCAATATCGCCGGGGCCAGCGGCAATTTTGAACTGAACGTGTTCAAGCCCGTGATGATTTATAACCTGCTTCAATCCATCCGCTTGATCGCCGACGCCTGCGAGAGTTTCAGCGACCATTGCGTCGCCGGGATCAAGCCCAGGGAGAAAAAAATCAGCGAGCACCTGCACCAATCCCTGATGCTGGTCACGGCCTTGAACCCCCACATCGGCTATGATAAAGCGGCGCAGGTGGCGAAAAAGGCCCACGAAGAAGATATCACCTTGAAGGAGGCGGCCGTCAAGCTCGGATTTCTGGCCCCTGAGGAATTCGATAAATTCGTGAACCCCGAAGACATGACCAAGTCCAGCAAGTAATGTATGCCGCCGCTCAACGGCTGTCAGGATAAGAGCCCTTCTTCTTAAAATCAAATGATCATCGGCATTCCCAAAGAAATCAAAAATAATGAATACCGCGTCGGTCTGCTGCCGGTCGGTGTAGAGATGCTCAAGCGGGCCGGCCACGAGGTAGTGGTGGAGCCGGGGGCGGGCAGCGGCAGCGGCATTGCGGATAAGGATTATGTTGAATCGGGCGCGAAGATTCTCAAGTCGGCCAAGGAGGTCTATGGGCAGGCTGACATGATCGTCAAGATCAAGGAGCCTCAAAGGGAAGAATTTGCTTTGCTGCGGCCGGGGTTGATTGTGTTCACGTATTTTCATTTTGCCGCCAGCCGTGAACTGACCGAGGCTATGCTTCAATCCAAA
>MHGR01000099.1:0-4684 GCA_001805655.1 Omnitrophica WOR_2 bacterium RIFCSPHIGHO2_02_FULL_52_10
CCCACCCGTTGGAAGGCCTGCTCCAACTCCGGGACGCAAACCACGGCGTGTCCTTCCCGGCTGAACCCCTGGTCCAGAAGCCCGCGGATATGCGCGTCGTCATCCACCACTAAAATCCTTGCCATTCGCCCTCCTCTCCTACTGTTCCTTCAAATGGATCAACACCTTGACCATGCCGCGCGTGATGGCCCCATCCCCGGGCTCCCGGCTGCCGAAATCGGCAAAAACACCGCCCAAGCTGCGGATCTTATTGGCCAATGTTTCAATCCTGGCCCCATGAGTAAAGAAAAGTCCTAATCCCTGGCTATCCACCACTAAAAGTGGTGGCATTACGCCAGGAATTTCGGCTCCGCCGACCGGACTTTTCAAAAACATTAATATTTTTATTTTAAATCTTGCCAATACTCCTGCACAAACGTGAACGCGTCTTCCATGGTCTTTTTCTCGACTCCGCAATCCTGCGCCATGTCCGCGTAAGTCCCTTCTAAGGCACCCGGCGGGATTTCCAGCTCTCTTGGAATTTCATGTGTGCCGCGCCGTTTAAATGTCGCTTCAATGGCTGGCTTAACCAAATCTTTGCTGGGTAGACCCCGTTCAATCAATAGAACCAAGTCAACCAAATCCCTTATCCTTGAAAAGGGACGTTTTTCACGAGGGTAGGAATACGCATGTATTTTCTCCGCGAAATGCTGCTCAACCGGCAACATGGCCACGCGTACCGGATCGATTCCCGCGAAACCCAGTATATCTTCACCTGTTCTCCATTCCTCTTTTGAAATAATCGCATCGCCTATGCCGATATCGATATGAAATTTTGTAAAGGTGCGGTTCGCCACCCTGGCCTCGACCGGATAACGCCATCCGCCATAAACCGCCTGATCAAATTCTCTCATCGGAACCCCAATAAAAAATTGAAACCAATCCGATATATTCTTCTTCGCTTCATTCTGAAGCACTTCGCGAATTGTGTTTTCATCCGGGTCTTTCATATGCGGGATGGTAAAATCAATATCCTTGGTCGTCCTTGCCAAGTTGTGAAAGCGAAATTCCAGCGCGTATCCGCCCTTAAGCAGCCATTGCGGTTTGGGCTTATTCGGGTCAAACAGCCGCGCGAGAAACCGGTCAAAGGTAATCTGCCTTCGCAAACGATCCAGAGGCATGGCGCGTTCCCGGGCGATACTCTTTAACCTGTCCTCAAGCGCCTGCCTGAACGTTATTGCGTTATCATATTTTTTAGGTTCCGCTGTCACCTAAATTTTCCCCTGTCTGCTCTTGATGATTTTGAGAGTCTTTGTTATTTTCTCCCTTGCCTTTTCCGACATGTCACTGCTGACGATATCAATAAGCTGGAGCATACCTTTATCACACGCTTGCCGGATCGCCTGTTCCAGATAATCCATGCTGAAATTAGACTCGGCCGAATCGATGATAGTTCTAAGAGGTGTCGTTACAAAGAACCCTTCTCTTTGCTCCTTCGCGTCCTTCGAAACAATACCTCGATGGAAGACACATCCTTTTGGTTTCTTTTTTCTAAATCCCGGAGGAACGGTGAGATGTATCTTGGCTGGCATAACATCGCTGAGCTCGTGAATGCTTAGCGCGGAATCATGAGAAATCACGGCCTGCGGCTGGCCGTCGCGCCCCCTGCTCCAGAGAGACCAGCGCACATAATCTTCATCAGGAGAATTCGGAAATTGTGCGAGCCGAAAAATACCCCTGTCAATTTCAAGCCACTCGCCCTTCTGGCGGTAATGACTTTGCATTCGATAGGAATATCCGGCTTTGACGGCCTGCTTGGCAGTAAAATAGCCCTGCTGAAGTGAGGCGACCTCGAATAGCTTTTGCTTTTTATTGTTTTCCATATGCATAATCCTTACATATTATGTAATAAATATACTTAAAAATATGATTTTGTCAATCATTTTCATTACACCACATGTAATATTCATGCATATATTTAATGCGCACAATACTTAAAAGGCCTGCTGGAACTCCAGCAGGCCTTTTAAGTATGCCTCATATAACGACGGAGGCTTTCGCCTCCGCCTCTCTTTGGGGGAGAAATGCATATCCGCCGTTAGGGCGGGGCGAACCCCTCCCCGCGGCTAAGTCAGACTAGCTGACTTTTTGGGGGAGAAATCCTTCGCTTTCCAGTGAATCGTGATATCCAGCGCGTGGTTGAACCGCACCCGCAGCAATTCCTTCCCGTGGGATATAAAGAAAAATCCTTTGACGTGAAAACGGAAGGACTCGATGCACCGTTTCGTGTCAAAGGATTTGCGGATAAAGACCAGAGGCGGCCGGTTTCTCGGATCTGACTCCTTAGCCCGATCCACTTTATATCGAAAGCTCTTGCAGATCTTCGTTGTGCACTTTTTGTCGGTCGTTGCGGAATCTATGCTGAACACCTTGACCCTTTTCGCGGGGTCAAGCCGTTTTTCGTATAAGACTTCCCTCATCTGTCCCCCCTGGTTTTCTGCTTCAGCGCCCCCTTTGCCTGCGGGGCTTCAACACAGTGAAAGTATAACACTCACGTAAGCCCGAACAAGAGGATGGGACGCAATCGGAGAAAGCGTTTCCCGGATGAGGTTACCGACGGGGAATTAAAAAAGCCGAGGCGTGGCCGGCCCGGCAGCAAGCATTATTCGGCAGGCTTTGTCACTTCATTATTTCTGTTACTATGAGGGAATTATTATTTATCTTTGCGGAAAAAAGGCAGGGAAACGCGCGGTTCCTGGCCGGCAAATAAGCGCTTGATATTAGGCCGATGCCGCAGGACCACGAGGATACAAAAAACGACCCCCAGGCAGATCAGGATGAATTCCTGATTGGTGAGGACCATGGTAATCGGAAGGCAGGTCGCCGCCACGATGGATGACACGGAAACGATGCGTGTAGCGAGAAAGCAGGCCACCCAGATAAGAAACACCCAGAAGACCACGGGACGGATCAAGGCAATTTTAATCATCAGCCCCAGCAAAACGCCGAAACTGGTCGCTATCCCTTTACCCCCCTTAAAATTAAGAAAAACGGTCCAATTATGCCCACACACCGCCGCGATGGCCAGAACCACGCGGTCAAACGTGCCCGTGAGCCCCAGCAGGTCAGGAATCAGGGCCACGGCAAGCATTCCCTTTAATATGTCCAGCACGAGCACAAGGAAGCCGGGACCCTTCCCCAATACCCGCAAGACATTCGTGGCCCCGAGATTGCCGGAGCCGTGCTCACGGATATCGATTCCCGCCAGCGCCCGGCCGAAAATGTAGCCGGTCGGGACCGCTCCGACTAAGTACCCCAGAATGATGCCCAGAATAATCATCGGTGATTGTCCGCGTTATACAGCAGTTTGATGCCTTTTATAATATAGTCCATCCCGGAAATAATGACAAATACCATAATAACATACCAGAGCAAAATGGAAAACCGCCATTGCATCAATATCCCCATGACCGCCAGCATCTCAACAAACGCCGTCCCCTTGCCCCAAACAGTCGTCGCCACCGCAATGTCCCCCTTAACCAGGTGTATAATCGTTGAGCCGAGCAGGAGAATCACGTCCCGGCTGATGACGGCCACGACCAGCCAAATGGGGAACCGCACCGTTTCAAATGACACGCCGATCTTATAAAGGCAGATGAACGCGCTGATCAAAAGAATCTTGTCCGCCAGCGGGTCGAGGATGGCCCCGGCCTTTGTTTCCTGACGGAATTTCCGGGCCAAATAGCCGTCCAGAAAATCCAAACCCGCGGCGGCGGCAAACAGGCCGAGGGCTATAAGCCTCAAGTGATCCTTATCGGGCGAATAATACAAGACCGTGGCGATGAAAAACGGCACGATCAAAATACGGATAACGGTCAGTTTACTGGCAACGGTTAATCCTGAGCGCCCCATTTCATTCCTCAAAAAACAAGCTTTGTGTTAAGCCGAATGGTTAAAACCATCTTATGGATCGACCAGTTCCAACCGAACGCCGTGCACCGGGCAGGTTTCGATATGCGGCGCGTAGCGCTCACCGCCCACCGGGCAATATTTTACTTTTACGTTCTTCCCGGAAACGGACCCGCTGATCGCCTGAACCGCGGACTGGGCGTCCTTGTCGGTGCGCATCTGCTCCTGCAAATTGCGTTTTTCCTCTTCGCTCAATTCCCTGCCGCTCAAAGCACCGGCGACCGACGTCAGCGCCTCCTGGACCTCTTCCTCCGATTCCGATTCCTGTTTCACCGGCGCCGCCGTCCGGCAGCCGCCCAGGACCGCAACCATCAATACAAAAACAATGGCTTGAAACACTTTAATCACTCTGACTATCCTCCGGTGTCCGTCACGGGAGAAACCTCATCCGGTTCAACGGCCAATAGATTATTTCCGCCCGGCCGATGACGCTCCCCTGCGGGACAAAACCCCAGTAGCGGCCGTCCGAGCTGGAACCGCTGTTGTCCCCTAACACGAAAAAATGCCCGTCGGGAACGGTAATGGGAGTATTTTCCTGCCCGTACTCGCCGCGGTTATAATAATAATTTTTTTTGATCAATGGATGCTCGACGGCCTGCCCGTTGACATAGATGTCGCCTTTCCGGATCTCGACGGTCTCGCCGCCCACGGCGATTAAGCGTTTGATGAAATCCCTGGCCGGGTCCGCCGGGTAAATAAAGACCACCACGTCCCCGCGCTGCGGCTTGCCGAAACC
>MHGR01000099.1:4693-8386 GCA_001805655.1 Omnitrophica WOR_2 bacterium RIFCSPHIGHO2_02_FULL_52_10
GGCAGGCGCTTATTTTTTGTGAACGGGACCTTAGGGCCGTAGCGTAGCTTGTTGACCATCAGCCGGTCGCCCTCCACCAGCGTCGGGCGCATGGAGCCGCTGGGAATCTTAAACGCCTGAAAGAAGAACGTGCGGATGAACATCGCCAGGACAAAGGCGATGACAATAGACTCCGTCCATTCCCTGATAGCCGAACTCTGTATCCAGAACCGCATTTTTTTCATAATCTCTTTACAGTTTTAAAGCCGCCAGGAACGCCTCCTGCGGGATTTCCACGTTGCCGACCTGCTTCATGCGTTTCTTGCCCTCTTTTTGCTTTTCCCAAAGTTTGCGCTTGCGCGTGATATCCCCGCCGTAGCACTTGGCCGTCACGTTTTTTCCCTGCGCGCGGATCTTCGCGCTGGAGATGATGCGCCCGTCGCAGGAGGCCTGGACGCGGACCTCGAACAGCTGCTGCGGGATCAGCTCCTTGAGCTTGGTCACCAGGGCCAGCCCCTTCTCGTAGGAATGCTCCTTGTGGACAAGGCAGGAAAAAGCATCGCAGATTTTGTCATTGATCAGAATGTCCAGCTTGGCAATCTTGGCCGGCATATAGCCTTTAAATTTATAATCAATCGAGCCGTACCCCCGGGTGATGGACTTGATCATGTCGTTGAAATCGACGATCACTTCCGACAGCGGAATGTCAAACAGGATCTTCATGCGGTCGGACACGTATTCGCTGCCGACATAGATTCCGCGCTTGCGCTTCGCCTGTTCCATCACCGCGTCCATGTGGCTGACCGGCGTTAATATGGTCACCGTCACGTACGGCTCTTCGATGCCGGTGATTTGGGAATTGTCCGGCAGCTCGGTCGGGCTTTCCAGCCGCATCGTCTCACCGCCCTTTTTGTGGACCATGTACTGCACGTTGGGGGTCGTTAAAATGAGATTGAGGTCATATTCCCTCTGCAGGCGCTGCTGGACGATGTCCATGTGCAGCAGCCCCAGGAACCCGCAGCGAAACCCGTTGCCGAACGACTGGGACGTTTCCGGCTCATAGACAAAGCTCGGATCGCTCAAGCGCAGTTTCTCAATGGCCTCGCGCAAGGCCATGAAATCCATCGTGTTGACCGGATAGACGCCGCAAAACACCAGCGGGGTCAAATGCCGGTAGCCTTCCAAGGGACTTGCCGCCGGCGCGGCCGTGGCCGTGACCGTATCCCCCACGCGGACTTGCCGCGGCTCATGGATGTTGCAGGTGATATAGCCCACCTCGCCCACACCCAGCCTTTTGCCCTTGACCGCCTCCGGCGTGAAAATTCCGATCTCCTCCACCCCGTAGTCTTTCCCCATATGCATCATGGTGACACGCATGTCCGGCTCCAGGACGCCGTTAAAGACGCGCACGTAAATGATGATGCCCTTGTAGATATCGTATTTCATGTCGAAGATCAGCGCCTGTAACGGCCGGCTTTCCTCCCCTTCGGGAGGAGGAATAAAAGAGACGATTTTATCAAAGAGCCCCTTGATGCCCAAGCCCTCCTTCGCCGAAACCAGCTGGATATCCGCCTCCTGAAAGCTGAGGATCTCCATCATCTGGAGTTTCGCGTGGTCGATGTCCACGCTGGCAATGTCGATCTTGTTCAGGACCGGCAAAATCTCGAGGTTATTATCGATGGCCAGGTAGAAATTCGCCACCGTCTGGGATTCGACCCCCTGAGAGGCGTCGACCACGAGCAGGGCGCCCTCGCACGCGCGCAGGGACTTTTCGACCTCATAGGAGAAGTCGACGTGCCCCGGCGTATCGATCAAATTGAACACGTAGGTTTTTCCGTCATCCGCCTTGTAGTTCAGCGTGACCGCCGAGGCCTTGATGGTAATGCCCCGCTCGCGCTCAAGGTCCATGTCATCCAGCAGCTGGTTCTTGAACTTGCGCTCATCGATGGCGCCGGTGTAGAGCAGCAACCGGTCCGCCAGGGTGGACTTGCCGTGGTCAATATGGGCTATGATGGAAAAATTCCGAATGAGTGATTTGTCCATAACGTTAAGACATCCCGTACAATCCCCGAAGGGCCGGAGACGGCGATGAACCGGGACCGTTACCTTTTCTTAATATGCCTCAACATGACCTCCACTACCTTGTCGACGGTGAGGCGGGTCGTGTCGATGCAAATCGCGTCCTCGGCCTTTTTCAGCGGGCCGACGCTGCGCGTCAAATCTTTCCGGTCGCGCTCCTTCAACTCCGCCGTCAACCTGGCCTCGTTGACCTCCTCCCCTTTTCCCCGGAGCTCTTCAATCCTGCGCCGCGACCTTTCCCCGACATGGGCATCGAGATAAAATTTGACCGTGGCGTCGGGGAATACCACCGTCCCGATGTCCCGCCCTTCCGCCACCACGCCCGTGCGGTTGCCGATGGCCCTCTGCCACTGCACCATAATCTCGCGCACTTTGGGGGCGCGGGCCACGTAAAAGGTCTTATTGGTCACATCAACCGACCTGATTTCACGGCTGACGTCCTCTCCGTCCAACAGGACTTTGAGGCCGGACGCACTATTCTCCAAATCCACATCCGTCTGCTTGGCCATGGCCGCCAGCGCCCCTTCATCCTCCAAATCAATATTCCGGCGCATGGCCTTTAAGGTCAGCGCCCGGTACATCGCCCCGGTATCCAGGTAAAAAAGATTCAATTTCCCGGCCAGGCGCTTGGCCACCGTGCTCTTGCCGGCGCCCGCCGGCCCGTCGATGGTGATAATCTGCGCAGTACCCCCAGCCATTTTTATCGTTTGTTCCTTCCGGTTACGGTTTTTGCCGAATGCTCCCATGACCCGCCGTCCCGCGTTGGGAATCATGCGATCTTTTTGTGCATCTCTTGCGCTTTGGCGAACAGATGGACCAGTTCCTTGTGATCATGATTAACGATCGCTTTGCGGAAATGCGCCAACAGCTCCACGTTTTTATCCAGGGCATTGAGCACATTTTTCGAGTTGGCTATGCAGATATCGCTCCACAACTGCGGCGATGAGGCGGCGATGCGGCAGGTATCCTTTAATCCCCGCGCGCCGTATTCCAGGTCATTCGGCGGGATGCAGGATATTAACCCGTAGGCCAAGAGGTGGGGTAAGTGGCTCACGTAGGCGAGAATTTCATCGTGCTCTTCCGGGGACAGGACCTTGACGTTCATCCCCAGCTTCGTCCAGAAATACTTTATTTTCTGCCGGGCGACCTGACTGGTCCGGGCGGTGGGGGTGATGATGCATGCGGCCCCGTTGAACAAGTCTTCCACCGCGTTCTCAACACCGCTTTTTTCCGACCCCGTCAGCGGGTGGGACCCGATAAATAAACCGGGATTGGTCAGGATCCGTTCGGCGCTTTCAACGATGTTGGCTTTGGCGCTGCCGATATCCGTAACGATGCAGTGCCGCCTGAGGAAGGGGTTGATCGTGCCGCACAATTTAATGATGGATTCCACCGGCGCGGCCAGGATGACCAGATCGGCATTGATGATCGCCTTCTTGACATCCAGGCAGGGCACATCAATGGCCTTCATTTGGACCGCCTGGGCCAGGGCAGTCTGCCGGTGAGAGAGGCCGATGACCTCGCGGGCAAGGCGATTTTTCTTGATCGCCATTCCCAGCGAGCCGCCCATGAAGCCGACACCGACGATGGTGACTCTTTTAAAGATGTATGAACTTAAAAGCACTCAAAAATTCC
>MHGR01000100.1:0-6762 GCA_001805655.1 Omnitrophica WOR_2 bacterium RIFCSPHIGHO2_02_FULL_52_10
CTGCGGTATCCTGCGAAACGCGGCCTCCACGGAACCCCGTTGGATATGGACATTGACACGGAAGCGCTCCAGACCCTCCAGAGCGAGGGAAAAATCCAGTTCACGGTCCCGCTCAAATTTCTCTTTTTGGTTATCGGTCAGCATCCCGTAAATCGACTTTTTCAGCTCATCTTTCTTCAGAGGTTTCTCCTCTTCAAGAAAAACCAGTTTTCCGTCAATACGAAGAACGGGCGGGCTATTTTCGGTGAGATGCAGGTCCGAGGCTTTTCTTTGGATGGTAATCTTGAGAAGTTCTTTGAGGTCCACGGGTATCGCTCCTTGTGCGGGAAAAACCGTTGACTCTTATAAGCGCTTTTTGATCCAGTCTGCGATGCGTTTGGTTCCCTCTTTGATCCGCTCATCGGAGGTCGCAAAGCTCAGGCGGATATATCCCGGAGCGCCAAAACCTTCCCCGGGGATGACCGCGACATTAACATCATCCAAGATTTGCCTGGCGATGTCAAGAGAAACGCCGAATTTGGAGAAATCGCAAAAAAGGTAAAACGCGCCGTCCGGCTTGACATACTTCACGCCGGGAATCCGATCAAAGGCCGCCGTCATCAAGTCCCGCCGTTTCTTGAATTCGGCGCACATGGCCGCGGTGACCTCCTCCGGTTCGTTCAAGGCCTGCAGGGCCGCCATCTGGCTGATAGAGGATGGATTCGAAGTGGAGTGGTCCTGGAATTTGTTGATATACCCCATGATCTCCTTGGCCCCGGCGCTGTAGCCGATGCGCCAGCCGGTCATGGAATAGGCTTTGGAAACACCGTTGACCGTAATGGTCAAGTTATAGATTTCCTTCCCAAAGGACGCAATCGATGTGTAATGCGGCGTGTCATAGACCAACTTTTCATAGATCTCATCGCTGATGACAAAAATATTATTCTCAACGCATATCGCGGCGATTGCCTCGAGCTCTTTCTTGGAGTAAATCATGCCCGTCGGATTGGAGGGGGAATTCAGAATTAATAATTTTGTTTTGTCGCTGATGTGTGCCTTCAGCTGAGCGGGGGTAATCTTGAAACGCGCGTGGGCGGTGGTTTCGATGAATTTCGGCGTGGCTCCGGCAAGCTTGACCATTTCCGGATAACTCACCCAGTACGGGGCAGGAATTAAGACCTCTTCGCCCGCATCCGCCAGGACCTGGATAATATTATAAATGGAATGTTTGGCCCCGCAGGAAACCGCGATTTGCTCCGGCGTGTATTCCAGCCGATTGTCATTCTTGAACTTCTTTGCAATGGCCTTGCGAAGCTCGGGAGTGCCGATGCTGGGGGTATATTTGGTGAATCCGCTCTCAATCGCCCTGATGGCGGCCGCTTTGATGGAGGCCGGGGTATCAAAATCCGGCTCGCCGGCGGCAAAGTTGACCACGTCCCGTCCTTGAGCCGCAAGCTCCTTCGCCCGCGCGGTGATTGCCAGCGTTGAGGAACCCTCGATGTCCCTGATCCTGCTGTTCACCTTTATTTTCAGCATCTCCAACGACTGCATCTCCGTCAAAATGAGCCGGATATTTTATTACTGCCCCGGAGCCTTGCGGTTAAATATTTTCCGAATAACGGAAAATCTTTTCCCCGCCTTTCCCAAATCCTTGCTTGGCGCAACCTGATTCGGCTTTGGCGGCTCTGGCTTTGTAACCTGTTCCTTTTTCTCCGCTCCGGTGGTCTCCTTGGGCTTGACCCTGGCCTCGGGCTTTTTGGTTTCAGGCACGGCAGGCACCGTCTGGGCATCTCTATCTTTCTTCTGGGCAGCCGTGGATTTGGGCTTGCTGACAACAATCTCTTCCTTCTCGGTCAGCTCCAGAAAAGCCAACCGCGCATTGTCGCCCCGCCGGGTGCCCAGCGGAATAATCCTGGTGTATCCACCGTTGCGCTGTTTAAAGCGCGGGGACGTTTTGGTAAAAAGCGTGCTGACCAGTTGATGGTCGCATAATATGGCAAACGCGCGGCGCTTGTCCGCCAAAGAGCCGTTTTTTCCCAACGTAATAAGCTTTTCGACGAGTTTCCGCGCCTCTTTGGCCTTGGCCTGTGTTGTGCAAATCCTTTGGCGCACCAAGGTGGCTTTAGCGATATCGCGCACCGTGGCCTTGCGCAGGCTTGAGTTGCGGCTTAATTTGTTTCCGGCTATTCCGTGTCGCATGATGAATTTCCTTAAGCGGTTTCTTTTTTGCGCAGTTTCTTGGGGTCGACCTTCATCCCCAGACTTAAGCCCATCGCTTTCAGAATATCGTTGATTTCCGATAAGGATTTCTTCCCGAAATTACGGTAGGTCAAAAGCTCAGACTCGGGCTTGCGCACCAGTTCGGCAATGGTCTTGATGTTCCCGTCCTTCAGGCAATTCGCGCTGCGGACAGACAGCTCCAATTCCGAAATCGGAAGCCGCAGTTTTTCGTACAGCGCCTTTTCCTCAATGGAAATCTCTTCCTCTTCTTCCTCTTCTTCGGGGAGCTGTCCGTAACTGACAAAGACATCGAGATGCCGCTGAAGGATATTGGCCGCGTACAGCATGGCTTCCTTCGGGCTGATCGCGCCGTTGGTCCAAACTTCGAGGATCAGCTTATCATAATCCGTCCTCTGGCCGACACGCGTGTTTTCCACATTATAGCCGACGCGCACGATCGGCGTGAAGATTGAGTCCACCGCGATGGCGTCGACGACATCCTTCTTGTTCTGATCCGCCGGAACATAGCCCCTGCCGCGGGAAACTTCCATTTCGACGTTGAGCTTTGTATCCCTCGATAACGTCGCGACAAGAAGGTCGGGATTGAGAATCTCAATGGTCTCATCGCAGATAATATCTTTACCCGTGATTTGCCCCTTTTTTTCGGCCTTGATAAAAACAGTCTTGGGAACCTTCGAGTGTGAGCGGATCACCAGCCTTTTGATGTTGAGGATAATCTCCGCGACAGACTCCATGACCCCTGGAATGGTGGAAAATTCATGACGGACGCCCTCGATCTTGACAGATGTCACCGCGCTTCCCTCGATGGAGGACAAGAGAATGCGCCGCAGCGAGTTTCCCAAAGTCACCCCATATCCCTTCTCAAAAGGCTCAGCAATGAACTTGCCGTACGTCTCGGTGTAGCTTGCCTCGTCACAATCCAGCCTTTTGGGCATCTGAAAATCACGCCACTTTACCCCCATATTATCCTCCTAATTGGTTTTGGAAAATACTTACCTGGAATAAAGCTCCACAACCAGCTGCTCATTGACCGGAAAGCCGACATCGTCCCGCCCGGGCAGCCGTTTAATTTTTGCCTTATAATGCGTGTGATCAACCTCCAGCCAACCCGGGATAGCCCGGTCCTTCGAGGCCTTGATATTGTCATCGACGGTTTGTTTTCCCTTTTTCTTGAATTTCATGAAGATCTCATCGTTCGGTTTTATTAGGTACGAAGGGATGTTGACGCAGTGGTCGTTGACGTGGACAAATCCATGGCCCACAAGCTGCCGCGCCTGACGGCGGGACGTGCAGAATCCCAGCCGGTAAATCACATTATCCAATCGCCGCTCCAGATATTGCAGTAACGTATCGCCCGTAACGCCTTTCCTGCGGGACGCCTCAGCAAAATAATTCCGGAACTGCCTTTCGTAGAGACCGTAAATGCGCTTAAGCTTCTGCTTTTCTCTAAGCTGCAGGCCGTAGTTCGATAATTTGGCCCGGCGGTTGGAGCCGTGCATCCCCGGCGCATATTCCCTCCGGTCCACGGCGCAACGGTGGGTCGTGCAGCGTGTTCCTTTGAGGAACAATTTTTCGCCTTCCCTGCGGCACAACCGGCAACTTGAGCCGATATATTTTCCCATATCCTTCCTCTTTCTGGTTTAAACCCTTCTTTTCTTTCGTGGACGGCAGCCGTTATGCGGCAAGGGCGTCACGTCCCTGATGGAAGTCACGGTCAATCCATTGGCCTGCAGGGCGCGGATCGCGGATTCCCTACCGGACCCCGGCCCCTTGACCAAGACCTCGACGCTCTTCAGGCCGAAATCCTTGGCGCGCCGGGCGGCATCCGATGAGGCGACTTGCGCTGCGAACGGCGTGGATTTCTTGGACCCGCTGAAACCGACAACTCCCGGTGTCGACCACACAATGACATTTCCCTGCGGGTCTGTAATCGTAATCACCGTGTTATTGAACGTCGCCTTAATGTGCGCCACTCCAGACGTGACGGACAAAGTCTTTTTCTTTGATTTTTCCTTTTTCTTGACTTCGATTTCTTTCGCCATAGAAAGCTACCCTCGCTGATTATTCCTTAGTGGGTTTCACGATTTTGGCCGCAATGATCGGTTTGCGCCCCTTGCGGGTCCGGGCGTTGGTCCGCGTCCTCTGTCCGCGTACCGGCAGGCCTTTCCGGTGACGCATGCCGCGGTACGTCCCGATCGACACATGCCGCTTGATATTTTCACTGACCTCGCGGCGCAAATCACCCTAGGTAATATAGTTACTCTGAACGATGGACGTAATCCGGGATATTTCTTCATCCGTCAAATCCTTGGCGCGGCGGTTACAATCGATGTTGGCCTGCTTGAGAATTTCGCGCGAGCGCGTAGGCCCGATGCCGTAAATATACGGCAGGGACGCCTCGATCCTTTTTTCTTTCGGTATATCGACACCTAAAATTCTTGGCATAACATTACCCTTGTCTTTGTTTATGTTTGGGATTATCGCAAATCACGCGCACGACACCCTTGCGCCTGACAATCTTGCAATTCCCGCACAACCTCTTGACTGATGCCTTAACCTTCATTTCACTTATTCCTATACGTGATCCGGCCCCGCGACAAGTCATACGGGGAAAGTTCCACCTTCACGGTGTCTCCCGGGAGGATACGGATAAAATGTTTGCGGATCTTCCCGGAGATATGGGCTAAAACCATGTGTCCGTTTTCAAGCTCAACGCGGAACATGGCATTCGGCAGCGCCTCTTTAATGACCCCTTCAACCTCAATCAGCTCTTCTTTCGTCATGGAATATTTATTGTGTTAAAATTTCCGGCCCATTTTGGCCAATCAGCACGGAATGCTCAAAGTGCGCCGACGGCTTTCCGTCCTGCGTGACGACGGTCCATCCGTCGTCCAATAATTTTGTCGGCGCTGCCCCGAAATTGACCATCGGTTCGATGGCAAACACCATGCCTTCCTTGAGAAGCGGGCCTTGATGGGGCGGCCCGAAATTCGGGATCTCCGGATCCTCATGGAGGTGCTTCCCGATACCGTGCCCGACAAACTCCTTCACAACCGAGAACCCGTTTGACTCCACGCGCTCCTGAATCGCATGGGAAATGTCCGACAAATGGTTCCCCGCCCGCGCCTGCTCGATTCCCTGATAGAGCGATTCCAAGGTAACATCCAGGAGCTTCTGCAACGCCGGTTGTATACGGCCGACAGCCACCGTGACCGCGGTATCGGAATAATATTGTTTATGAATGATCCCGATATCCAGACTCACGACATCACCCTCTTGAAGGATTCTCTCCCCGGGAATCCCGTGAACGACTTCCTCATTCACCGAAACGCAGACACAGCCGGGAAAGCTGCGGTATCCCTTGAACGCGGGTTTGACCCTGCGGGCGAGAATAATTTCCCCGGTCTTCCGGTCAATCTCCCGCGTCGTCATCCCGGATTTTAAAGAACATCGAACTTCACTGATGATCGCTGACAAAATTTGACCAGCCTCCCGAAGAATCTTTATTTCTCCAGGCGTTTTGATGCTGATCGAATAATCGGACTTCACGAAAATTTCCCCGCTGCATTAAGCGCCGAATAACTTCATCAAGATCCTCTGCACCTCCCGAGAATCCTTGTCCGCGTCGACCTTCTTCAGTTTTCCTTGAGCCTGATAGAAAGCGATAATCGGCTCCGTGCTCTGCATATACACATCCATGCGCGTCTTGATCGTTTCTTCGTTATCATCCGCCCGCTGATAAATCTCGCCGCCGCATTCGTCGCAGATCCCTTTGCGCTTAGGGGGCTTGTTTGGGATATGATAAAGAGCGCCGCAATTCCGGCATACCCGCCGGCCCGTCAACCGTTTGATGATGACCGGCAGAGAAGACTCAAGATACACCGCATATTCCAGCGGCTTCCCCAGCTTCTGCAGAATCTTGTCCAAATCCTTCGCTTGCTGCTCCGTCCGCGGGAAGCCGTCCAACATGTACCCCTTGTCCGCCAAGTCGTTGCGGGTGAATTTGTTGTCAATCAGCTTTGTGACCACCTGATCCGGGACAAGTTCGCCGGTCTCGATGTACTTCTTCACTTCGCGGCCGAGCGGGGTGTTATTCTTCATTTCCTCCCGCAGAATGTCGCCGGTCGAAATATGGGCGATGCCCAATTTCTCCTTGAGCAGCCCGGCTAATGTCCCCTTGCCGGCTCCCGGCGGCCCAAGGAGAACCAATCTCATCGCCTTCCCCTTATGTGGCCGGTTTTCATGAAACCGTCATAATGCCGCATGAGAAGATGCGATTCAATCTGCTTCATCGTGTCAAGCATCACCCCGACAATGATCAAAACACCCGTTCCGCCGAAAAACGAAGCCACCAGATACGGCACCTTGAAGGAGGCCATGATGGCATCGGGCATGACCGCGATGCCCATGATAAACAGCGACCCGGCCAGCGTGATGCGGGTCATTACAAAATCCAGAAAATCCGCCGTTTGCGTTCCCGGGCGCACGCCGGGGATAAAACCGCCGTGTTTCTTCATGTTTTCCGCGACATCGATGGGATTA
>MHGR01000100.1:6797-16102 GCA_001805655.1 Omnitrophica WOR_2 bacterium RIFCSPHIGHO2_02_FULL_52_10
GAGCGAGTAATACCAAAACCCGCCGCGGGTAAACACACTCGCCATAGCCTGGAACCCTTCGTTCGGAATAAAGCTTGCCAGGGTAGCCGGAAACAAAATGATCGACTGCGCAAAAATGATGGCAATCACCCCGGAGGTATCGACCTTCAATGGGATGTACGTGCTCTGTCCGCCGTAAACTTTCCTTCCAACAATCCGCCGGGCGTACTGCACCGGAATCTTACGCTGCGCCTGAGTAATCAAGGTGATCGCGACGATCACGCCGACCAAGAAAGCGACCATAATGACCAAGGTCAACGGCTGGAGCTGGCTTGCGCCTCCGCCGGCCGGTGACAATAACCGGCCCAGCATTTGAACCGCCGAGGGAGCCGCGGAAATAATTCCCGCCGTTATGATCAAAGATATGCCGTTGCCAATCCCCCTCTCCTGTATTTGCTCCCCCAGCCACATCAGCAGGATGGTTCCGCTGGACAGAGTCAGCACGGTGACGATTCGGAATGCCCATCCCGGGTTATTGACTACCTGCAACCCCCCAAACACGGTTCCGGATTTGTCTTCGAGCCAAAGAGCGATGAAAAACGACTGCACGAGCGCCAGCACAAGCGTTCCGTAACGCGTGTACTGATTGATCTTATGGTAGCCGGCCTGTCCCTCCTTCGATAATTTTTCCAGTGCCGGAATAACCGCCGTCAACAGCTGCATGATAATGGAGCTTGAAATGTAGGGCATGATCCCCAGGGCGAATACGGTCGCTTTCTCCAAGGCCCCGCCCGAAAACATATTCATCACCCCAAAAATGCTCCCACTCGCCGCCGAAGTCATCCTCTGAAAATACTCCCCTAGAACCGCCCCGTTCACTCCCGGTGTCGGGATATAACATCCCACGCGGTAGGCCGCAATGATCGCCAAAGTAAAAATGATCTTCCTTTTTAATTCAGGGATCTTAAAACAATTGGCAAATGCGGCTAACATTACTTGTCGGTATCAATCTCTTTCGGTTCAACCGCTTTTAAAATTTTACCGCCGGCCTTAAGAACCTTTTCTCTGGCCGAAACGGACATGCGCTCCGTATGGAACACCAGCGCGCGCTTAATCTCCCCGTCCCCCATGATTTTGAACGGTTTATTAAGACTCTTAATCAACCCATGGGTCTTGAGGAAATCGGCATCAATAACCGTTCCCTCTTTAAACCGGTTTAACCGTCCGAGATCGACAACCTGATTCAGCACCGGGCGCTTGCTGCGAAAACCGACTTTCGGAAGGCGGCGGATCAGTGGCATCTGCCCGCCTTCCAGCCCGTCAACCAGGGTACGGCCGGTGCTGCGTGAGTTTTGCCCCTTTTCACCTCGCCCGCAGGTCTTTCCATGCCCGGACCCGCTTCCGCGGCCGACAATTTTCCTGCGCTTGCGTGAACCAGGAGGCGATTTTAGATCATGCAATTGCATCGTAATTTTATCCTTCAACGACAGTTTCTTTCGGGGATTTAAGCCGGATGAGCCCGTCCATCGTCGCTTTCACGACATTGATCGGATTGTTCGATCGGTGACATTTCGTCAATATGTTGCGGATACCCGCCCCGTCACACACGGCGCGAACAGGGCCCGCGGCGATGACACCGGTCCCCTCCGAAGCCGGCTTCAGCAGAACCCTTGATCCGCTACACTGGCCGATAATTTCATGCGGGATGGTCGTCCCCTTGAGCGCGATGTGAATCATATTTTTCTTTGCCGTCGCCATCGCCTTGCGTATCGCAATAGAAACCTCCGCGGCTTTCGAAAGACTATAGCCGACGTTTCCTTTCGTGTCACCGACCACCACCAAAGCGCTGAAAGATAATTTCTTCCCCCCCTTGGTGACCTTGGTGATCCGGTTGATCGCAACCACCTTCTCGACAAATTCCGAACCTTCCGCAACGACAAGCTCAACGGGCACCTCTTCCCGGCCGTCATCTTTGACAAATCTGTCCGTTGCACGCTTGAACTCCCGAATTTCCTTCTCAGGCGCAGAGTCCGGGGTTCCGGCTTTGCCTTTGGTCTCTACATCAGACGGCGGGACATTCTGTGCGCTCGGGCGCTCTTCTGTGTTGTCCGGCTGTTCTTTATGTTCGCTGATCATAGTGTTTAAAACTCCATTCCGCCTTTACGCGCCCCCTCGGCAAATGCCTTGACGCGCCCATGATACAAATACCCGCCGCGATCAAAGCAAACCTTGGTGATCCCCTTTTTTTGAGCCCCGGCCGCAAAGGCCTCTCCCAACACAGCGGCGGCGTTAACATTCCCGCCGTATTTGATTTTTTGGGCAATGCTTTTCCCCGTGGTAGACATGCCGAACAAAACTTTCCCCCGGCTGTCGTCAATGATCTGAGCATAAAGATTTTTCAGGCTGCGGTGAACACACAGTCGCGGACGCTCCGCCGTTCCCGCTATTTTCTTGCGGATTCTTGTATGCCGCCCTATCCTTTTTAATTCCCTATCTCTCGTATGTGACAGGGCTGATATTATTTTGCCGCAGACTTGCCCTGTTTTCTGCGCACGTGCTCGCCGACATAACGGATCCCCTTGCCTTTATACGGCTCAACGGGCTTGAGATCGCGTATTTTCGCCGCGGTCTGACCGACCAGCACGTTGTCCGGCCCCTCGATCGAAATCGATGTCTGATCCGCCACGGTCGCTTTGATAGTGTCCGGGACCGGAAACTCAACCGGATGACTAAATCCCAGGGTGAATGTAATTTTCTTGCCTTGCAAATTTGCGCGAAAGCCGATTCCCTGGATTTCAAGATCCTTTTTATGGCCTTTCGTGACACCCGTGATCATATTGGCTAGCCGCGCCCGAATCGTTCCGTGGTTGGCGCGGTCCTGTTTAGTATCTGCAGTCCGTGTGACCAAGAGCTTGCCCTCGTTAAATGCCACTTTGATGCCGGCCGGAAGAGGCAGTTCCAGCTTCCCTTTCGATCCCTCCATGGAAACCTTGGCAGCATCGACATTGACCTTGACATCCTTCGGTACCTCAACCGGGATTTTCCCTATGCGTGACATAATTCAAACTCCGTTTTGATTCGGACAACTACCAAATATAACACAGGATTTCGCCGCCCACTTTCATTTTGCGGGCCTCTCGGTCGCTCACGACACCCTTTGAACTCGAGATAATGGCTGTTCCCAACCCATTTAAAACCCGGGGGACTTTGTCGTTTTTCGCATACACCCGCAGCCCCGGCCGCGATATCCTCTTAATGCCAATGATCGACGAAATTTTCTTCTCATATTTTAAGTACACTTTATACGTACCCTGGGCCCCATCCTGCATTAGCCGGAAATCCTCGATATAGCCGTCCCCTTTGAAGATTTCCAGAATCCTGCCCGCCAGTTTAGAAGCAGGGACATCCACCGTTTGTTTTTTCACCCGGATGCCGTTGCGGATGATCGTTAATAAATTGCTGATTGGGTCATTGAGTGACATATGATTAAACCTTTTCTTCCCACACTACCGGCACGTGATGCGTTACCAGCTGGCTTTCTTCACGCCGGGGATTTCTCCCTTCCAAGCGAGCTCCCGGAAACAAATCCTACACATCGAGAAACGGCGCAAATATCCCTTGGAGCGCCCGCACAGCTTGCAGCGGTTATGCTGCCGTGTCGAAAATTTCGGCTTTCTTAATGATTTAACGATTAATCCCCTCTTTGCCATATGTTCTCTCTTTTATGCCTTAGGTCTTCTTGCGAAAGGGCATTCCCAACAGACTCAATAATTCATACGTCCGCTCCTTGGGGCCCTTGTTAAAAACGAATGTGATGTCCATTCCCTGCGTATGAGTGATTTTTCCGGAATCAATCTCGGGGAAAATCACCTGCTCTTCAACGCCAATACTGAAATTGCCCTGCTCGTCAAAAGACTTTTCGGAAACACCGTTGAAATCCCGGATACGCGGCAATGTGCTATTGACCAAACGGTCCATAAATTCATACATCTTGGCCCGGCGAAGGGTCACTTTACACCCGATAGGCAGGTTTTCACGCAGTTTGAAATTGGAAATCGCCTTTTTGGCTCTGGTCATGACCGGTTTTTGGCCGCTGATGGCGGTCAAATCGGCGATGGCGCTATCCAGGATTTTCATGTCGCCAATGGCATCGCCGACTCCCATGTTGATGACGATTTTTTCCAGACGCGGCAGAGCCATGGCATTCTTTATTCCGAATTTTTCTTTCATTTTCGGAATGGCTTCTTCTTTATATTTTTTAAGAAGATTAGGCTTCATGTCAGATCGCGTCTCCGCTTTTTTTACTGATCCTTACCTTTGTTCCGTCCTTAAGAATCGACGTGCCAAACCTGGTGGGTTTGTTTGTCTTTTTGTCTATGAGCATGACATTAGAACGGTGAATCGGCATCTCGATATCAACGAAACCGCCCTTCTGGTTTTCCTGCGTGCGCCGTTGGGCCTTTTTAGCCAAATTAATATGCTCGACAATAAGGCGCTCCTGCTCGGGCATGACATGAAGAACCTTTCCGGTCTTGCCCTTGTCTTTCCCGGCGATCACGATGACCTGGTCATTTTTTTTGATATTCAGCATTTCAAACCACCTCTGGCGCTAACGACACGATCTTCATGTAATCCATATTCCTTAATTCCCTGGCAACGGGGCCGAACACGCGCGTCCCTTTGGGATTGCCGGCATCATCTATGATCACGATGGCATTGGTATCAAACCGCACATAGGTCCCGTCCTGGCGCCGAATAGGCGCTTTGGTCCGGATAATGATCGCTCTGGCTTTGTCCCCCTTGCGAATCGCCGCCTCAGGGGCCGATTCCTTAATGTTCACCCGGATGATATCCCCGACACGGGCGCACCGTCTGTTTTTGGCATGCAAGACCCCGATCATCGACGCCTTGCGCGCGCCCGAGTTGTCAGCTACATCCAATATCGTTCTCATATAAATCATGACACACCCTAAGCATTCTTTTGCGCACCCAAGATCACCCAGCGCTTTTCTTTGGAGAGCGGTCGCGTTTCCATGATGCGGACCACGTCTCCAACCTTGGTTTCATTCTTTTCATCATGCGCTTTATACTTTGACGCCGAGCGCACGACCTTCTGGTACTTAGCGTGCTTGCTGACCCAAGTCACCTGGACGACGCGCGTCTTGTTCATCTTGTCGCTGATGACCGTGCCCTGAAGAAACTTCCGCCTGTTGTCCCTTTTTACGCCTTCCGCCATATTCATTCTCTCTTAAGTTTTGTTTTTTCCTCTAACTCTCTCTCGCGTAAGATGGTGGCCACCCTGGCAATATCCCGCTTGATCATGCGGAACCGGGCAGGCTTCTCGACATTCCCCATCTTGCGTTGATAGTTAAGATTGAATAGTTCCTTTTTGAACACCCGGGTCTTTTGATTTAATTCATCCAAGCTGAGCCCTCTTAATTCTTTGACTTTCATAGCCCAATCCCCTTAATGACTGATACCGACTCTGGAGACAAACTTTGTCTTCACGGGCAATTTGAAGGACACCAAGCGCAACACGACTTTTGCAAAATCCATCGGCACGCCGCTGAGCTCAAAAACCACCCTTCCACGTTTTACTACCGCCACCCAATGATCCAGCTCCCCCTTACCCTTTCCCATACGCGTTTCGGCGGGTTTTTTCGTGACCGGTTTATGGGGGAAAATATTAATCCACATCTTGCCGACGCCCTTCATTTTACGGGCGACAACGACCCGGCAGGCCTCGATGTGGTTGGAACGGATTAACCCGTTCTCGATCGCTTTTAGGCCATACTCCCCGAAACGGAGCTTGTTTCCAGACACCGCAAGCCCCTTGCAATTTCCCCTTTGGGACTTACGGTACTTGACTTTTCTTGGTATCACTGCCATGGAGAATATCTCTGGAAAATTAAGAAAATTTGCTTTTTTCCTTCAGGCCTGCCTTATCCTGCCGCTGAATCGTCTTAATGACCTCTCCCTTGTTGATCCAGACCTTCACACCGAGCAAGCCGTAGGTGGTTTTCGCCTCGGCAAAACCATAATCAATCTTGGCACGAAACGTGTGCAGGGGAAGCTTGCCCACCTGGTAGGATTCCGTGCGCGCTAATTCCGCGCCGTTTAACCGCCCCGCGCATCGAATCTTGATTCCTTCCACGCCGGCGGACATGGATTGATCGATCGCCCTTTTCATGGCCCGGCGAAAAGCAATGCGTTTCTCGAGCTGAAAGGCCACGTTTTGGGCAACCAGCTGGGCCTCAGTCGCCGGATTCTTGATTTCCCGCGGGTCAATCGTAATCTCTTTCGCGGAAATCTTGCCCAACTCATTTTTCAACCGGTCAATATCCGCGCCGCGCCTTCCGATAATAACCCCAGGCCGGGCCGTATAAATAATGATTTTTGTTTTGTCGGCCAGGCGCTCAATGACAACTTTCGCGACAGCCGCCTGGGCAAATTGTTTATAGATAAATTTTCTGATCTTGTTGTCTTCAATCACATTTTTCGCATATTCCTGCTTATCCGCATACCAGAGGCTACGCCAATCCTCTATGTATCCGATTCTCAGCGCTATTGGACTTACTTTTTGACCCACGTCTTGCTCTCCTTATTTGGCAATGAGATCGAGTTCGATCGTTAAATGCGTTGTTCTCTTTAAAATCGGCGCTGCGCGCCCGAAGGCTGCGGCACGAAATCTCCGCCAGCTGGGCCCCTGCTCTGCCAAAATCTTCGAAACGTATAACTGGTCTTCCGAAAGCCCCTTTTGCTTGGCATTGCTCACGGCAGAAACCAGGACTTTATTGATCATCCCCGTCGCTCCCTTAGGAACGTGCGTTAATATCGCCAGGGAGGTGTTCACATCCTTCCCGCGGATCAGGTCAATGATCTGTCTGACCTTGATCGGCGAAACGCGCATAAATCTGCCTTTTGCCTGGGCTATCATCGTGTCTTTCCTTAAAACCGCTATGTCAGCTGGTCGGCCTTCTTGGCCTTTACCCCGCCGTGTTTCTTGAATAATCTTGACGGAGCGAATTCGCCGAACTTATAACCGACCATATTTTCCGTGATAAACACGGGTACATGCTTGCGCCCGTCATGGATCGCAACCGTATGTCCCACAAATTCCGGGGTAATCGTTGAGCGCCGCGACCATGTTTTGATCGGCTGACGCTGGCCGGAATCGACCGCTCTTTTGAAATTTTTCATCAACGATGGCTCAACATACGGACCTTTTTTGACCGACCGCGCCATTAAACTGTCCCCCTTTTGTTGACTCTTCTTCTCACGATATTGTCATTAGAATACTTCTTGCGCTTCCTGGTCTTGAAGCCTTTCGTTGGTTTTCCCCACGGCGTGACCGGGTGAGGATTCCCTTGGGGGGCCTTTCCTTCGCCGCCGCCGTGCGGATGGTCAACGGGGTTCATCACGACACCGCGGACCCTGCCTCGGCGGCCGAGCCAGCGCATTCTCCCCGCCTTCCCCAAAGACTGGCTTTCATGCTCAACATTGCCGACTTGGCCAATCGTCGCGCAACAATTAATCGGTATCTTCCTCATTTCACCCGAAGGCATGCGGATAAAAGCAACATCACCTTCCTTAGCCATGATCTGAGCGGATGTGCCGGCGGAACGGACTATTTGTCCGCCCTTTCCGGGCTTTAACTCTATATTATGCACGGCCGTTCCCAGAGGCACCCGGTGCAAGGGCATGCAATTGCCGGGTTTGATTTCCACTTCCTTCTCGATCGTGCTGACAACTTTTTCGCCGGGCTTAAGATCGATCGGCGCCAGAATGTAAGCTTTTGTCTTATCCTGATATTGAATTAACGCGATGCGGGCAGAACGATTGGGGTCATACTCGATCCCAATCACTTCCGCAGGGTCATCATGCCGATTGCGCTTGAAATCAATAATCCTGTAACGACGTTTGTGCCCGCCGCCGCGGTAACGGGACGTGATGCGCCCGTACATGTTCCGGCCGCCGGTTTTCTTTAACGGTCTTAGCAAGGATTTCTCAGGCTTGGATTTCGTAATGTCCGAAAAATCCGAAATGACGGTAAACCGCAGCGAACTCGTTGTTGGTTTAAAACGCTTAAGACCCATGATTATGTTACCTCAATTTTCTGTCCCTCTTTAAGGGTGACCACGGCCTTTTTCCATGGCGCGGTGCGCCCAAGCTCCTGACGGACCCGCTTAAGTTTACCGTTCACGATGCTGGTATTGATCGCCTCTACTTTGACGTTATAAATCTCCTCAATCGCCTTTTTGATTTCAATTTTATTGGCATTACGCGCGACGTGAAAAAGATACTTCCGATCGGGCTCCAGCATAGTTCCCTTTTCTGTCCGTACCAAAGTTTTCACAACGTCATAACAGGTAATCACTCGCTCGACTCCATATGCGCTTTCTTCATCCGTTCCAGAAGATTTTTAAGGGCCGTTTTCGTGACCAAAAGTTTTTTATTGCGTAAAATGTCATACGCATTGACATCCTGGGCGCGCATAAGATGAAAAAAGGGAATATTGCGCGATGCCCGCGTGATGCTTTCATCGCTGCCATCCAAAACAGCAAGAACTCTCCCCTTGAGGCCCCACTTCTCCAATAATTTCGCAAATTCCTTGGTCTTGCCGAAACTTTCCTTAATATCATGAACACAAAGGACATTTTGATCTTGACACTTGGCCTTGAGTGCTTCCCGCAATGCCATCCGGCGGATACGTTTCGGCAGGGAATAACCGAAATCACGCTTTTGCGGCCCATGGACCACGCCGCCGCCGTGCCATAGCGGGGATCGCGAAGAACCGGCGCGGGCTTGGCCCGTCCCTTTTTGCCTGAATGGCTTTTTCCCACCGCCGGAAACTTCACCGCGTCCCTTGGTGGCAACATTACCCTGACGCAGAGAAGCCTGATACATCACCACGGCTTGATGGAGCACGTCCGTGTTCGCCGGGCTGCCAAAAATTTCATCCGGCAACTCAATGTTTTCCGTCTCGTGCCCCTTATGGTCCAATACCGCTAACTTTACCATGGCTATTATTTACCTTTGGCTTGTGCCTTGCTTTGCTTCATCGGGTTGACCTTGCGCACGACAAACGCCTTCTTTTCATCCAAAGATTTAAACGCTCTTTTTTGCGAGCGGTTAATCGCTAAAATCGTGTTGGGATGGCCGGGAACAGCCCCCTGAATCAACAAGGTATTGTGCTCCGTATCAACTTCCATGACGCGCAGCCCCTGAACCGTGGCCCGCCGGTCCCCCATATGCCCGGGCATGTTGGTCCCCTTGAGCGTTCGTGACGGGTCGGCACTGGCACCGATGGAGCCGACGCGCCGGTG
>MHGR01000100.1:16113-21686 GCA_001805655.1 Omnitrophica WOR_2 bacterium RIFCSPHIGHO2_02_FULL_52_10
TGAAACCCCTTGCCGATGCTATTGCCGGTCACATCGACATAATCGCCCGGCCGGAAGAAATCCGCCTTGAGTTCCTGCCCGACTTTATACTCCTTATTGTCCGTTGAGGCGAACTCTTGTACGACCCGCGCCGGTGAAACGCCTAATTTCTTAAAATAACCGAGTTGCGCCTTGTTCAGACGGGATTCTTTGACCTTCTCAAACCCGAGTTTCACTTTAACCGGGGATTCCTTGAGCTCCAGCACCGTGCACGGTCCGGCTTCGACAACCGTGACCGGGACGACGTTGCCCTCCTTGTCAAAGACCTGAGTCATCCCGAGTTTTTTTCCAATCATCCCTCTTATCATGTGCGGCCTCGCCCCTTCATTACTGTTTGATTTCAACATCAACACCGGCAGGCAGGTTTAATTTTCTTAAAGCTTCGACCGTTTTTGCCGTCGGATCGATCAGGTCAATCAAACGTTTATGCGTGGCCAGACCAAACTGCTCTCTCGATTTCTTATCGATCACGGGTGAGCGCAGCACCGTATAGAGTTCCTTTTTAGTCGGCAACGGCACCGGACCGGAAACCTTAGCGCCGGTTCGTATCGCCGTGTCCAGGATCTCTTGGGCGGACTGGTCGATCAATCGATGGTCGAATGCTTTCAGTTTTATACGTATTTTCTGCATAAGCCTCTATTGATTTTTATGCAATACAACCCAACAGTTTCTTGGAAATCATTCGTTGGGAGTATCCTCGCCTCATCGCCATCTTAGCACCGATGAATGCCAGGACAGCAACACTTACCTTTGCTTCCCGATGGAAGGACTGGAAAATTACGAAATAACACTGTGAATGACGCCGGCACCGACGGTGCGGCCGCCCTCACGGATAGCAAATCGTAATTCTTTCTCCATAGCGATCGGTTGAATCAATTCCACTTCCAATTCGACGTTATCGCCGGGCATGCACATTTCCATATTGGCAGGAAGATTTGCCGTTCCGGTAACGTCCGTCGTCCTAAAATAAAATTGCGGCCGGTAACCCTTGAAAAACGGGGTATGACGACCGCCTTCTTCTTTCGTTAAAATGTAAGCTTTAGCTTTGAACTTCGTATGGGGGGTGATTGATCCCTTGGCCGACAATACCTGGCCTCTTTCAATCTGGTTCTTTTCAATACCTCTCAAAAGGAGCCCGACATTGTCTCCGGCATGCCCTTCATCCAGCTCCTTACGGAACATTTCGACGCCGGTCACGACCGTTTTGCCGATTTCCGGTTTCATGCCGACAATGTCGATTTCATCGCCGACCTTCACAATGCCGCGCTCAATCCGGCCTGTGGCAACCGTACCCCGGCCGGAAATAGAGAACACGTCCTCAACAGCCATCAGGAACGGTTTGTCCAATTCACGCAACGGTTGCGGAATAAAATCATCGACCGCCTGCATCAGGTCCATGATTGGCTTGGTTTTCGCCTCATCATCCGGATTCTCCAATGCCTGAAGGGCGCTTCCTTTGATAATAGGGGTTTTATCCCCGTCATATTGATACTTGTTCAACAGCTCCCTTAACTCCAGCTCCACCAAATCAAGAAGCTCTTTGTCTTCCACCTGGTCGCATTTGTTCAAAAAGACCACCAGAACAGGAACGTTAACCTGACGCGCCAGCAAGATATGCTCTTTGGTCTGAGGCATGGCCCCGTCAGCCGCGGAAACGACCAAAATCGCCCCGTCCATCTGGGCCGCGCCGGTGATCATGTTCTTAATGTAGTCCGCGTGGCCGGGACAGTCAATGTGGGCATAATGGCGCTTGGTGGTTTCATATTCAAGGTGAGAAATATTAATCGTAACGCCGCGCTCTTTTTCTTCAGGAGCATTGTCGATGGAATCATAGCTGCGCGCCTGAGCCAGCCCTTTTTTGTGCAGAACCGTTGTGATGGCGGCGCTCAACGTTGTCTTTCCGTGATCGACGTGACCGATGGTCCCGATATTTAAATGGGGTTTGTTACGTACAAATTTCTCTTTAGCCATAATATTCCTCCCTTTTCAAACTTTATATTCTCTATTCTTAATTTTTCCTGTTCGCTAAATGATCTTGTCTGGCGCCGATAATCTTCTCAGCTATATATACAGGAACCTGGTCATAATACGCCGGTTCCATTGAAAATGAGGCGCGGCCCTGAGTCAATGACCTCACCGCATTAACATAATTAAACATCTCCGCCAAGGGGACATCACAACGCGCCATCTTCAGACTTCCCCTGTTCCCCATGCTGACAATCTTGGCCCGGCGCTGGTTTAAGTCACCCAGGACCGCCCCCATGAACCCTTCGGGAGAAATAACCTCGATATCCATAATCGGCTCAAGGAATACAGACTTGCCCTTCTGCAAGGCCTCCTTTAATGCGTTTCTGGCAGCCAGCTGGAAGGCGAGTTCGCTTGAATCAACTTCGTGATATGAGCCGTCGACCAACGTGACCGTAAAATCCACCACCGGGTATCCGGCTAAAACGCCGGTCTGCGCCGCTACCATAATCCCCTTTTCAATCGGTTTGATATATTCCCTCGGGATAGATCCGCCTTTGATCTTATCAACGAAAACGATCCCTTTCCCCTTTTCCTCCGCCGGTTCTACATTGATGACCACATGTCCGTATTGTCCGCGCCCACCAGTTTGAGAAATGTGTTTTCCGACAACCCCCATCACTTTTTGGGTCAGTGTTTCTTTGTAGGCAACTTCGGGGCGGCCGACCCGCGTTTCCAGACCGAATTCCCTTTTCATCCGGTCGATGATAATTTCCAAATGGAGTTCGCCCATGCCGGAAATAATGGTCTGGGCGGTTTCCTGATCGTAATCGACCCTTAACGATGGATCCTCATCCAAAAATTTTCTGAGCGTTAATCCGAGCTTATCCTGATCCGCCTTGGTCTTGGGCTCGATGGACATGGACACGACCGGCTCGGGAATGCGCATGTTTTCAATCAAAATCATTTTTTCCGAGTCGCACAGCGTGTTCCCGGACTTACTTTCTTTTAGCCCGACCAAGGCAATAATCTCGCCAGCGCTCGCTTTATTGACGATCTCCTGCTTATTCGCGTGCATAATCAATATTTTCGATACCCGTTCTCTTTTCTGTTCCGAAGCATTATAAATCTGGGTGCCTTGGGTAATCGTTCCGGAATACAGCCGCGTGTAAAAGAGCTTGCCGACGTAAGGGTCAGTCGCCACCTTGAAAATCAGGGCGCTTAACGGCGCGTTGGGATCAACGTCGCGGGTTATTTCCCCCTTACTGGAAGGATCGATCCCTCTAACCGGAGGAAGATCCAAAGGAGATGGAAGATAATCACAAACAGCGTCCAACAGTAACTGCACACCCTTGTTTTTAAGGGATGAGCCGCACAGCACGGGGAGAAATGCGTTCTTCACGACGGACCGGCGAATGGCCGCTTTGAGCTCTTCCTTCGTAATCTCCTTCTCCTCTAAATACAATTCGGCAATCTTATCATCGGCATCTGCCAGGCGCTCTATCAATTTGCGGCGAAGATCCTGCGTTTTGGCCTTGAATGCTTCGGGGATATCGGTGACCTCAATGTCGTCGCCCACATCATTCTTGTAAATACGGTAATTATTCTCCACAATATCTACGATCGCATTGAACGCCTCCTCAGAGGCGTTGGGAAATTGAATCGCGGCGGCATTCGCGCCAAGCCGCTCATGGATTTCACCGAGAACACGCTCAAAGCTTGCGCCCAACCGATCCAGCTTATTGATAAACGCCACCCGCGGAACACCGTAGCGATCCGCCTGCCGCCAAACAGTTTCTGTCTGCGACTGCACGCCGCTGGTCGCGCATAAAACAACCACCGCGCCGTCTAAAACTTTCAAAGAACGCTCGACCTCCATGGTGAAATCCACGTGCCCGGGCGTATCGATGATGTTGATTTTCTTCTTATTCCAGAAACACGTCGTGTTCGCCGCTGTGATGGTGATGCCGCGCTCCTGCTCCTGCTCCATCCAATCCATCGTCGTGTTACCATCATCGACGTTGCCCATCTTATGGATAACACCGGTATAGTAAAGGATCCGCTCCGTGGTCGTTGTCTTCCCAGCATCGATGTGAGCGATAATCCCGATGTTTCTTACGTCATTTAGAGGTACCGTATCAGCCATGATCATTACCAGCGCAAATGCGAAAATGCCTTGTTGGATTCGGCCATTTTATGAGTGTCGTCCCGTTTCTTGACGGCTGAACCCTCTCCCTTGTAGGCTGACAATAACTCATCGGCTAATTTATTTCTCATCGCCCTGCCCTTTTTCTTGCGGGCAAAGTCCCTGATCCAGCGCATTGCCAGGGCGTTACCGCGGGAAACGGGCACCTCGATGGGGACCTGATAGGTGGCGCCGCCAACGCGTCTGGCTTTTACTTCCAGCCGCGGCCGGGTATTCTCGATGGCTTTAGTTAAAAGTTTCGCCCCATTCCCTTCAGGGACCTTTTTTTCCAAGATATCCAGCGCTCCGTAAACAATATGTTCCGCGACAGTTTTTTTGCCGTTCACCATGATATTACTGATGAATTTGGCAACAAGCTTGTTCGAGTATTTTGGATCCGGAGCGGTTTCTCTTCTGTCAGCCCTTCGTCTGCGCATAGTTATTTAGTATCTTCCCTTTTAGTGCCATATTTGGAACGGGATCTTTTTCGCTTCGCAACCCCGGCTGTATCTAATGTGCCGCGAACAATATGGTACCTGACTCCCGGCAGGTCTTTGACGCGCCCGCCGCGGACAAGCACGATGGAGTGCTCCTGTAAATTGTGCCCCTCTCCCGGAATATAGGAGGTAACTTCAAATTTGTTGGAAAGACGCACCCTGGCGATCTTGCGCAGCGCCGAATTCGGCTTTTTGGGAGTCATGGTCTTGACCTGAAGACACACCCCCCGACGGAACGGAGAATTCATCAACGCAGGCGATTTACTCTTCTTCTTTTTCTGGGATCTTCTCTTCCTGATTAACTGCTGTATCGTCGGCATACTTTACCATCTCTATTTCTTTATATTTCTGGAGGCCGGTCCCGGCCGGTATCAGGTGGCCCACAATCACATTTTCCTTCAGGCCACAAAGAAAGTCGATTCTACCAGATGAGGCAGCCTCTGTCAACACCCTTGTAGTTTCCTGGAAGCTCGCGGAAGATATGAAACCGTCTGTAGTTAAAGACACTTTCGTTATTCCCAGCAGCAAGGGAGTGGCCTGGGCAGGCTTGCCCTTTTTCTTGATAATTTCGTCATTAGCCTTCTTGAAGGCGACCCTATTGACCTGTTCCCCTACCAGGAAATTGGAGTCCCCGGAATCCTCAATCTTGACCTTTTTGAGCATCTGCGAAATAATCAATTCGATATGCTTGTCGTTAATCCGGACCCCTTGAAGCCGGTAAACTTCCTGGACCTCGTTTAAGAGATACTCCTGCAGAACCTTATCCCCGCAGACCTTGAGAATATCATGAGGAACAACAGGGCCGTCGGTTAGCTGCTGGCCGGCGAAAACCCTATCCCCTTTGTACACATTGGGGTGCTTCCCGTGGGGGATGGTATATTCCGCGG
>MHGR01000100.1:21747-24348 GCA_001805655.1 Omnitrophica WOR_2 bacterium RIFCSPHIGHO2_02_FULL_52_10
CACGATTCCGTCAATCTCGCTGATCACTGCCGGGTCTTTGGGTTTCCGGGCCTCGAACAATTCCGCCACGCGCGGAAGGCCGCCCGTGATATCCCTTGTTTTTCCAGCCCCGCGCGGAATTTTTGCAATCAGATCACCGGCGTTGATTTTTTGCTTGTCTTTGACCAGGATATGCGCCCCGATCGGGATGGAATAGATCCCGACAATTTCGTCCCGCTCATCCGTGATGATAATCTGCGGATGATACTCCTGCTTATGCTCAACGACAACCCGTTCGGTGACCCCGGTGAGAGGATTTTGCTCTTCCTGAACCGTCACATCGGGAATCAGATCTTCGGAATTCACAGATCCCTTGACCTCGGTAATGATTGGAACAGTATACGGATCCCAGGTAACAAATACTTTATCCTGCGTGACCTGCGCTCCGTCAGCAACTTTGATGATGGCCCCTTGGGGCAACTGATAACGCTCAAACTCGCGGCCGAACTCATTGTTGATGCTGACGGATCCGTTACGGTTGAGCACAATAAATTCATTACCCTTGGTGACGACCCGCAGCTGATGGTATTTCACCACTCCGGAATTTTTTGCTTTGTAGAATGACTGCTCGATGGCGCGGCTTGCCGTTCCACCGATGTGGAATGTTCTCATCGTCAGCTGTGTTCCCGGCTCGCCGATGCTCTGCGCGGCAATCGTCCCGACCGCCTCGCCGATCTCCACAAGGCGGTGCGTCGCCAAGTTCCGGCCGTAACACTTTATGCACACTCCCCTGTCGGCCTCACACGTCAAGACGCTGCGGATGCGCACTTTCTCGATGCCGAGGTGCTCGATAAATTCCGCCTTTTCTTCTGTGATGACCTCTCCGGCCTCAACCACGCGCTGGTCGGTGACAATATCAACGATGCTGTCCAACGCCACGCGGCCCGTGATGCGCTCCTTCAGGCTCACGACAAGCTCATCCCCTTCGACGATCGCCGAAACGGTGATGCCGTTGAGCGTGCCGCAATCTTCCACCGTGACCACTTGCTCCTGCGCCACGTCGACCAGCCGGCGGGTTAGATAACCGGCGTCAGCGGTTTTAAGCGCGGTGTCCGCCAAACCCTTGCGCGCGCCGTGCGTTGAAATAAAATACTCCAGCACCGTCAGACCTTCTCGGAAACTCGCCGTAATGGGGTTTTCGATGATTTCGCCGGACGGTTTGGCCATCAGACCGCGCATGCCGGAGAGCTGACGGATCTGAAGCCGGGAACCGCGCGCACCGGAATCCGCCATGATAAACACGGGATTGAACGGATCCATTTGCTTGAAGACCAAATCCGAAATGACTTCCGTCGTATGGGTCCAAATGTCAATGATTTTGTTGTAGCGCTCCCTGCCCGTGATGATCCCTCTCCGGTACTGATCCTCAACCTTGCTGACCTCCTGCCTAGAGTTTTGGACGATCTCCTTCTTTTCCTCAGGGATGGTCATGTCTGAAATCCCAATCGAAATGCCGGCCAGGGTTGCGTTATAAAATCCGAAATCCTTTAAATCGTCCAGCAACTGGACGGTCTTGGCCTGCCCGAAGCGTTTGTAGCAATCGGAAATGACCGCCCCGATCTTCTTTTTTGTCAATAATTCGTTGACGAATCCGAACCCTTTCGGCATGAGTTCATTCACAAGAACCCGGCCGACGGTGGTTTCGATAATCAACGGTTTATTGCGCTCCCCGCTCCCCTTTTTCCCCTCTCCTTCTCCCAAGGCTTCTTCCTGGGAGATGATAAGGGAGGGCTTCTCTTCGCCCCAGACGGGCTGGTCTAATTTCAGTTTGATACGCTTATGGATATTGAGGATGCCGTCGTTATATGCAATCACCACTTCCCCGGAGAAAGCAAACACCTTATTCTCTTCCTTGTTCGCCTGTTCCTCTTTGGTCAGGTAATAAAGGCCCAACACAACATCTTGTGACGGAGAAATAACGGGGCGCCCGTCTGCCGGAGAAAACAAATTGTTAACAGACAACAATTCTAATCGGCATTCGATTTGCGCCTCCAGAGACAGCGGCACATGCACGGCCATCTGGTCCCCGTCAAAGTCGGCGTTAAAAGCAGCACAGACAAGCGGATGCAGTTTGATGGCTTTACCCTCGACAAGCACCGGATAAAAGGCCTGGATGCTCAGGCGGTGAAGCGTCGGCGCGCGGTTGAGCATGACCGGATGGTCCTGGATGACCTCATCGAGGATATCCCACACTTCGGCCTTGGCCCGCTCCACCATCCGTTTGGCCCCTTTGATGGTGTGCACAAAACCCTTTTCGCGCAATTTACGGATAATAAACGGCTCAAACAGTTCAAGCGCCATCTTTTTCGGCAACCCGCATTGATGCAGTTTCAAGGTTGGGCCGACGACGATAACTGAGCGGCCCGAATAATCCACGCGCTTTCCCAACAGATTCATGCGGAACCGCCCTTGCTTGCCTTTGAGCATATCGGACAGGGATTTCAGCGGGCGGTTGCCGGAACCGAGAACCGGACGGCCGTGCCGGCCGTTGTCCAACAACGCATCGACGGCTTCCTGCAGCATCCGCTTTTCGTTCCGACAGATAATTTCAGGAGCTTTGAG
>MHGR01000100.1:24357-42680 GCA_001805655.1 Omnitrophica WOR_2 bacterium RIFCSPHIGHO2_02_FULL_52_10
AACGTCCGCCCTCCAGCGGGACCAACGGCCTCAAGTCCGGTGGAATGACGGGCAGGACGTCGAGCACCATCCAGTCGGCCTTGTTATTCGAATTCTTGAAATCCTCGATAATTTTCAGCGTCTTGGCAATCTTTTTGGCGTTTGTCCCCTGGGGGTTGGACTTCTCCAGGTCACCGCGCAGTTTTTTACAAAGCACATTTAAATCCAGCTCTTTCAGCAATTCCCGCACGGCTTCGGCCCCGATTTTTGCCTTAAATGCGCCGCCGTATTTCACCAATGCCTCCTGGTATTCGTCTTCAGAAAGGAATTGTTTATGTTTGAGCGGGGTGTCACCCGGATCAATCACGATATATTCCTCGTAATAAATCAATTTTTCGAGATCACGCAACCCCACCTGCAGTAACGCGGACAGGCGGCTGGGAACGGCCTTATAGAACCATATATGCGTCACCGGACAAGCGAGCTCAATATGCCCCATTCTCTCCCGACGGACAGACGACCTTGTGACGGTCACGCCGCAGCGGTCACACGTAATGCCCTTAAATTTAATCCCCTTATACTTGCCGCAATTGCATTCCCAATCCCTGACGGGGCCGAATATCTTCTCGCAGAAAAGGCCGTCCTTTTCCGGTTTCAAAGTCCGGTAATTAAGCGTCTCCGCTTTTTTCACGACACCGGAAGACCAGGAACGAATCACATCGGCCGACGCGATCTGAATGGTAATTCTGTCTTGATTCTGTACAGCTTCGCCTTGTTTGATCATATGACTTTCTTCTTGTCCTTTGATTTGTCGGGAGTTTTGCTGTGGCCCTGTTCCTCACCGGCCCGCACCATCTTGATGTCAAGGCACAAACCCTGAAGTTCTTTGATGAGCACGTTGAAGGACTCCGGTGTTCCGGGAGTCAGCTTTTGCTGCCCTTTGACAATCGCTTCATACATCCGGCTGCGGCCGGTCACATCGTCACTCTTGACCGTCAGCATTTCCTGGAGTGTATAGGCGGCCCCGTAGGCCTCCAGCGCCCAAACTTCCATTTCACCGAAACGCTGTCCGCCGAAATGCGCTTTACCACCCAGCGGCTGCTGCGTTACCAAAGAGTACGGTCCGATGGAACGGGCATGGATTTTTTCGTCAACAAGGTGATTCAATTTTAACATGTAGATTATGCCAACCGTCACTTTCTGGTCAAACGGATGCCCCGTGTATCCGTCATACAAAACTACCTTACCATCGACAGGCAATGCAGCCTCTTGAAGGCAGTTTTGAATTTCACTTTCATCAGCGCCGTTAAAGACCGGCGTGACCGTGTAAAACCCTAGGGCTTTGGCGGCCCATCCCAAATGTGTTTCCAGCAGCTGACCGACATTCATGCGGGAAGGAACGCCGAGAGGATTGAGCACGATATCAACCGGAGCGCCGTCTTTAAGAAAAGGCATATCCGATTCGGGCAGAATACGCGACACGATTCCCTTGTTCCCGTGGCGCCCCGCCATTTTATCCCCTTCGGCAAGCTTGCGCTTCGTGGCGACATGAACCACCACCCGCTTTAGCACGCCGGCGGGCAACTCATCGCCGCGCTTGACCCTTTCAATCTCATGCTCCTGCTCTTCAATAAGCTCGGCAACCTTATCGTCATAGAACCGCGCCGCTTCACGTTCTTCTGATTCTTCTTCAAAATCATCGAACTTAATCTTGCTCAATTTTGTTTTCGTTACCCCCAATAATTTACTTAACTTTGCGTCTCTCTCGTCTTCGACAAACGAAATTTCCTGCTTATAAAAAGCTTTTATCTTCTCGATCGCTTCACTTTCCTTGGATTTGTCCTCCTTTGTCTTCCGTCCGCGCTCGCTGCGCTGAAAAACCTCTGTGTTCACAATGACACCCTCGATTCCCGGCGGGAGCGTTAGGGATGTGTCGCGGATGTCCGCGGCTTTCTCGCCGAAAATCGCCCTGAGCAGCCGTTCTTCCGGCGATAGCTCCTTTTCGCTTTTCGGGGTCACTTTTCCGACAAGAATATCCCCGGCCTTGACTTCCGCGCCGACACGGACAATCCCGTCTTCATTGAGATTAACCAGGGCTTCTTCCCCCACATTGGGGATATCGCGAGTGATTTCCTCGTTGCCGAGGCGCGTTTCCCGACACTCGACTTCGAACCGTTCGATGTGGATCGAAGTGAAGGTATCTTCACGGACCAATTTCTCATTAATCAGGATGGCGTCCTCAAAGTTATATCCTCGCCACGGCATAAACGCGACCAGCACATTGCGCCCTAAAGCCAGCCTTCCGTTTTGTGTTGCCACGCCGTCGGCGATGACCTGGCCCGCCTTGACCTTGTCGCCGACCTGAACCAAAGGCCGCTGATGAATGCACGTGTTGGCATTCGTCCGCTGATAGTTTTTCAGGGGATACTCAATCTTGCCGATGACGATCTCGCTGGCATCCACTCTTTTCACGACGCCATCCTCCTTGGCAATGACGAGGACGCCGGAATCCCGCGCGACTTTCTCTTCCATTCCAGTCCCCACATAAGGCATTTCAGGAATCATGAGTGGAACGGCCTGGCGCTGCATGTTGGAACCCATCAGCGCGCGGTTGGCGTCATCGTGCTCCAAGAACGGTATTAAGGAAGCAGCCACGGAGACGATCTGCAGCGGGGAAACATCCATGTAGCTGATGTTCTTCGGTTTTGCCCTTGGAAAATCGGTTTTATAACGGCACAGAACCTCGGAAGACTGGAACCCGCCGTCTTCCTTCACGACGGAATTCGCCTGGGCAATATACTCATTTTGGTCCATATCCGCCGTGAGATATTCTATTTTCCGGCTGACTTTACTGTCAATGACCTTCCGATAAGGCGTTTCAATGAACCCGAGATCATTCACCCGCGCGCACGTTGTCAACGACGCGATGAGACCGATATTCGGGCCTTCCGGCGTTTCAATCGGGCAGACACGCCCATAATGGGTGGGATGGACGTCACGGACCTCAAAACCCGCCCGCTCCCTGGACAAGCCGCCGGGTCCCAAGGCGCTGAGTCTTCTCTTGTGCGTCATTTCGGAAAGGGGATTGACCTGATCCATGAACTGAGAGAGCTGGCTTCGGGCGAAGAAATCCTGAATCTGATTGGAAAACAACCTGGAATTGATCAGATGATGCGCCGTCAAGTTCTCAAACGAATTCATGACCACCAGGCGTTCCTTGATGGAGCGCTCTAACCGGGCAAGACCGATACGGACCTGGTTCTGGACAAGCTCTCCGACCGTTTTGATGCGTCGGTTCCCCAAGTGGTCGATATCGTCCGTTTCTCCCTGGCCGTTACGCAGACCAATGAGATACCGCATGACCTCAACCACCGTAGCAATATCAAGCACCCTGCTTTCCATGGAAACATCCATATTTAATTTGCGATTGATAATGTGCCTCCCGACCTTGCTTAGATCGTATCGCTTTGCCTCAAAGAACAGCCGGAAAAACAAGGCGTCGGCCACCTCTACGGTAGCCGGCTCGGTTGGCCTCATCTTGCGGTAAAAATCCAGCAGCGCCTCCTCTTTATTGTTGGTGTGGTCCTTCTCAAGGGTGGGCTGCAGCTTTTCGTAAGTATCCCCGAGAAATTTTCGGATATCCTCATTGCTCGACAATCCCATGATTCTGAGGATCTGCGTGGCAGGGAAATTCCTCCGGCGATCAATGTAGGCCAAGAGAACGTCATTAAGATCATACTTAATCTCAAACCAAGCGCCGCGGGAGGGGATGATACGGCCGTGATAGATGCTCTTTCCCGTTGGATGTAATTCTTCTTCGAAAGAAACCCCCGGCGGACGCTGGATCTGGGAAACCACAACGCGCTCATCACCGTTGATGATGAAGGTGCCTGTTTCGGTCATAAGGGGGAAATCACCGAAATAAACCTCTTGTTCCTTGATATCAACGGGTGTGATCAGCCGGAGTTTTACTTTTAGAACAGCCGCGAAATTCATCCCGCGCCGCTTGCATTCCGGCGCAGAGTATTTCTCTTTGCCCAAGGTATAATGCATATACTCGAGCTTAATTTGGCCGTCATAACTTTCGAGGGGAAAAACTTCCCGAAAAACTTCCTCTAATCCTACATCACTGCGTTTTTCGGAGGGCATGTCACGTTGTAAAAACTTCTCATACGCTACAACCTGAATATCCAGCAAATTCGGCAATTCAAAATCGTCCTTGAATTTGCTGAAATTCTTGATTTTTAATTTTTCCATATTGGTCCGCGTTTTAGTTGGCCGTTACCGCTGAATTTCCAGGGATAGCGCATGCCACCCTGCCGTCAATTATAAGGGGCACGAAATTGCCACTAAGGTTATTTCAACTGAACCTTAGCGCCGGCGGCTTCGAGCTTCTTCTTAAGCTCCTCGGCCTCTTCTTTCGTCGCGCCTTCTTTGACAGGCTTGGGCGCGCCCTCAACAAGGTCCTTGGCCTCCTTAAGGCCTAAACTGGTTGCCGCGCGCACTTCCTTAATAACAGCGATTTTGTTGGCGCCAACTTCGGCCAGAATAACGTCAAAGGACGTTTTCTCTTCTGCGGCAGCAGCGCCCGCTGCGGCAGCGCCGGCACCCGGCATCATCGCGCCGAACGCCATCGGTGCCGCGGCCTGAATGCCGAATTTATCTTCAAGTCCTTTGACAAGCTCGGAAAGTTCCAACGCCGTTAATTGCTCGACGGTCTTAACGACCTCTTCGAGTTTCGGCGAAAGAGCCACCTTTGCCTTTGCTTCACTTTTTTCTACAGCCGCTTCATTTGACATTTCACTTCCCCCCCTTTTTTTCACTTAATTGATGCAAAACCGAAATTAATTCTCTCGTCTTCGCGTTCAACGCCCCGGCCAGCCGGGTTAACGGCGACTGAATCGCCGATAAAAGCATGGTTAACAGGACTTCCCGGGACGGCAGTTCTGACAACTTCTGAACGTCTTCTTTCTCCAGAATCCTGCCTTGAAGCAATCCCCCCTGAACCTTAATATTCTCGGCATCCTTGATGAATTTTACTAGAATTTTTGAAACCTCTGAGGAATCCGCCCCTCCCCAGATAAGCGCCGTCTGGCCCGAAACCCTGTCCGCAAGGGTTTCCTGATTCACTTCCTTGAGCGCCAACCGTGCAATCGAATTCTTGGTCACGCAAACCTTCGCCCCTGCCCCCCGAAGGTTCTTTCTCAAATCGCTCATTTGTATTCCGGAAACCTTGGAATAGTTGATGAGAAAAATGTTGTCATTTTTGGCCACGCCATCCTTGACCTGTTGAACTAAGCGTTCTCTGTAAAACTGGCCGACTTTTTTCATAACGCCACCTTTAATCCGGGCCCCATGGTCGTGGTCAGGGATGCCCTCTTGATAAGATTGCCCTTCACCGATGCGGGCTTCGCATGATTGACCGCCTCTAAGAGCACATTTGCATTTTCCAGCAATTTTTCCATGGGAAAGGAACGCTTGCCGATGCCGACATGGAGACCGGACTGCTTGTCCGACTTAAACTCGATTTTTCCTGCCTTGACTTCCTTGATGGCCCGCTCCAAATCCACCGTGACGGTACCGGCTTTGGGGGTCGGCATAAGCCCCCGGGGCCCTAAAAGTTTTCCCAGCTTGCTGAGGTCTCTCATCATGTCAGGGGCGGCTACCACCACATCAAAATCTAAAAATCCATTGGAAACCTTCTCAATCAGGTCATCCGAACCCACAAATTCGGCCCCGGCGTCCTTGGCCTTCTTCTCCATTTCACCTTTGCAGAACGCAGCCACGCGCACCTCTCTTCCTAATCCATTTGGCAAAACCACCGTTCCACGCACGCCTTGGTCGGAAGTTTTCATGTCAATATTCAGGAAAAGATGGAGTTCAACGGTTTCGTCGAATTTGACTTTCGGGAACTTCTCGATCAGTTCAACGGCCTCTTTCAGGCTATACACTTTGTCCCTGTCAAATAATTTTTCGGCCGCCTGCATGCGCTTGCTTGTTTTAATCATGATTATGCCTCCACCTCAATCCCCATGCTTCTTGCCGTGCCCGTGATCGTGGCTATGGCCCGGTTCAGATCGTTGGTGTTGAGATCCTCCATTTTCGTTCTGGCGATCTCCTCTATTTGTTTCTTAGTGATCTTGGCGATTTTTTCTTTTCCGGCTTGTCCTGAAGCTTTTGCCAAATTCACGGCCTTTTTAATCAAAACGGCGCTGGGTGGGGTCTTAATGACGAAATCAAAGGATTTGTCCTTATAGACGCTGATAATCGCAGGAAGGATCAGTCCCTCTTTACCCTTTGTTTTTTCATTAAAGGCTTTACAAAAGCCCATGATATTCACGCCGTGCTGCCCTAAAGCCGGCCCGACCGGCGGTGCGGGATTGGCCTGTCCTGCCGGAACATATAATTTAATCTGCGCCACTATTTCTTTTGCCATATCTGCCTCTTATACTTTTTCTACTTGCCAATATTCAAGTTCGACAAGGGTCGCTCTCCCGAAAATAGATACGCTGACCTTTAATTTCCCGCGGTCCGGATAGACCTCCATGGCCGTTCCATTAAAATTGGCGAACGGCCCTTGAGCAATCCTGATGGATTCCCCCACTTCAAACACAGTCTTCGGAGTAGGTTTGGTTTCCGTATCCTCGGTACGGTTGATTATAGCTTTAACTTCCTCTTCCGTAATCGGCGTTGGCCGGCGTCCGGGGCCGATAAAACCGGTAATGCCGGGCGTCGTCTTGACCAAATACCAGCTTTCTTTGTTCATCTGCATTTTGATCATGATATAGCCCGGGAAAAATTTCCTGGCCGTGATACGCTTTTTGCCGCCGCGCACCTCCGAAACCTGCTCGGTGGGAACCACGATTTCGCCGATATATTTCTTGAGATCCGTAGAGTTCATACGGCTCTCGAGTCCGGCCTTCGCCTTTTCCTCTGAGCCTGTCTGCGTATGAACAACGTACCATTTCATTTCACTCATAGCACTACCCGATCATCAATTCTAGCAGCTTTGAAAGAACAAAATCCGTGCCACCGATAAATAGACCTAATAAAGCCGTGCTGACGATGACGATCCATGCGGCATTGATAAGTTCTGTGCGGGTTGACCAAGACACCTTCCTCAGCTCAACGGCAACTTCCGATATAAATTTTTGCACTTTGGCAATCATGACATGCCCAGCTTTACAGGCCTGGTAGGATTCGAACCTACAACCCACGGTTTTGGAGACCGTTGCTCTGCCAGTTGGAGCTACAGGCCTTCAATTTCCGTTTTTCTTTCCCTGAACATTCATTACTTTTTAAGCTCGCGGTGGAGAATATGTTTGCGGCAAAATCGGCAGTACTTCTTGAGCTCGATCCTTTCAGGATGTTTTTTCTTATCCTTCATGGAAGTGTAGTTGATGCGCTGGCATTCCGTGCATTGAAATTGAATAGGTTCACGCATGATCTTGATTGCTCAATGCTAAATCAGTTTCATTAGTCGATTATCGACGAGAATTAAAGAAGCGCTGGCAGAAGACGAAGCCCCCGACCGGTATCGAACCGGTGACCTCGTCCTTACCAAGGACGTGCTCTACCGACTGAGCTACAGGGGCAGCGCACATAATCTATCGAAGAAACTCCCTGTTATATTCTCTGGGAATTGCTCCTATTTCGGTAAATTTGAAAAGTCCGCAATGAAATAGACCAGAATAATCAGTCAAGTATATCTAATTATTATATTCTGTCAAGAAATTTTTTTGGATTTAATAACCCTGTAATTATTTCCAATTACTAGAGTTAGGAACCTGGAAAAGCGCCTATAGAAGCCTCAAATACCGCCGCTTTCCGACCTTCAGGACCCCGGCCTTAGGAGTCCATTCGACATCGGTCAATTTTTCGCCTTCGAAATGGATGGCACCTTGCTGGATTAAGCGGTGATATTCCCGTTTGGAGGACACCAGTCCCCTCTCAACCAAGATAGAGGCCAAATCCATAGAATCCTTACCCAACCTGTATTCCTCTATGCCTTGCGGATTTTGCCTTTGACTGAATGTCTTTTCAAAATCAGTCCTCGCCTTTGAGGCTTGGGCTTTTCCATGAAATTGTTCGACAATAACCTCCCCCAACCTCAGCTTGGCTTCCTTGGGGTGGAGCGATTTTATTTCACCCATATCCAGGTCGGTCAAAATTTCATAATATCTGTACATGAGGTCATCATTGATGGACATCACCTTGCCGAAAATTTCATGCGGCGGTTCATTGATACCGATGTAATTCCCGAGGGATTTGCTCATTTTTTGAATCCCGTCTATTCCCTCCAAAAGGGGCGTCATGATAACGACTTGAAGGTCCTGACCATAAACTTCCTGAATCTGCCTGCCCATCAGGAGATTAAATTTTTGATCGCTCCCTCCCAGCTCCACATCCGCTTTTAAATGAACGGAATCATATCCCTGCAAAAGCGGGTACATGAATTCCAATATACTTATTTCTTTTTGCTCGGTGTACCGTTTTTTGAAATCTGCCCGGGCAAGCATTTGGGCGACCGTACTGTGCTTGGCTAATTCCAGCATCTCTCGGGCGGACAATTTCCCGAGCCAGACACTATTGACAACAATCCTGAGTTTTTTCGGATCGTTATCTAGAACCTTAAAGACCTGCTGCTTATAGGTTTGGGCGTTTGCCTTTATTTCCTTCTGGCTCAAAACCGGCCTTAACTGCGTTTGCCCGGTCGGATCACCGACCATAGCCGTAAAATCACCGATCACGAAATAAACCACGTGGCCCAAATCCTGAAACTGCCTGAGTTTCCTCAAAAGTACGACATGGCCCAAATGGATATCCGGCGCGGTGGGATCAAACCCGGCCTTAATGCGCAGGGGTATTTTCTTCTTCCTGCTCCAGGCAAGTTTCTTTTCCAGGCTTTCCGGGCTGATGATTTCGGTCGTCGAGCGGGAAATTCTCTCAATGATATCTGGGATAGACATGATAAGGCTTACTTGTTAATACTTTATGGTATGAAAAATCCGAAACCCAAATATTCCTCTGACCTTTTTCGCATAGTAATTTCAAAGGTGATATACGGACTTCGGATTTTCTAGGGATGAATGCAGAAGGCTCAGGGACGGGCACTGACCCCGATCTTCATTTGCTCGACATCGACTTTGATGATTTTGACCTTAATCTTGTCGCCTGGTTTTAATGCTGCGGCTTGCTCTCTGTCGATCTCCGATGAATACACCAAGGCTTCAACGTCGTCTTCCAACTTCACGAACACACCGAAATTGGAATTGAGCACAACCTCGGCTTCCATTTCCATGTTCACTGGATACTTCTCAGCAATCTTCATCCAGGGGTTTTCCACCAATTGCTTTAGGCCTAAATTGATTTTCCGATTATTGGCATCAATGGCGAGGATAATAACTTCTACGTCTTGACTTTTTTGGAGGACATCTTGCGGATGATTGATCTTCTTGGTCCAGGACATATCGGAGATGTGGATCATGCCCTCAAGGCCGGATTCCAACTCAACAAACGCGCCGTAATCGGTAAAGCCGCGGACCTTGCCCTTCACCCGCGAACCGATCGCGTACTGTTTTTCAACCTCAAGCCACGGGTTATCCTCTAGCTGTTTCATGCTCAATGAAATTCTCTTGGAATCTTTGTCCACATTGATGATCTGCACCTCAACTTCATCGCCGACTTTGAACATTTCCTGGGGATTGACCAGCTTCTTCTGCCAGGTAATTTCGGAAGAGTGCAGCAACCCTTCAATGCCACGCTCAATCTCAATGAATACCCCGTAAGGCATCACATTCACGACTTTTCCGCGGGTTTTTGTCCCCGTCGGATACTTCTCATAAATATCCGACCATGGATTCTCGATGATCTGCTTTAAACCTAAAGAAACCTTGGAATGCTCACGGTCAAAATCAAGGATCAGGACTTCGATTTTATCCCCGATAGAAACCACCTCCGATGGATGGTTGATGCGCGTCCAGCTCATGTCTGTAATATGCAGCAGTCCATCCACGCCGCCAAGATCAATAAAGGCCCCGAAATCGGTAATGCCCTTCACCACGCCTTTTCGCTTTTGCCCCTTTACCAATTCGTTCCACAGCCTGTCCCGCACGACTTCTCTTTCTTTCTGTACCACTTCACGGCGCGAAAGAATAAGGTTTCTGCGTAGTTTATTGAGCTTGGCGACCTGGAAGGTATATTTACTCGCCATAATTTCCTCGGTCTGAACCCCTTTAAACGAGGAAAGCGACATTGGGAGAAAAGCTTCTATCCCATGGACATCAACGATGAACCCACCCTTGACCTGCTTGACAATCCGCCCCTCAACATTGTCTCCCTCCGTGATGGCATCGCCGAGCTTCATCCAGCCTTGAAGTTTTTCGGCCTTTTGGTGAGATAATACCAATCTGCCCTCATCGTCCTCAATGGACTCAATCAGGACATCAATCTCCCTGCCCGCCTCAAGATCATCGACATCGCGGAACTCTTCAATAGGAACAAACCCCTCGGATTTAAACCCTATATCCACAACCACTTCCTTCGGGTTGATGGCGACAACGGTGCCCTTGACAATCTCCCCTTCCTTAATATCGCGGAACGTATCGTTATATAATTCCTGCATGAGTGACAGTTTTTCGACTTTCATAAAAGCATAACCTCTTTCCCTGAAGAATTGTCCGCCCCATGGCGGGCTGATAAAAAATAACCTTTCTCTAAGGAAGTAGAAAGGTTCCATGCCACCCCAAATCCAACATGAATACATCTCATATCAAATCTGAGGTTGCATTATCGCAAAATTCATAAATTTGTCAATGAATTTATTTCTTTAAAAGACCGACCGGGAGGAATTAATGACACCGGGTAAGACCGTCAATTTCATCCATGATCGCGGCAACAATCTCCTCATAGGTTTGGCCGCTGGTAAACCTCACAGGCTTCCCAAACGTGACCGTCACCCGGCCCCGCTTGGGGAATTTGGCCCCGCGCGGCAACACTTGATCGGAGCCTCCGATATGGACCGGGACAAGCGGGACATTTCCCTTGACGGCCAGGAATCCTATGCCTGACTGAGTTCGCTTTTCCGTTCCCGAGCCTCCGCGCGTGCCTTCGGGAAACACCACAACCGGAAGCCCCTTTTTCAGCTTCCTTAAAGTTTCCCGCAAGGCGCGGACATCCGATGCCCCTCTCTTCACCGGAAAAGCCTCAACTCTGTAAAGACAAAACCGCAGCAGGGGATTGTGAAAGAGCGCATCCTTGGCCATATACGATATCCTCCGGCCGACGGAGAGACCGATCAGAAACGGATCAAGGTTGCTCAAATGATTACTGGCTAAAATATAACTCCCGTTGGGCGGGAGATTCTCCTTCCCCGCAACGTGCCTTGGCGAAAATATTGCTCCCAATGCCTTAATTAGATAGAATGAGAACCAATAGAACATAAATTAATTTTTCAGCAGTCTCTCACCTACTCCTATTAATGCCTTGGCTTTTTTAAGGGTTTTGGCTTCAGAATAAGCCCGGACCAGCGGTTCCGTCCCCGATGGCCGGAGCATGAGCCAGCTTTCATCTTCGCAGGTCAGCTTGATGCCGTCATAATCCGTGACCTTAACGACCTTTTCCCCTAATAAAGACTTGATGGACCAGATGCGGTTCATGTCGAGGGCACGGTTGGATAATTCGAGATCAGAACGCTCATAATAGTAGCGGCCGTATTTCCTTTCCATATCGTTCAAAAGCTGTTTGATGTTCTTTTGTTCATAGGCCATCATCTCCAACAGCAACAGGCCGGCCAGCGTGCCGTCGCGCTCCGGGATGTAATCCTGCACGCCGATCCCGCCGGCCTCTTCCCCGCCCGCAACGATGCGCTTGGAAACCATCAGGTCAGAGATATATTTGAAGCCGACCGGCGTTTCATACAACTCAAGCCCCAAGTCTTCGGCGATATGATCGATCAGCATGGTGCCACAGGTTGTCTTGACGACCCCGCCCCTGCGGCCGCGGTTACGAACCAGATGTAAAATGATCAGGCCTAAGATTCTTTGCGGGGAAATAAATTCCCCTCCCGGCGCGATAGCCGCCAAACGGTCGGCATCGCCGTCCAGCACCAAGCCCAGATCAAATTTCTCTCTTTTCACTTTGTTGAGAATCCCTCCCAGATACTCCACCACCGGCTCGGGCTTACCCCCGTCAAAATAGGGGTTAATGTCATCCCGCATAAGCGTTAAACGGATCTGGCTCCCCTTCAGGACCTCTTCCAAGATCCGGCCGCCGCTGCCGTGCATCACATCCTGCACCACTTTAAAACGGGCGTTCTTGATTTTGGGGAAATCTAGGTAGCGGCGCATAAACTTCACGTAATCCGCCTTGAAATCACACATCTTGATACGCTTCGCCTGGATCGCCTCCGCGCAGTCCATGGTCCGCACGGGGGTTTTCCCTAAATATTGCTCCACCCGCTTCGTCACTTCCGTGGACGCGCCGCCGCCCTGGCTGTTTTTGATCTTGATACCGTTAAATTTCCCCGGATTGTGGCTGGCCGTAATCATAATGCCGGCCACGGCCTTTTTCCTCACGACCGCATAGCTGAGCGCCGGCGTGGGAATAGGCGCTTGCCCAAGGTAGACCTCAACATTGTTCCTCGCCAAAATGCAGCTGATGATTTGGGCGTACTCCTTACCCAAAAACCGCGTATCATAGCCCACCGTAACGCGCCGGCCTTGCCCGCCCCGGGGTGGGCGCAAATCTCTTTTGACCCATTCGCTGATGGCCTGGCCGACGATGGCAACGTTCTTAAAAGTAAAATTATCGGAAATAACCCCCCGCCATCCGTCTGTTCCAAACTTGATATCGGTTACTGCCGTTGATGACATGCGAGCCCTTTCTCAGTTGTCGTTTTCGATATAATTTCTTTTTCTGAATATAGCGGAGGACGTTCTCCGGGACAAGGTATTTTACCGTTTTTCCTGCCAGGAGGCGCTGGCGCGCGAACGTCGAAGAAGTATGTAAACCCGGAACCGTGATGGAACGGACCCGGATCTTGGACTTTTTCCGCCTGAATCCCGGCCGGCTGACCGACAGGAACGTGACCATTTTTTTCAGTTCGTGGATATCCTTCCACGTATACAACCGAGGGAGAAGGTCGCTGCCGATGATAAAGAAAAATTTCGTGCCGCGGGGGTATTCTTTCCTTAAATACTTGACCGTTTCGACGCTGTACGATCTCCCCCCCTTTTTGATTTCAAAATCGTTGGTGCGAAACTTAGGGTTCCCTTTCACCGCTAGACGAAGCATGTGATAGCGGTCTCTGGCTGAAATCACGTTCTTGCCGCTTTTGTGCGGCGGCAAATACGACGGAATAAAGACCACCCTGTCCAAACCCACCTGTTGACACACCATCTGCGCGATCGTCAAATGTCCGATATGAACGGGATTGAACGTCCCGCCTAATATCCCGATGCGCTTCATTGGCGTATCTGCCCTTTCCCGTAGATTTCGTATTTGTAGGTCGTCAGGCCTTCTAGCGCCATTGGCCCGCGCACGTGAAGCTTATCCGTGCTGATGCCGACCTCGGCCCCGAAGCCGAATTCAAAACCGTCGGTAAACCGTGTTGAGGCGTTCACATAAAGACAGGCCGAGTCAACGGACTTGAAGAATTGATCGGCGGCCTTTTGATTTTCCGTGACAATGGCATCCGAATGCTGGGAGCCGTATGTATTGATGTGGTCAATCGCTTCCTGAGTACCGTTGACGACTTTCACCGCCAGGATCAAGTCCAGATACTCCTCGCTCCAGTCCTGCGCTTGGGCCGCTTTGACCCCGCCATTCACAATCCGGCGCGTGACCGGGCATCCCCGCACCTCAACACCAGCATTTTGGAGGTCATGGATCATCACCGGCAGGAAGCGGCGCGCGCAATCCTTGTGCACCAGCATCGTTTCCATGGCGTTACAGACCCCCGGTCTTTGCACTTTCGCGTTATAACAGATGGCCCGGGCCATGTTCAGGTCGGCGTCCTTATCCACATACGTATGACATACCCCCTTGTAATGTTTCACCACGGGAATGCGCGTATGCCCCGCGACAAAACGGATTAAGCCCTCCCCGCCGCGCGGCACGATCATATCAATATAACGGTCCATCTGCAGAAGGATTTTCACGGCCTCCCGGTCCGTCGACGCCACGAATTGTATGGCTCCGGTAGGAATCCCGGTCCCGCGTAATGCCCTGCGCAAGAGCTCATAGATCGCTTTATTGGAATAATAGGCTTCCTTGCCGCCCTTTAATATGACGGCATTGCCGGATTTGATGCACAAGCCGACACAATCGCTGGTCACATTCGGGCGCGCTTCATAAATAATCCCAATGACACCAATAGGCGTGCGGACCTTCTTGATGACCAGGCCGTTGGGCCGCTTGATCGTTTCCATGACCTGGCCGACAGGGTCCTTAATAGCCAGCGTGTCCATCAAACATTTGGCCATGCCCTCAACGCGCTTTTCATCCAGCATCAAACGGTCCAGCAGGGCCTTGGATAATCCGCCGGCACGGCCCGCTTTAAGGTCCTTTGCGTTTTCCCTTATTAAAGTGGCCTTGTTCGCCAACAGGGTTTCGGCCATCTTGCGCAAAACAGCATTTTTGGCCTTGGTGTCCACCAAGGCCAAAGACCTCGCCGCCGTTTTGGCTTCCTGCGCAATCTTGACAATCTCATTGTACAGTGGCTTGTTTGCCATGGTTACCGCTCACGCCTCTGCTACCGTTCACAAAGCACTAAATTATCCCGGTGAATCAATTCTTTCTGCCCCTTTTTTTCCTGAATGCCGGTCAAGCCCGAAGAAGAATAATTTGAGATGCCGCGGGCGATCTCCTGACGCGCTTTATCCTGAACCACAATCACGTCATCTTTCTTGAAATGACCTTCCCACGAAATCACGCCGGGCAACAAAAGGCTCTTGCCTCCCGATAAGAGCGCCTGTTTGGCGCCGTCATCGACTAAGACAATGCCTTTGGGCTTGGCCCCGAAAGAGATCCAATGCCTGCGGGACAGCAACTTGTCCTCTCGCTCCATAAAAAGCGTGCCGATGCGCTCTCCCATCAATATCCTTTCAATCACGTTTTCCGTTTCCCCGTTGGCGATGATGCACGGAATCCTGGCCTGTGTGGCAATCTTGACCGCGTTTAATTTCGCGGCCATCCCGCCTTTGGACATCTGTTTTTTGGCGGCGGGGTTGACTTGGCTGAGCTGGTGCGCGGCGTGCCCCAGGGCCGCCCCTTCGATATCCCATGTGATTTCCTTGATCTCCTGGAACAATTTTTTCTCCGTGCCCTTGAGGTCATACAGCCCTTCAACGTCGGAGAGAATGATTAACAGGTCCGCCTGCACCAGGCTGGCCACCAGGGCCGACAGCCTGTCATTGTCCCCGAATTTGATCTCCTCAGTGGAAACCGTGTCATTCTCATTGATCACGGGAATCACCCCCCATGCCAGCATCGTGTTCAGCGTATGGCGCGCATTGTTGTGCCGCAGGCGGTTATCAAAGTCATCCCATGTCAAAAGAACCTGCGCGCATTTGAGTTTATTGCGTTTGAAAAGCTCGTTGTACCTTCTCATCAGCACCGCTTGTCCGATGGCCGCCAGCGCCTGCAGGGACGCCAGGTCCGTGGAACGCTGTGTGCGGTTTAATTCGCCCATGCCCAGGACAATGGCGCCGGAACTGACAAGGATGACGTCCACATTGCTTTGGCGGATCAGCGATATTTGCCCAATGAGGGACCGCAAATGGGCCATGCGCGGCTTCATTTGATCGGTGGCGATGACACTGGAGCCGACTTTAATGACGACACGCTTTATGGGTCTCGGGAATTTTCTGTGCATAATGCTTCCTTGATTTTGCAGAGAAGCGCCTCAAGGCCGTTTTTCCCCAGGGCCGATACAGGGATGACTTCTTCGTTAATCTCTTTTTGAAATTGCTTAAGATGGTCCTGCGCTTGGAGGAGATCCATTTTATTGGCAACGATCAGCCTGCGCTTGGACGCCAGCGGCTCACCGTACGCTTCTAGTTCGTGGTTGACCTTGCCATAATCCTCAACCGGATTGCGGCCTTCCGTGCCGGCCATGTCAACGAGGTGGAGCAGGATCTTCGTCCGCTCGGCATGCCGTAAAAACCGGTCCCCCAGGCCCTTCCCCAAATGGGCGCCCTCAATTATACCCGGAAGGTCAGCGATGACAAAACTGAAGTCATCCTCCTCGACTATCCCCAGAATTGGCTGCTTGGTCGTAAAAGGATAGGCCGCGACCTTGGATTTTACCCTGGAAATGCCGGAAATCAATGTGGATTTCCCCGCATTGGGAAAACCGATTATGCCGACATCCGCAATCAGCTTGAGCTCAAGCGTAACGGTTCGCGTTTCCCCCGATCGCGGAGGGACAAGCGTTTTGCTGCGCTGGTTGCCGATCCCGCCCCGGCCGCCTTTCGCGATGATGACGGACTGCCCGTCTGTCGCCAGGTCCCGGATCAACAGCTTCGTACCGAAATCACGGATAAGCGTACCGACGGGAACGTGCAATACAGAATCCTTGCCGTCCTTGCCCTTTTTGCCCTTGCTGCTGGCATGGCCGCCCCTCTGGGCCGTGTAATGCTGCTTGAACCTGTAATCAAGCAGCGTGCGCAGTCCACGGTTTGCCCGGACCACGACATCGCCGCCCTTGCCGCCGTCGCCGCCGTCGGGACGGGGGTAACGCATAAATTTGTCCCGGTAATAGCTCTCACACCCCTTGCCGCCGTCGCCGCCCTGCACAAAAATTCTCGCCTCATCAACAAATATCATTTTTATCCCGGAGCCTGCCGCGCGGTCGGTGCCTGGCCTTTCCTAAGCCATGATCTTGGTGATATTCAAAACTGTTAGATTCTGGCGGTGTCCGATTTTCTTCTGAGAACTTTTGCGCCTGCGGAATTTAAACGCGACCTTTTTCTTGCCGCGATTGTGTCTCACCACCTCAGCGGTGACTTTAACATCCTTTAAATAGGGCTGGCCGATGCGGACATCCGCCCCCTTGGCAAATAACAGGACTTTATCCAGCGTGACATTCTTGCCGGGCTCCTGCGGGATGCGGTCGGCATCAATGATATCTCCTTCGGAAATTTTAAATTGGGTCGCCCCTATTTGGACAACGGCATACACGATGACCCTCCTTTGATTTTAAACCTACCGGTAATCTATCTTTGTTTACTGTACGATTTACGGAATTTTGACGCGCCCGCGCCCATCACAAAATGGGCATTTTCCAAACGATATGGACTCAACCGTTTTGCCCGTACGGGCCCTGGTCATTTCCACCAGCCCCAGCGGTGAAATCCTGCCGCTGACCTCCGTCTTTTCATGATCCCGGGCCAGCGCGATCTGCAGGGCCTCCAACACCTTCCGCTTATGCTCCTCCTTCACCATGTCTATGAAATCGATGACGATAATCCCCCCCAGGTCACGCAGACGCAGCTGGCGCGCGATCTCCGGAACCACCTCCATATTGACCATGAACGCCGCGTCCCCCGGGGAGGCCCTGGTCTTGAATTTGCCGCTGTTGACGTCAACGACCGTCAATCCTTCCGTCGCATTAATGACAATATACGCCCCTGACTTGCAGTACACGTTGGTGTCATAAATACTCTGAAGATCTTTCGCGATGTTCTTAAATTCAAAAAGCGGCGTCTCCCCGTTATAATGGTGAATCTTGCCGACCATCTCATGACCGATGAGGGTCTGAACAAATTTGGTAATTTTTTGGTGCTCCTCCTTGGAGTCAATAATCACCTGCTGAACATCTTCCGTAAGGTAATCACGCACGATTTTCCACGTCAATTCCCCCTCTTCGTAAATCAGGGAGGGGGCCTTCAGCTGCTCTCCCTTTTTATAAATCTTGAGCCAGATATTGTAGAGGAATTTCGCGTCGCGGATGAGTTCCCGCTTCCCCTGCTTCAGGGAAGCCGTGCGGATGATGAACCCGCCGGCCTTGGCAAAGGTAAAACTCTTGATGACTTCCCTCAACCTTTGCCGCTCGTCGTTACTTTCGATTTTTCTGGAAATGCCGGTTTGCTGGTCACACGGCATGTAGACGACAAACCGCCCCGGCAGGGTGAGATGAGTGGTGAGACGGGCCCCCTTTTCTCCAAAAGGGTCCTTGACGACTTGAACGAGGATTTCCTGCCCGACCTTCAGCGGAATCGGGCGCTTCCCTCCTCTTCTGCCTTTAGGCCGCTGCTGATGCTGTTCCTTATTCTTGAAAATCTTGTCAAGAAGCTTGCGCGGCTCAGCAATATCTTCCTCAACGAGAGGATTCACGGCATCGG
>MHGR01000101.1:0-1557 GCA_001805655.1 Omnitrophica WOR_2 bacterium RIFCSPHIGHO2_02_FULL_52_10
ATATGAGCCCTAAATTTGTAGTTCTTTTGGGGAAAGTCTATATCGGATACAAAAACACCGTGCCAGGAAGTTTTATTGGCGCTGTCTGGGGATTTGCGGATGGCGTGATCAGCGGCATGTTGATCGCATGGCTCTACAATCGAATCGTTTTATAATGGAATTTTATTCAAGAATGAAGATACACGCGGTTTTGCTGGCCATGATTTTTGCATGTTCCGGCTGCGTGTCTATGAGCCGGACGCCCCCCGCGGATGGAAAAGTGGAGCAAATCATACCTGAGAAAAAAGATGCCGATGCCGTTTCAGAAATCGCGCCTCCGCAGTTGCAAAATATCAAAGGGGAGGAGCTGGAGGAGTACATCCAAAAAAAGGGCGTCATTTTTGCCAAAACGGAATTCAGCGGATTGCTCTCCACGCGCTATGTCAAATTCCTTTTCACGGACAAGGAGGATCCTGAGCATAAATTCCAATTGCACATCGGGGAAATCACCGGGCAGCAGACGGTTCCCTGGGAGGTCAAGGCCGTCAGACCCGGCTATTTCTTTGTCGAACTTCCCGCCGGCAGATATACCATTACTTCGGTCACGATTCCCGTCGGTTCAACGACCGCTAGCGAGGATATGAATGTTGACCTGGAAGTGCTCGCGGATACGATCTGTTATGTCGGCACTCTGAAGATGGTGGGCACCAAGGAAAGGATCAAGCTGGGGGGCGTGCCGGTGATCAAGCCGGGGTTTGAATATACTTTGGATGTCATTGATGAGCGCGAGGAAGGGGCGGCCGCGTTCAAGCAAAATTACCCGACCTATCCGCACGGTGTTTCCATAAAGTTAATGAAGGTTAACGCGTTATCTGATAAGAGTGGTGAAGATACATTAGGGGGATGAGCCAGCATGCTTATGGCATTGTCGCCGAATGTTCAGCGGGGCGGGCAGGATGATTTTAAATTATTATTAATGACATAGTAAGGGAGGAGAAGATGGTAAACAGGTTCGTTTTGACAATGGCCATGGCCGGACTTTTGACCGGCTGTGCCACAACCGGCAAGCAGCCTTCGACGGTCAGCCAGCTGCAGATCCGCGTGGATCAAATCGAAAGCCAACTGGATGAGCAGGGACAGGATATCGCTGATATCAAATCCAGCATCAGCGGCATCGCGCAGCATGTTGTCCAGGCGCCGTACGCCACAGAAGCGGCCGTGGCGCCAAGGGCGCGGGTCGAAGAGTCCCTGTCGAAAGCAACGCAATCCGGTGGTGAGGGCATTCTCCGCGTTCCCGTGGATCCCCGGGAAGTGCAGCAGGCGTTGAAAAGCGCCGGCTATTATACCGGAGAGATTGACGGCAAATTAGGGGCGGGGTCGCAGAAAGCCATCAAGGATTTTCAGGTTGAGCATCAATTAGTCAGTGACGGCATTATCGGGCAGAAGACCTGGACGCAGCTGAAAGCGTATCTGGAATAACGTTACAGACCACCGCATTTTTAATGGAACCAATGCATCTTTCACAGCATAGGAAAGTATAAAGAGCGGTTGCTGCTAGACAACTCCTTTCCTATGCAG
>MHGR01000101.1:1650-6074 GCA_001805655.1 Omnitrophica WOR_2 bacterium RIFCSPHIGHO2_02_FULL_52_10
TGGAGCGGTGGCAGTATTGACGTCCGCAAAGGTTCCATTACTTATCCGGACGTCAATAGGACAATGACCTGCTATTCCCGAAGTCCATGAGTGAGCAGACGATAAGCGTATTGGGCTGCGGCTGGTTAGGGTTTCCGCTTGCCAGGCAATTGGTTAAAATGGGGTATGCGGTAAACGGGTCGACCACGTCGCAGGATAAAATGGCCTTGCTCGCACAAGCCGGGATTCGGCCGTTTTGCCTCAGGGCGGATCCGCTTCTATCAGGGAAGGATATCACGCCGTTTTTTGAATCCGACATCGTTTTCCTGAACATTCCCTTCCGCAGGAACTTAAAGGACCCCGATTATTACAGGCGGCAGGTCGAAGCGATCGTGGCGCACATTGAAGCTTCTCCGGTTCGTTTCGTCCTGTTTGCCAGTTCAACGTCGGTTTATCCCTCCACATTAAAGCACGCCGTCGAAGAGGCGGCATTTAAACCGGACAATGCGCGCTCAGCAACCCTTTTGGCCGTTGAGCGGCTCCTGATGGGTAATCCGAAGTTTGAGGCAACCGTGATCCGCTTTGCCGGTCTCTATGGGGGAGAGCGGAAAATCGGCCGTATTCTAGCCGGCCGCAGCGGTGTGCCGGACCCGGATGCCCCGGCTAATCTGATCCACCTTGATGATTGCGTCGCCATTGCCGCGCAAATCATGCGCCAGGATGTCCGGGGCGAGATGTTCAACGCCTGCAGCGACGGCCATCCCACGCGCAAAGAGCTCTACACCCAAGCGGCCAGGCATTACGGGTTCACACCGCCCCGGTTTGCCGATCGGCCGTCCACCCGGCTTAAAATGATCGACAATGCGAAAATAAAATCGAGGTTGAATTTTACGTTCCGGCATCCTGATCCTCTGGAATTTTAATGGTGGCCTCTTCCACAATTCAACGGGACCGATAATGGGCGCGGGTAAAAAACACACGATGGACCTGGAAACGATGCCGGAAGAAGCCTTGCTCGATACCCGCATTTGTGACCTGCCGATCAAGATTGAGGGAACCTGGTTATCCGAGTGCATCGCCCAATTGTTTCATGAAATTGAGGAGAAGGGAATTGTCTTCCGCCCCGAATGCTATCTGGCGGATGAATGGCTGACTCCGGAAAAAGAGACATGTATCGGCATCCCGTTCTATTTGGCCCACCCGGCTCTGATCCGTTTGGAAAAGAAATTCATGATCGATGCGGAAGGGGAGACCCGGCCGTGGTGCATGAAGCTCCTGCGCCATGAGACCGGCCACGCCATAAGTTACGCCTACCGCTTCCATAAGCGCAAGAAGTGGCAAAAAATCTTTGGCCCCTCCACCGCCGAGTATGGCGACACGTACAAATACCGCCCGTACAGCAGGAATTATGTCCGGCATTTAGACGGATATTACGCCCAATATCATCCCGATGAGGATTTTGTGGAGACGTTCGCGGTGTGGCTGACGCCGGATTTGGACTGGAAAACGCAGTACAGGGGATGGGGGGCCACCCGGAAGCTCCAATACGTCGACCGCTTGATGCATGAGGTCCGCGGCAAAGAGCCGCCGGTGAAAAGTTCGCAGAAGTTCTGGCGGGCCTCCAAGATGAGGGTGACGCTCAGGAACTTTTATAAGAAAAAGCGCCGCACCTTGGCCGAGGAGTTTCCGGATTTTCATGATAATTTTCTGCGCCAATGTTTTGTCGCGTATTCTGAAGAAAATAAAGCGCTTCCGCGCGCCGCGGACGTCATCCGCGCCTACAGCCGCAGTATCCTTAACAGCGTTTCAAAATACTCCGGGGAGCGCAAATACGTTATTAACGTCCTCCTGAAAGATATGCAAAAACGCGGCGGAGAATTGCATTTGGCGGCCAGCGGCGAAGAAGCGCATATCATCCTCAACCTTACCGCCTATATCACTTCTCTTATTATGAACTATCAGTACACGGGGCGTTTTCGCGGGGAGAAAATAGCGCGCAAGAAATAGCACAATGCCGGTTGCGAACATGCGAGAGAAATTGAAAGTCCTCCTATTATTCAGCAGTCCTTACAATCATCCCCGGGGGTATGATTATAAGGCGGAATTCGCCGACCCTGAGGATATGTACACGGAAAATGACGTGTACCAGGCGCTGAAGGCGGTGGGGTATGAGGTCAGCCTGCTGGGGGTGAATAATACTATTCTTCCGTTATTTGAGGAAATCAAGGACCGGCGTCCCGATGTCATCTTCAATCTTGTTGAGGTCTATGACAATCAATCGTATCTTGAAAAGAATATGGTCGCTCTTTTGGAAATGGTGGGAATCCCGTTTACGGGGGCGACTTCGGACAATGTTTTTATCTGCAACAACAAGGGGTTGAACAAGCAAATCCTGAGTTTTCACAGGATCAAAACGCCGCGTTTCTATGCGTTCTACCGCGGCCGCCGCGTGTGGCTGCCGAAAAGGCTCAGGCTGCCGGTCATCGTGAAGCCGCTGTGCGAAGAGGCTTCCCGCGGCATTTCGCAGGCGTCGATTGCGGAAAATGAGGAGGCGTTTTTGGAGCGGGTCAGGTTCATTCACGAGAACATGCGCCTGGATGCGATCGCCGAGGAATATGTTGAGGGCCGCGAACTGTACGTCACGGTGATCGGTCAAAAGCGGCTGACGGTGCTGCCTCCCCGCGAATTGAAATTCGGCGAACTCGCCGAAGACGCGCGCATTGCGACCTATAAAGCAAAATGGGACGACCAATACCGCGAAAAATGGGGGATTAAAAGCGTTTACGCGGGCAAGCTGGCCGGCGGCGTTGAGAAGGAAATCGTGGATGTCTGCAAGCGGGCCTACCGGGCGCTGAATATCCAAAGTTACCTTCGGTTCGATATCCGCGTGTCACCGGACGGAAAGGTCTATATCATCGAGCCGAACGCCAACCCGTGCATCGCGAAGATTGATGAGGTCGCCCAGTCGGCCATGAAGGTCGGCATCAGTTATGAACAGTTGATTAAGAAAATCGTGACATTGGCTTTGCACAAGAACTGACAGCTGGTCCGGGGAACGAAAATCGAAATAATCCAGGAGGGTAGTTCACATAATTCTTGAAGATCCCTTGACATCCACACAGATGTATGGTAAATAAAGGTTATTATGGAAAAGAAGGAATTAACCTCCAAGCAAAAAGAAGTGCTTAAATTCATTTATGAATCGATCAAGGGCAATAGCCTGCCGCCAACCGTAAGGGAAATTGCCGAGCATTTTCATTTTTCATCCACAGGAACCGTTCGGGACTATCTTCGGGCGCTGGTCAGCAAGGTGTATATCCGGACTACTAGGCTTAAGTCGCGCGCGATCGAGCTTGTCCGGGAAGCGCTGTTCTCCATCCCCATTTTGGGCAAGGTTCAGGCGGGATTGCCGAATCTGGCTATAGAGGAAATTGAGGGCTACCTTAATCTGGACAGCCTCGTCTTTTCGGACGACAGCACCTTTGCCCTGCGCGTGCGCGGGGACAGCATGATTAACGCGGGGATACTGCCCGATGACCTGGTCCTGGTCCGCAGACAGAACATGGCGCAGACCGGCGAAACGGTTGTTGCCATGGTGGAGGATGAGGCGACCGTCAAGAGTCTGCGCCGCCGGGGGAACGACTATTTTCTCGAGCCGGCAAACCCTAATTATCCGCCGATCTTAGTGGACCAGAAAGTTTCCATCATCGGCAAAGTCATCAGCGTGGTAAGAAGGTTTTAATCGTTTTGTAAAATATAAAGCATTGAACAGGCCGGAAGGGGTTCCGGCCTTTTTTGTGTCAGAGCGGTTTGACAGCGGGGAAATTCCCGTTTAAGATAGTATCAATTGTCAGGTTTCAACACGGGGAAACCATGTATTTAGATTACGCGGAAGAGACATTCATTAACTCCATCATCCATTTTGTCAGCAATAATTTTGAAGTCCTGCTCTATGTCACGTTCAGTGTTTTACTGATGCTTCTGGCGGTCTTTATCGCGCTGTACTTAAAAGACGTTTCTCTTTTGCTGCTCTTTAGGACAACATTCCTGCGGGTATTGTCCGCCATTTTAATAGGCGGGCAATTAATCTCCATGGGAATATTAGCTTATCTTTATTGGCAGAATTATCAGAAGCCGGCCCCGGAATTGGTCCTGCCGCTGGACGTCGATGCCAGCACGCAGTGGGTCCGAGATGACCTCAAGATCTATTTTATTGAGGAAACAAAATTGCAGTCTGTGCGCATTAACGGCAGGGATGCCGAGGTAGTGCTGCAGGCGCAGAACCCTATCATCGAATATCATTTTTCCCCGGATGGTTTGTATGTGTTGACGCTTACTCAAAAGGAACTTTATCTCACGCATTTGAGGTCCAAAGAAAGTCTCATCGTTGATACGGTCAAGGTACAAGGAGCCGCTGAAGCCGTCAACCAAAGCACGGAAAATAA
>MHGR01000102.1:0-4518 GCA_001805655.1 Omnitrophica WOR_2 bacterium RIFCSPHIGHO2_02_FULL_52_10
TGCCGCATCATGGATTACAGCAAATATAAATATGACCAGGAAAAAAAGGAGCGGCGCATTAAGAGAAATCAGCATGTAGCGCACCTCAAGCAGATACGCCTGAAGCCGAATATCGGCGAAGGCGACTATCAGATCAAGTTAAAACAGATCGCCAGTTTTCTGGATAAAAAGGATAAAGTGAAGGTCAACATGTTTTTCCGGGGGCGGGAGATGACGCACAAGGAGCTCGGCCAGCGCGTCGTGGAGCGGCTGATATCTGACATTGCCAAACACGGACAGCCGGACGGCGGGCTCGCGATGGAAGGGCGCGTGATGATAGTTCTGTTAACCCCGAATTCCGGAAAATCATCAGGCGTCAGAAAAAGTTTGTCCGAAGCAGGCAGAAAGGAATAGGAATGCCAAAATTGAAAACGAACAAGTCCGCGAGGAAACGGTTCAAGATTACAAAATCCGGAAAGCTGAAAAAACGCAGCGCGCGGCGCGGCCATTTACTTAGGAAAAAGTCAAGAAAAGCGAAACGAAAGCTGCGTCAAAGCTCGTATCTTTCCAGCGTTGATGCCAAGAGGATAAGGAGGCTGTTGCCTTATGGTTAGAGTCCGTAGTGTGCATACGGCACACAGAAGAAAAAAACGCGTCTTAAAGAAGGCCAAAGGACAATTCGGCCACAGGAGCAAACGATACCGGCAGGCTAAACGATCGGTTACAAGGGGAATGGTATACGCGTACAGGGACCGCAAGGTCCGCAAGCGCGAATTCAGGCGCCTTTGGATAATCCGCATCAATGCCGCCTGCCAGGAGGCGGGGGTGACGTACAGCCGGTTTATGAACGGGTTGCGCCGGGCCAAGATCGATATTGACCGCAAAATGCTTTCTGAGCTGGCCATCAGTTCGCCGGCGGCGTTCAAAAAACTCGTCAAGCTGTCGAAAGAGGGCGCTGAAGCTAATCCCGAGAAGAAGGCCAAAACAGAGACTAAGGTAGACGCGAAAGCGCAGGAATAAAACATCAAGCGCGGCGCGCGAAGGATGGTTCGCCGAGCATGCCGGGCCCTGGATGACAGGGCCTGAATTGTTATATCAAGGAATTCTTTATGAGAGTGATCATCGTAGGGGCGGGACGAATCGGCACGAGTCTGGCGAAGTCGCTTTCGCAGGAAAACAATGAGGTGTACCTCATTGAAAAAAACGAGCAGATTGCCCGGAAAAAAAGCGAAAAACTTGATGTCCAGATCATCATCGGCAATGCGGCGGACCCGGATGTGCTCGAAAAGGCCAATGTCAGCGGGGCTGAACTGGTGCTGGCGGTGTCGGCTTCCGATGAAACGAATCTGGTGGTCTGTACCCTCGCCGGGCTGTACGGGGCGAAACGGCGCATCGCGCGGGTTCGAAACACCTCGTTAAACGAAGCCCTTACCAAGTTTGGATACGATCAGTTTAAGATCAGCGAGATTATCAATCCTGAACTGGTTGCGGCCCGGGCCATCCAAAAAATTGTCCAGGCCCCGGGGGCCAGCGAGGTTGCGGATTTTGCCGGCGGCAAAATCCTGCTCAGGGCTTTTGACATCCCGAAATCCTCTTCCCTGTGCGGGGCAAAGATCGGGGAGTTCAAGGAAGAGGACTTCCCTTGGCCGTTTCTGATCGTTTCGATTGTCCGCAACGACAACGTCATTATCCCGACAGGAGACACGACAATCGATGCCGGGGACCATATCTATGTCCTCCTGCCCGCCCCATCGCTGGGAGAATTCCTCATGTTTGTTAACCCTGAAGCAAAACTTCCCCAAAAAATCGTTATCTATGGCGCCACAATCACGGGCGTTCATGCCGCCAAGGCCTTGGCGGGGAAAAATCTGGACATTCTTTTGATTGAAGAGGATGCCGCGCTCGCCAATGATGTTGCCGGCACGCTGGACAACGTCCGCATCATTAACGGATCGGCTTGTGAACAAGACATTTTGGTGGAATGCGGTATAGAAGCGACGGATGTTTTTATTGCCGCCACGGACAATGACCACTCGAATCTCATCAGCTCTTTGCTCGCCAAAAGCATGGGGGCAAAGATAGGCATTATTACAACGCAGCAGCAGGATTACACGAGGATTGTCGACGCGCTGGATGTCGACGCGATTATCAGCCCGCACTCTCTGGCGGTCGAGCAGATCCTGCGCCTGGTCCGCGGGAAGGGAATCAGCGCCGTCACTAAGCTTTTAGAAGGGGAAACGGAGGCTCTGGAATTCGTGACGGAAGAAGGGGCGCCGATTACAAGAGGACCGCTCAAGACGATCAAATTTCCCAAACATTCCATTGTCGGCGCGATTTACAGCGGTGATGAGGTTGTATTGGCCGGGGGAGAAACGCATGTCAAAGCGGGAGAGCGCGTCATCGTGTTTTGCCATGAATCCTCCGTAAAAAAGTTGCAAAGCCTGTTCACCCGCCCATAATTGTATTTACGGTTATGCACAAGCACTTTGTTGCCAATATAGTCTCCCGGATCTGTCTGATCGTTTGCCTTGCAATGACCTTGCCGCTGGGCTGGGCCGCTTTTGATGATGTTCACAGCCGGGAAACAAACGCCTTTATTGTGTCCATCCTTTCCGGGATTATCATTTCTTCCGCCTGCCTTTTATTCTTCCGCCTGAAAAAAGAAGATTATAAGAGGATCAACGCCAAGGACGGCCTGGCCATTGTCGGCCTTTCGTGGCTGGCCATATCGGTTTGTGGGGCCTTGCCGATTTATCTCAGCGGGGTCGTGCCTTCCTTTACCGATGCTTTATTTGAAATTGTCAGCGGGTATACGACGACGGGGGCGAGTATTTTTACCGATGTCGAGGTGCTTCCCAGAGGGGTCCTTTTTTGGCGCAGCTTTTCCCAATGGCTGGGGGGGATGGGGGTTATCGTTCTTTTCATTGCGATTCTGCCGGCTCTGGGCGCCAATACCGCCCAGCTTTATCAATCGGAAACGTCAGGGATTTCCTTTGACAAGCTTGAACCGAGAATCAAAGAAACGGCCAGGTATTTATGGGGCATTTACGTTGTCTTAACGGCGGCCCAGGTCATTCTGCTGGTCGTCGGTAAAATGCCCCTCTTTGACGCGCTGTGCCACGCCTTTTCCTCGATTGCGACAGGAGGGTTTTCCACGAAAAATATGAGCGTCGGCGCCTACAGCGCCTACATTCAGTGGATCGTGATCATCTTCATGTTTTTAGGAGGGACAAACTTTGCCCTGCACTATGAAGCCATGCGCGGCAAATTTAAATCGTATGTTAGGGATGAGGAGTTTAAATTTTACCTTTATTTAATTGTGATTTTGACGGCGGTGGCCGCGTGGAATTTAAGGAATGAAAATTTAACCGAAAGTCCGCTGCGGGACGCGGCTTTTTCGTTCGTATCCATCTTCTCCTCGACAGGGTTTGCGACGGCTGATTTCGACCAATGGCCGGATTTTCTAAGGATGCTCCTGCTGATGGGCATGGTCACAGGGGCCTGCGCCGGCTCCACTTCCGGAGGGCTTAAATTGGTCCGGCTTTACTTGACAGGGAAACTTGCCGGAGCCTCCATTGTCCAGGCAAGTTATCCGAATGCCGTTGTCCCTCTCAGGCTGAACGGGCATGCACTCGAGAGTAAAATTATTATGGGCGTCCTGGCTTATTTTGTCATTTATCTGCACATTTGGATCATCGGAGCCATCCTTTTTGCCTTTCTTGAGGCATGTGATATGCCGACGGCCTTCAGCGCGGCGGCGGCATGCTTGAGCAACGTAGGGCCGGGCTTAAACGCCGTGGGGCCTATGCGAAATTTTGCTTGGGTCTCGGATCAGGGCAAATGGCTGCTGACGTTCTTAATGCTGGTGGGGCGTCTGGAGCTTTATTCTATTCTGATTCTACTGGTTCCTGCGACGTGGCGGAAGTAGGCGGACCGGCATTGTTATTGCGCAGATTTGAGCCAGCGGCACAAAGCGCGCGGCGGTTGTCTGTGCGTTGTTATAAGTCGTCGGGAAAATATGAACACGTTTGATTACATCGGGGAAAAGGAAAGCTGTGAGGAAAAAGTCCGCAACGCGGCCGACGAAAGGCAGCTGGAAGCGGTGCGCATCGAATATTTAGGAAGAAAGGGCAAAATTGCCTTGATGTACGCCGACCTCGCGAAGATGCCGCAGGAGATAAAGCCGGGAGCCGGCAAGAAGATCAATGAATTGCGCGCGGATGTCACACGCTTGATCGAAGAAAAAAGAAATGAAATCAAGTCAAAAAATCGCAGGGATGCCCAAAAAGCTCTGGACGTCACCATCCCCGGCGCGGCGCCGGCGGCAGGGCACACGCACATTTTGACCCAAACCATCGATGAGATTTGCGCGATTTTTGAGCGGCTTGGCTATGTCGTTCGGGAGGGCCCCGAGGTCGAGACGGAATTCAATAATTTTACGGCGCTCAATATCCCCGCCGAGCATCCTTCCCGCGACAGTTTCGACACTTTTTATCTGAAACAGCGCGACCCGCAAGACAAGGCGGCAAATTTACTGCT
>MHGR01000102.1:4528-5493 GCA_001805655.1 Omnitrophica WOR_2 bacterium RIFCSPHIGHO2_02_FULL_52_10
GCCCGCCCAAATCCGTATCATGAAGGAATTCAAGCCTCCGCTGGCCGTGGTTGTCCCGGGAAAAGTCTACCGGCCGGACGCCGTTGATGCCAGCCATTCTTTCATGTTTCATCAAGTGGAGGGTTTGATGGTCGACGAAGACGTGAAATTTTCCGATCTAAAGGGTCTGCTGACGGTTTTCCTGAAACGCTTGTTCGGTGAAAATATTAAAATGCGGTTCCGTCCGCACTTCTTCCCTTTTACGGAGCCGTCCGCGGAAGTTGACATATCGTGTTACATTTGCGAAGGAAAAGGGTGTTCGGTCTGCGGGCGCAAGGGCTGGCTTGAGATCATGGGGTGCGGGATGGTCCATCCGCGGGTGTTTGAAGCCGTCGGATATCCCAAAGGGAAATACACCGGATTGGCTTTCGGTCTGGGCGTTGAGCGCATTGCCATGCTCAAGCACGGGATTCACGACATCCGGCTATTTTTTGAGAATGATATTCGATTTTTAAAACAATTCTAACTGGTCATTGGTTAATAGTTAATGGTGAATGGTTAATAGTATTCGCGCCATTAACTATTTACTATTAACCATTAACGAAATTTTATGAAAGTCAGTCTTAACTGGTTGAAAGATTATGTGACGCCGGGGATATCGGCGGAAAAGCTGGCGGACGCGCTTACCATGGCGGGTCTGGAAGTCGAAAAAACGATATCTCTTAAGGGCGACACCGTATTCGAGCTGGAAATCACGCCGAACCGCCCCGATTGTTTGTGCATGCTGGGAATAGCGCGCGAAACGGCCGCCATTCTCAATCGGTCGAGGAGATTTCCGGCCGTCAAACAGCGCGCCTGGCCGAAAGCGAAATGCAGCATTGAAATCGATGACCGGCAGGGGTGCCCGAGATATATCGGCACCGTCATCGAGGGCGTATCGGTCGGAAAGGCATCGGAGAAAATATCGAATCGCCTGGAGGCGCTAG
>MHGR01000103.1:0-4516 GCA_001805655.1 Omnitrophica WOR_2 bacterium RIFCSPHIGHO2_02_FULL_52_10
CTGAGGAGTAAAAACAGGGCCGCCAGCTGGATCCCGCGGATCATAAGGCGGGGATAATGTTTTGTCCGGACCTCTTGCCAAGCCGCGACAGACAGGATGATGACACCCAGGACGAGGGGGTAGGTGATGATTTCACAATATAAGCTGAAGGCGGAATTAACGAACGCGGGGGAGAATCCAAAGTATAAAAGCGTTGCCGCAAGGATGTTTTGTCCGACCCCCAGACATTTTAATGTTTTATAAAGCAGTATTTGAGCGGCCAGGAGGAAAAGAATTTGGACCGCCGTTTGTACGGCAGCATAGGGTACTCCCAGCAAGTCGGCCAGGCGCATGGACAGGGATATCAGAAACGGGTAGAGGGCGACATTATAGGGTTTGAATTTAAAAAAGCCAGTCCAGCCGTCATGATAAATGGTCGAGGCGAGCTTTTCGTACTCGGCCGCGTCATATTTCACCACCATGGTTGTTGTCAGCGCGAGGTAGAGCCAGTAGAGCACGGGGATTAAGAAAGTCCAGGCCATTGGATTTCTGATCATTAAGGGTATTTTATCATCACATGAAATTTTCATAATCGGACAGGCGTTATCTGTACATGCCCCGGATGGCGTTCATGCGCATCAGGATTAAACTGTATAAGGAATGAGCGATATCTCTGATCAGGCGGACTTTGGAGTTGCTATGATGGCGCCATGTCACCGGCGCCTGGCGGATTCTGAGCCCGTGGAGAACCGCGATGAACAACAGTTCGGCATCGAAAGCCCAGTCAAAGATTCTCTGCCTTTTGAAAATGATATCGGCAGCGTCTTTTGTATACATTTTGAAGCCGCAGGTAAAGTCGGTGATTTTGTGCCCTATAAAAAGATTCGCGAGCAGCGTAAAACCCCTCCCGAAAAATATTCTGTAAAAAGGCTGGCGGCCTTCAATGCGGGCCGACCGCGATTTTCTCTCCCCGATGACGACGTCATAATTGCCGGTTTCCATTAAATCCAGAAAGTTCCGGATGCCGTCCAGCGACGTTGATAAGTCGACATCCATGAACAGTTTGTACAGACCCTCGGAATGCAGCATGCCGTATTGGATGGCGTATCCTTTCCCGCGGTTTTGGCCGTACGAGAGTACTTGAATCGGATCCGAGGCGCACTTCTGGGCCTTGGCCAGCGTGGCGTCCGATGAGCCGTCATTGACAATGATGATTTCGTAGCTGATGGCCAGTTTATCGACGGAATCCTTTAAGTGGGCGACATTGCCTTCAAGGCGCTGTTCTTCGTTATAAGCGGGCAAAATAATCGAAAGCTTTTTCATCTTAACCGGTATTTCACTCCCGGGAAGAGGTGATTTTTTTGACCCAGGCGGTATCGGCGAGATTTAGAAAAACGGAATCCCAGCACCATGCCAGCCAGACGGCAAAGAAAGGCATCACCCATACAAATTGCCGCTGCACGAACCAGTAACATGTCCACAAGTCGGAAAGCAATATTAATTGGATGGGGAGGATGACCAATAATGCTAAAAATAAGAATTGGGTGGCGCGGCTTTTATGGGGGATTAAAAAGGCCAAAACAACGCCGATGAGCAAGGGATATAGTCTTTTCATCCCAATAAGGTTGCCCAATACGGAGCGTAAAAAGCCGTCCGGGCTGGTTAAAGGATTAGGGATAAAATCAAAGGTGTTGATGCCTCTCCCGAAATTGCCCGCGTAAGTGATGGGGTTTTGGATGTAGTACCAGATGAATAAGGGGACCCCGAAAACAGTTAGGGTTAGCGCAAAAGGGAGAATTTTCCGGATGACTTGGGCCAAAGATTGGCTGTGGGAATGCATGAGGATATGAAACGACATCGCCAAAGCGGTGATAAGAATTCCATGAGCGTGAAACCCGACCGTTAAAAAGAAAAAGAGGCCAATAAAGAATTTTTGGCCGCGCGGGAGCGCCGTGTATCGGCAGACAACGCGTTCCGAGAGGAGGAATACAGCCAAGGCAAGGGTCGGTAAAGCGGCATAGGGACGGAATTCAAAGGCATGGTATGTAAGATTAAAATTTGAAGAGAAAACTGCAAAAACAATGATGAGGCCCAAAAGGCTTTTGAGGTATTTGGCAGATACAAGATACAGTAAGTAGAACCCGATGACGGTTACGATGATGTGGGGGATGGTGATCAGCCATTTATTTGTCCCGAAAAGTTTTACGAACGGAAAGGTCAGAAGGTAGTCCCCGGGAAAGGCCGTCACCTCTACCGGGGTATACATTTTCCAGAACGGCAGGAGGCCGGAACTGGAGGTGTAGGCCAATTGATTTAATTCATCCGGGTAAAGGCCCCTTTGGGAGTACATCGTGACCCTTAAATATAATCCGTAAATGGAGAAGGCTATTGCGGTCAATGGCCGGCTATTTTTTTTCAAGAAGGGAAAAAACCGTAAGAGCATATTTTCGATCTGGTTGAAGGAACCTGCACTATATAATTTTTCCATAGCATAGCACACTTCCCCTCAAGTTCAATGATAAATCCCGATTTCGGGATTTCACAAAGTGTATTTGGCGCGCTGGAGCCAGGGCCATACCTGCAAGAAACAGGCCAGAAACTACCCTTCGCTTGTCCCCGCCTTGAACGGTGGGGCCCGGTGCCGTCGAATGAGTCAATTTTAACCCGCGAGAGGGGGGTGTTTTAAGGAGGCATCCAAGGGGTTGTGGTTGCAACTTGTTGAGTCCCAGGGAGAATTATAGTGACAGAAAATCACCAGTTCTTTTTATTGACAGGGGGAGTTGCCGGGGTATAATATGTTCAACAATTGAACATAATTTCTTTATGCCGCCAGAAATCCTCAACGAACGAGAATTCGAACTCATCAATATCATCGGTGCCGAGCTGGGCTCCAATCAGCGCGATATTTCCCGCCACATGAATCTTTCTTTGGGGATGATCAATATCCTTGTCCGCCGGCTCATAGCCAAGGGCTACATCCGCATTGAGCAGCTCAACAAAAAGAAAGTCCAGTATCTCCTTACCCGCAAGGGATTTACCGAAAAAATGCGTAAATCCGTCAAATATACCATGAAGACGATCAGCTCGATTGGCCTGATTAAGAACCGGGTGAGGGAAATATTGCATGATCTGCATGCCAAGGAGGTCCGGAATTTCTACTATTATGGAAATTCGGACATTTTCACCCTGGTGGACATGGTCTTCCGGGAGAGCATGGCCGAACATTGTTCCCTGCAGATATTAAAGGAAATCCCTGAAACCGCGGTCAACGGGACCCTTCTTATATGCAAAGAGGGGGTTGAGGAGGGCCATTTTGACCACCATCAGCATGTGGATTTGCTCCAGGAAATAGCAAAGGATAATTATTATGCCATTGGCGGTGAGAAATCTGCCATGGCGGAGAATATATAACCGGAAAAGCGGTTCAAAACGGGAGGTCACGATGAACACTCTGGAAGAACTATACGGGGAAAGCCGGCTGCAGACGGACTATTTCAAGAAGTATTGTGATTATGTTCGCAAGCTGATCTCGGAGGTGGACATCGAGGCGGTCAAAAAGGTGGTCGACTGCCTGCTAAAAGCCAGGGAAAACAATAAAACCATCTATTTCGCGGGCAACGGCGGCAGCGCCTCAACGGCGTCTCACTTTGCCCAGGACATGGGCGAGATCGGCCGGAAAATCCGCGGGAAAGGTTTCCGCACGCAGAGCATCAACGACAATGTGTCCGCCCTCACGGCCATCAGCAATGATTACAGCTACGACAATGTTTTTTCCCTCCAAATTGAATACAATTTTGACCTCGGCGACGTCCTGGTTGTCATTTCCGCCAGCGGCAACAGTCCCAATGTCATCAAAGCGGTGAATTTGGCGAAAGAAAAAGGGGGGATAACCGTGGGCCTGGTGGGATTTGAGGACGGCGGACGGCTGGCGCAAATTTGCGATCATGTGGTTCACATTAAGAGTAAAAAGGGGGAATACGGCCCGGTCGAGGACGTGCATCTGATTTTAAACCATATGATCGTTTCTTTTCTAATGATGGAATTGAAGGACCAAGATTAACGGAGACGCAAAATGTTAAACGATAAATCCATACTTATCACGGGCGGGACAGGCTCTTTCGGGAAGAAAATGCTCCAGATTGTTCTGGCGGAATACAAACCAAGCCGCCTGATTGTTTTCAGCCGGGACGAATTAAAGCAGTTTGAAATGGGGCAGAAGTGGAGCCCCGCAAAACACACGTGTCTGGAATATGTGCTCGGGGATGTCCGGGACAAGGAAAGGCTGGCCAGGGTTTTTGCGGGGGTTGATTATGTCATCCATGCGGCGGCGCTGAAACAGGTGCCGGCCGCCGAAAGGAATCCGGAGGAATATATCAAGACCAACGTGATCGGCGCCATGAATATCATTGATGCCGCGATCACCAATAAAGTGGATACGGTCATAGCCTTGTCCACGGACAAGGCCTGCAACCCCGTGAACCTCTACGGGGCTTCTAAGCTTTGTTCCGACAAGTTATTCGTGGCGGCCAACGGCTCG
>MHGR01000103.1:4583-5963 GCA_001805655.1 Omnitrophica WOR_2 bacterium RIFCSPHIGHO2_02_FULL_52_10
CGGCTCGGAGGCGGCAAGAAGCAAGACAAAATTTTCCGTGGTCCGCTACGGGAATGTCTTGGGCAGCCGTGGCTCGGTGATTCCCTTCTTCCAGGAGCGCGCCAAGACCGGCAAATTGCCGATAACCGACAGCAACATGACCAGGTTTTGGATTACCCTGGACCAGGCGGTGCATTTCGTGATTCATTCGCTGTCCCGGGCAAAGGGCGGGGAGATCTTCGTGCCGCGCATCCCGTCCATGAAAATCACGGACCTGGCCCAGGCCATCAGCCCCGAGGCGGAGCAGGAAGTGGTCGGCATACGGCCGGGGGAAAAGATTCACGAGACGCTGATCAGCGAAGACGAAGCGCGCAATACGATACAGTTCAAGGAATGTTACCTGGTTCAGCCCAATCCCCGGCTGCGCGAAGAATTGCTCAAGGGGCGCAACGGCGCCAGGGGGGAAAGCTGCGGCGATGATTTTAAATATGCTTCCGACAACAATACCAGCTGGCTGAAGGTCGAAGAGCTGCAGAAACTGGTCATGCAGATTTCGGATGACTACGCCATCGAACAATCGCGCTGGTCGATGGATGACGTGCCTGAGTAAGTATTGAAAATGGTATTGCGTTGTTCGTTGCTGGTTGCTAGTCGCTCGAACAACGAGCAGCGATTTGATTTTTGCGGGAATCCATGATGAATAAAAAAAATGTCCTGGTTACGGGCGGAGCAGGTTTCATCGGCAGCCATTTAGTTGACCGGCTGCTGGCCGACGGCCACAAGGTCACGGTCTTGGATAATTTTTCGACCGGCCGGCCGGACAATTTGTCCCACTGCCGGGAGGACATCGAGCTGGCGGAAGCGGACATTACGAACTTCGCCGCGATCCGGCCGTTTTTTGACGATAAGGAAATTGTTTTTCATCTGGCCGCGCTGGCCGACATCGTCCCGTCCATCGTTTATCCGCGGGGCTATTATGCCTCGAATGTTTTGGGGACCATGAACGTGGTTGAGGCCTCCCGGCTGGCGGGTGTAAAGAAGCTGGTGTACGCGGCCTCCTCGTCTTGTTACGGCATCCCTCCCGCAGATTGCTACCCGACGCCCGAAACCGCCCCGATAGCTCCGCAATACCCTTACGCGCTCACGAAATATTTGGGTGAGCAGACGGTTTCACACTGGGGGCAGGTTTATGATTTGCTGGTGATTTCGCTGAGGTTATTTAACGTCTACGGCCCGCGGTCTAGGACCTCGGGGACCTATGGCGCGGTGTTCGGGGTATTTTTGGCGCAGAAACTTGACGGCAAGCCCTATACGGTCGTAGGCGATGGCAACCAAACCAGGGATTTTGTCTATGTCACGGATGTAGCCGGGGCCTTTGCCGCCGCAGGCTATTCAGATGTA
>MHGR01000104.1:0-4410 GCA_001805655.1 Omnitrophica WOR_2 bacterium RIFCSPHIGHO2_02_FULL_52_10
GATGCCCGGCCCTTTATCGATGAAGCCTTGGGGCTGGGCGTTGAGCGTTTTTCTTTTACCGGAGGGGAACCGTTCGTCATCAAGGACATGGTCAGGATTCTCGATTACGCGCTGCTGTACCGGCCGTGCCTTGTCCTCACCAATGCGACCGCGCCCCTGCAGCGGCGCATTGAGGAAATTGCTGCCCTCAAAGACAAACCGAATCCGCTGAATTTTCGCGTCAGCATTGATTACCCGGACGAGGCCCGGCATGATGCCGGCCGCGGCCCGGGAAATTTTGAATTGGCGTGGCGGATGGTGGCCGAATTGCATAAGCGGGGATTCCCGGTTTCGATCGCCCGCCAGCGCGGGCACGGGGAGGATACCGAGAAAGTCAATCGGGCCTATGGTAGATATTTAAGGGCCGCGGGGCTCCCGTTGGACACGCGCATGGTCAGTTTTCCGGATTTTCTCGCGCCGGGGGCGATGGCCGATGTGCCTCATATAACGGAAGAGTGCATGACGCGCCATCACACGCCGGAAAGCCGCGGCAAATTCATGTGCAGCTTCAGTAAAATGGTGGTGAAAAAGGAAGGGCGCATGCGGGTGTATGCCTGCACCTTAGTTGATGACGACGGCGATTATGACTTGGGGGATTCCCTGAAAGCGTCGATGCGCGCGCGCGTCATGATGAAGCATCATCGCTGTTATTCCTGTTTCGCGCAGGGCGCCTCCTGCAGCGAAATGGTAATCTGTTAATCCGGGGGATTTGAGTTATGGCTGGCGAACAAAAGATCCTGATTTTTGAAAACGGGTTTGACCTTTCCAATTACATGCTCAATTTATGGATTGAGATTGCCCAGGAGTCCGTCCGCAGGCGCAACCGTTTCACGGTGGCCCTGCCGGGGGGCCGCTCGCCCGTGGAATTTTACAGCCGTCTTTCGGCGCTTCAGGAATTCGATCTTTGGGGGAGAACGCATATTTTCGTGGGAGACGAGAAGTTTGTTCCGTTTGATCATGAAAGCAGCAACTTCGGGATGATCAAGACGGATCTGCTTGATTATATCAGCATCCCGCCGGCGAATATCCACCCCATTGCCACCGGCCAGAAAAGCGTTGAGCTGGCGGCGGAGCAGTTCAAAGGCGAGCTCATGCATTTTTTTGAATTCAAAAGCGCCAACGCCCCCCAGTTCGACTTGATCCTGCTGGGGGCCGGGACGGACGGGCATACGGCTTCGCTGTTTCCCGATGATGAGCGTATCAATGACACCAACCGCGTCGTCCTTCCGGTATCCTTGCCTCATCTCAAGGAGGAGAGAATCACGCTGACCTTGCCGGTCATCAATAACGCCTGCCATGTGGTCTTCCTTCATTTGGGCGCGAGCAAGGCGGATATCATCAAAGCCATCATTGACGATAAAAAAGACCTCCCCGCCGCCAAGGTCAGGCCCACCCATGGCCGGCTCCTGCACCTGCTGGACAAAGAAGCGGCCCGAAAATTGTCCATCCGTGAAACCTGTCCCCATGAAGGCCGCGCCGTCGTTTATGAAGCTTGATTCTGCTTCGCTAAAGCTTCGCAGGAATGCGCGGCTCCCCGGCTTGGAAATTCTGTATTGATATTCTGCAATTTGCGCCGGGAAGCCTTCATTTTAAATGAATTTCTAATTGTATGCGGGAGTTCGTGTTGTATAATTATTAAAAGTGGACGTATTAACGAAAGTCGACTCGTATGGATCCTTGGGGGCAGATAGCGCGTTCTTCCAGAGAGGATATTCGCGCTCTTCAAAATAAAAAACTCGCGCGGTTCATCAAGACCTATGTTTATCCGTTCAGCCCGCGCTACCGGCGGACCTTTGACGAGAACGGGATTAAACCGGGCTCGATCAGAACCGTGGAGGATCTCCAGGCTATCCCGTTCACGTCCAAACTGGACTTGATCGCCACAGACGGGCGAACGGAAAAATTCAAAGAATATATTCTGCAGCCGGATAAGGAAACAATCCGCAAATTTTGGCCCGCAACGCGGCTCATCCGCCTGGCCTTGTCAAGCGCGCTGCGCGGCCAGGAATATGTTGAGGATCAGATGGCCAGGGAATTCCGGCCGGCCTTCATGACCTTCACCACGGGCACGACCAACCTGCCCACGGCCTTTCTCTACAGCAACCATGACGTTGACAATCTCCATATTTACGGCGCGCGGATGCTGAAACTGTTTGACATCGCCGGCTCGGACAGGATCGTGAACATGTTCCCTTACGCCCCGCACCTGGCCTTCTGGCAGGTCGTGTTCGGCGGATTGGCGTCCAGTGTTTTGATCATGAGCACCGGCGGGGGAAAGGTCATGGGCACGGACGGCAATATTTCCGCCCTGATGAAAATGAAACCGGCGGTGCTGCTGGGGGTCCCCAGTTATGTCTATCATGTCCTGCGCACGGCCAGGGATCAGGGACGTGATTTGTCCTTCTTGAAAAAAATTGTTCTGGGAGCGGCCAGGCTCGGCGAAGGCTTTAAGGAAAAAATCACCGAGCTGCTCATGCAGATGGGGTCCGGGGATGTGTCGGTCTTCGGGACGTACGGGTTCACCGAGGCGCGCTGCGCCTGGGCCGAATGTCCGACGTCCATCAGCGTTTCCAGCGGCTATCATCTTTATCCGGATAAGGAAATATTTGAAGTGATTGACCCCAAAACCGGTGTGGTGAGGGGCGAAGGGGAGGACGGAGAGCTGGTGTATACCGCTCTGGATGCCCGCGGGAGCGTTGTTTTGCGCTACCGGACGGGCGATTTTGTCCGGGGGGGCATCACCTATGCGCCCTGTCCGCATTGCCGGCGGACGGTGCCGCGCGTCTCCAGCGACATCACCCGGCTGTCGGATGTCAAGGACATGCGGCTTTCGAAAATCAAGGGCGCGCTGGTGGACCTCAATAATTTTTCCTCCGTTCTGTCGGATATCAAAATGATCGATGAATGGCAGATTGAACTGCGTAAACACAACAATGACCCGTTCGATGTGGATGAAGTCGTGGTGTATGTCAGCCCGAAGTCCGGCTGCGACCGCGCCCGGCTCGAAGAAGAGGTCAAAAAGAAAATCCTCTTAAGCACGGAAGTGACGCCCAACCGGGTTGATTTTCTCGAACTCCCTGAGCTGGTCAGGCGTCTGGAACTGGAAACGGCCAGTAAGGAAAAACGTATTATCGATAACAGGCCGAAAGGGTAAGCGCGTGGCATCTGGAATTCTTTATGGGGGGACTGGGTAATGAGCCGTATCGCCGTCATTGAGGGCGTCCGCACGCCGTTTTGTAAAATGGGAACGGAATTTAATGCCCTCAGCGCGCAGGAGCTCGGACGGATCGCCTGCCGGGAGCTGATCGAGCGGACGGGCATTGATATCCACGCCATTGACGAGGTCATCATAGGAAACGTCGGCCAGCCGGCCGACGCCGCCAATATCTCACGGGTGATTGCCCTTCTGTCCGGCGTTCCGGAAACAACGCCGGCCTACACGGTCCACCGCAACTGCGCTTCCGGCATCGAGGCCGCGGTCCAGGCGGCCCTGAAGATCGGGGCCGGCGAGGGGGAGTGTTACCTGGTCGGCGGGGCGGAATCGATGAGCAACATTACGGTCTTCCTCAAAAAACCCCTGCAGGATCAATTGCTGGGCTTGGCCAAAGCAAAGACTTTAAGCGCGCGGCTGTCCGGGTTGATGAAATTTTACCCGAAATATCTTAATGTTCAAAAAAGTCTGTATATGGGATTGGAGCTTGGTTTGACCGATCCGGTGTGCGGCCTGAACATGGGGCAGACTGCGGAGGTCCTGGCCAAGGAATTCGGCATCTCCCGTCGGGAGCAGGATGAATTCGCGCTCACGAGCCATCAAAGGGCCGTGGCCGCGAGGGAAATCCTTAAAGAGGAAATCGTCGCGGTGATCCCGCCCCCGAAATACAAGGCGGCGGTGGAATGGGATAACGGCCCGCGGGAGCAGCAAACCATGGAAGCCCTGGCGAAACTCAAGCCGTTCTTTGACCGCCGGTCCGGGACGATTACGGCGGGGAATTCCAGCCAGGTGACGGACGGGGCCGCGGCCCTGCTGATGGCGAGTGAAAAGAAAGCCAGGAAGTTAGGGTTTGAACCGCTTGGGTTTTTGCGCGCGTTTGCTTTTGCCGGGGTAGAGCCGCAGCGCATGGGGATCGGCCCGGCGCACGCGATCCCGAAAGTGCTGCACAAGGCGGGATTGCGGTTAAAGGACATTCAGGCGTTTGAAATCAACGAGGCCTTTGCCGCGCAGGTGCTGGCCTGTCTGAAGGCCTTGGCCTCGCAGGATTTCGCCGGGAAATTCGGGTACGAGGGATATACCGGGGAGATTGACCGCGCGCTGCTGAACGTCAACGGCGGGGCAGTGGCCCTCGGCCATCCCGTCGGGGCTACGGGCACGCG
>MHGR01000104.1:4520-8813 GCA_001805655.1 Omnitrophica WOR_2 bacterium RIFCSPHIGHO2_02_FULL_52_10
GGCTGAGAGTTAAATATAAATAGAGCGGAACAATTATGTCACTCAATTTCAGAATTGAAAACGATGTCGGTTTCATCGAACTCGATCAGGAGGATTCGAAAGTCAACCTGCTCACGTCCGTGATGATCCGGCGGCTCGCATCCATCCTGGATGAAGTTGCCGCGCATAAGGATTTATGCGCGCTGGTCATTGTCAGCCTGAAAAAAGACGTGTTTATTGCCGGGGCCGACATCAAGGAAATCGAGCAGATCACCGAGGCGCAGGATGGGACGGGGAAGTCCCGGGCCGGCCAGGATGTGCTCAACAAGCTGGAAGACCTGAAGATCCCCACGATTGCTGTTATCGACGGCGTGGCCTTAGGCGGCGGTTGTGAATTAGCCCTGGCCTGCACGTTCCGCCTGGCGACGTTCAACGAGAAGGTGAAGATCGGCCTACCGGAAGTCAATCTCGGGTTTATCCCCGGTTTCGGCGGGACCTACCGGCTGCCGCGCGTCACCGGTTTGGCGGAGGGGTTAAAATTGATCTTGTCGGGGCAGCCGGTCGACGGGGAGAAGGCGCTGAAGATCGGCCTGGTGGACCGGCTGATCACCCGTGAGAACATGCACGCCCAGATCTACCAATTCATCGCGGACGTGCACGACCGCAAAATCAAACGCGACAAATACAACCGCAAAAAAGCGAAAGGATTGGAGGGGCTGGCGAAAAGTTCCCTCATTCTTCAGTTCATGATCTTTCGGCAATCCCGTCAATCCGTCCTGAAGCTCACCAAGGGATTTTATCCCGCGCCGCTGCGGGCCGTTTATGTCATTAAACAATCTTTTTACATGTCACGTGATAAGGGGCTGGCGCTCGAATCCAGGGTGTTCGGTGAACTGGCCGTGACCGGCATTTCCAAGAACCTCGTGCAGGTGTTTTATTTATCCGAAAAATATAAGAAGCTGACGCTCGAGGATGCCGGGGATGTCCGGCCGGCGGCCATCACGAAAGCGGGCGTTTGCGGGGCCGGGGTGATGGGCGGCGGCATCGCGCAATTGCTCAGTTATAAAGGGATATGGGTCCGTCTTAAGGACGTGAATTATGGAGCGGTGGCCCAGGGATTGAAGGCGGCGGCGAAATTGTACGGCCAGCTGGTTGAGCGCAGGAAGATGAAACCGGCGCAGGCCCAGAAAAGCATGGCCAGGATCACGGGAACGTTGGATTACAGCGGTTTCGCGCAAGCGGATATCATCATTGAAGCGGTGGTTGAGAAAATGGAGGTCAAAAAAAAGGTGTTCGGCGAGCTGGGTGGTGTTGCGTCGCCGCAGGCGGTCCTGGCGACCAATACCTCGGCTCTTTCGGTAACGGCCATGGCCGAATCCATCCAGGATCCCTCCCGGGTGGTCGGTTTTCATTTCTTCAATCCGGTGCACCGCATGCCGCTGGTGGAGGTGATCACAACGAAGCACACGTCCAAGGCGACCGTTGTCACGGCCCTGCAGTTTGCCAAGACGCTGGGGAAAACGCCGATCATCGTCAAGGATGCCTGCGGCTTTCTGGTGAACCGGATTCTGCTGGGGTACATCAATGAAGCCGGGCGGATCCTCGAGGAATGCGGACAGATGGAGCGCATCGATGAGCTGGTCACGCGCTTCGGCCTGCCGATGGGGCCGTTCGCGCTTTCGGACGAAGTCGGCCTGGACGTCGGCGTTAAAGTCCTGCGCATTCTGGAAGAAGGCCTGGGAGAGCGCTTTAAGCCCGTGGACACGTTTGAGCAGATTTTTGCCAAGGGGCTGCTGGGGAAGAAATCCGGTAAAGGGTTTTATTATTACGGAAAAGACAAGGTGCCCAATGAGGAGGATGTCCGCGCGATTTTAGGGCGCGGGCCGTTTTCGAAATTCCACAGCGAGGATTTTCTCAAAAGGATGATGTACATCATGATCAATGAGGCGGCCTTGTGTCTGCACGAGGGCATCGTGAAGGAGCCCGGCGATGTGGACGTGGGCATGATCTTCGGGACCGGCTTCCCGCCGTTTAGGGGCGGGCTGCTGCGGTATGCGGACCAGACCGGCATTAAACGCATTGTCGAAGACCTTAAGCGTTTTGCCGGGGACCTGAAGGCGCCGAGGTTTGAGCCCTGCTCTTTATTAAGGGAAATGGGGGAGAGGAATAAAAACTTTTATGGGACCACGTAAAGTTCGTCCAAACACGGGAACGGCATGAGCAGACGCAGGCGGCAAAATTTTTTCCTAAGCATCATCGCCGGGGTCGGTGTCGTTTTGATCATCGGGGTGGTCTGGTGGTTCAGCCAGGGTTTTCGTTTCAGCACCTATGCGGATAAAAACGGCGGGTACTCCATCAAATACCCTTCCGATTGGGCGTTGGAGAAGCAAGCCGGGGAGACAGCGGTGATATTTCTGTCCGCCCAGGAAAGCGAGCTGGATATTTTCAAGGAAAATGTCAGCGTGGTCGTGCAGGACATCTCCGGGAACCCCATGGATTTAAAGAAATATTCCGAGCTGGCGGTCAAGCAGATGGAGCTGGTGTTTAAAGAAAATTTAGTCATTCTGGAGTCGGCGCCGGCGGTTTTCGCCCAGCGCCAAGGGTATAAATTCGAATTTTTGGGCAAGGGTCCCGAGACCGAGCTGCATTACCTGATCTATTGGGCCATCAGCGGCGTGACCGCCTATCAGGTGACGTACACGGCGCTGTCTTCCCAATTTGACCGCTATTTATTTAAAGTGAAAAGGATGTTCGGTTCGTTTCGGATTCAATAAGAGCGGAACATGAGCGAAAGGTTACCATGCTATCGAAGAAAATCCCTTATGAGCAGCAAATTTTTGTCTGCACGAATGACCGCCAGGGGGCGGGCCAAAGCTGCGGCGACCATCAAGGCGAGGCGGTCTTCAAGGAATTGAGGCGCATCGCTAAAGACCGGGGCCTGCACCCGCGCATCCGTGTCGCTCAGGCAAAATGCCTCGGCCAATGCAGCCTGGGCGTCAATGTCATGGTTTATCCCGAGGGGGCCTGGTACAGCAATATCGGCCTTGATGATGTCGCGGTCCTGGCGGAAAAATATTTACTCTGACGCCAGCCCCGACGTTACGTCGGGGCTGAGTCGGAGTGCCGACCTCCGAAGGAGTGTCGGAGCGACGAAAAACATAAAGCCCCGACTTCATTTCGGGGGAGCGTCACCTGCGCAAAAAAGTGATTAGTCTGTTGATTTTCAATGCGGGACTTCTATACTTGAGTGAGGGACGCGCCTAAAACAAGGATGTGAATCATGAGCATGTATGATAAAACCATCAGCAAAGAAAAAAAGGCCTCCCTGGAATTTGCCGAGGAGCAAAGGGAAACCGAATGGCATTATCCCAGTTTTGCCCTTGAGCTGTTCCACGGCCGGCTGGACGCCTACCTCATTCATCCCTTCCCCGCTCAGCCCCGGGAGGACAAAGAGAAGGGCGATCTTTTTCTCAAAAAGCTGAAGGAATTCCTCTCTGAGAACCTTGACCCCAACGAGGTCGACCGCACGGGCACTATCCCCAACCGCGTCATGAACGGTTTGGCGGAGCTCGGCGCGTTCGCCATCAAAATCCCCGAGGAATACGGCGGGCTGGGCATGAGCCAGGTCAACTATAACCGGGCCATCAGCCTGGTGGCCAGTTACTGCGGCTCGACCGCCGTTCTGCTGTCCGCCCATCAAAGCATCGGCGTTCCCCAGCCCTTAAAGCTGTTCGGCACCGAAGAGCAAAAGAAAAAATATTTTCCGAAATTCGCCAACGGCACGGTCTCGGCGTTTGCTTTGACGGAAGCGGAGGCGGGTTCGGACCCGCGCAACATGTCGACGACCGCCACACCCACCGCAGACGGTAAATTTTATGTCCTCAACGGCGAGAAACTCTGGTGCACCAACGGCCTGATTGCCGATGTCCTTGTGGTCATGGCCGTGACCCCGCCGAAGATCGTCCGCGGGAAAGAGCGCAAGCAGATCACCGCGTTTCTTGTTGATACGGATACCCCCGGGTTTGAGATCGTCCACCGCTGCCAGTTCATGGGGCTGCGCGGCATTCAGAACGGCCTGATCCGCTTCAAGAACCTCAAAATTCCCAAAGAGAACATCATCTTGGGGGAAGGGGATGGGCTGAAGCTGGCGCTGACGACCCTGAACACGGGGCGGCTGACAATCCCCGCCGCTTCGACGGGTGTGAGCAAATGGTGCCTGCATGTCGCGCGGCAATGGTCATCCGAGCGCGTGCAATGGGGGATGACCATCGGCGAACACGAGAGCATCGCGGTGAAATTAGGATATATCGCCAG
>MHGR01000105.1:0-1640 GCA_001805655.1 Omnitrophica WOR_2 bacterium RIFCSPHIGHO2_02_FULL_52_10
CCGATTGTCGACAAGGCGGACCTGCCCGCGGAATTGCCGGGCATCGCCTGGGACAAGCTGCCGATGGGGCGCTACCGCACCTCGCTGTGGCATTCCTACCCGAACAACTGCGAGCGCCGGCCGTTCGCCTCGCTTTATACCAGCCTCGGCTGCCCCATGCGCTGTTCGTTTTGCATGATCAATATCATCAACCGCCAGGAAAACGAATATGCCGACGGCAGCGCGGTATTCCGGTACTGGGATCCTGGTTTCATCATTCAGGAATTCGATAAATTCGCGCAGATGGGAATCAAGAACATCAAGATCGCCGATGAGCTCTTTGTGCTCAACGCGAACCACTTCATGCGGCTGTGCGAGCTCATCATCGCGCGGGGGTATGACTTCAATATCTGGTGCTATTCGCGCGTCGATACCGTGAAGGAAAAGTTCCTGGAGACGCTCAAGAGGGCCGGGGTGAACTGGCTCGCTTTAGGGATTGAAAGCGCCAAAACGACGGTGCGCAAGGACGTGACCAAGGGCCGCTTTGAGGATGTCGACATCCGGGACATCGTCGGGAAGATCCGCGCCCACGGCATCAACGTGATCGCCAATTATATTTTCGGCCTGCCGGAAGACGACATGGGCAGCATGCAGATGACGCTGGACCTGGCGATGGAGATGAACACCGAGGAAGCGAACATGTATTCGGCGATGGCCTATCCGGGCAGCCCGCTCTACGGGCAGGCGGTGAAGGCGGGATGGAAGCTGCCCGACCGCTACGCCGGATATTCACAGCATTCTTATTACACCCGGCCTTTGCCGACGAAATATCTGACCGCCGAGCAGGTCTTGGCGTTTAGGGACGACGCCTGGATGAAGTACCACACGAATCCCGCCTTTCTTAAATTGCTCAAGGAAAAATTCGGCCAACCGGCCGTGGAGGAAACCGTCAAGTCGACCAAAATCAAACTCAGGCGCAAGATCCTGGAGGAGGCGGCGGTCCTATGATCATCAGCCGCACGCCATTCCGCGTATCGTTTTTCGGGGGAGGGACGGATTATCCCACGTGGTTCAAGGGGAACAAAGGCGCCGTCCTGGCGACGACGATCGACAAATACTGTTATATCACCTGCCGCTACCTCCCGCCGTTTTTCGAGCACAAATCCAGAATCATCTATTCCCAAATGGAGCATGTCCACAACATTGATGAGATCAACCATCCGGCCGTGAGGGAGGTCCTGCGGTTTTTGAAAATTACCGAAGGGGTGGAGATCCATCACGATGGGGACCTGCCGGCCCGCACGGGCCTCGGCTCGAGCTCCTCGTTTACCGTCGGCTTGCTGAACAGCCTGTACGCCTTAAAGGGGATCATGCCCACGAAGGCGCGCATTGCCGAAGAAGCGATTTACATCGAGCAAAAGATGTGCAAGGAGAACGTCGGCTGCCAGGACCAGGCGCTGGCGGCGCACGGCGGCTTGAATTACATCGAATTCGGCGGGGAGGAGCACCTGCAGGTGCGCCGCGTCACGATTCCCGAACAGAGGATTAAGAACTTGGAAAGGCACCTGATGCTGTACTTCACGGGGTTCTCCCGCAATGCCTCGGAAATCGCGTCGCATCAGATTAAAAATATCCCCAACAAGGGAAATGAATTGGCGCGG
>MHGR01000105.1:1667-4276 GCA_001805655.1 Omnitrophica WOR_2 bacterium RIFCSPHIGHO2_02_FULL_52_10
CAGCTTCTTAACAAAAACAAGATTTTAGACTTCGGCAGGCTCCTGCACGAAAGCTGGCAGATCAAACGGCAGTTGTCCGAGAAGATTACCACCGCGCATATCGATGATATTTATGCGGCCGCCCGCGGCGCCGGCGCCATCGGAGGGAAAATTCTCGGCGCGGGCGGGGGGGGATTCGTGCTTTTGTTCGCGCCGCCGGGGGCCCAGAAAAAGATCAAGGAAAAATTAAAAAAGCTTCTGCTCGTTCCGTTTAAGTTCGAAACCATGGGGACGCAGATCATTTTTTTTCAGCCCAACGGTGACTATGAGCGTTAGCGAGTGCGACGGTGTTATTCTCTGCGGGGGGCAGGGAAAGCGCCTGCAAGGCGTTGTCCAGGACGTCCCCAAAGTCATGGCCGAAGTTGACGGCCGCCCCTTCCTTGATTTTATTCTTGATCATCTCAAAGACCAGGGCATCACGCGCGTTATCATGTGCACTGGGTACAAAGCGGACGTTATCGAGACGCATTACCGCGGTCGGGATTGCGGCGTGAACATGACATTTTCGAGGGAGAGCTCGCCGCTGGGGACGGGCGGGGCCCTGAAAAACGCCCGCGGCCTCATTTACAGCGATCCTTTCTTTGTCTTTAACGGGGATTCGTTTCTGGCGGCCGACCTCCAGCGCTTTTTGAACTTCCATGTCAAGAAGAAAGCGGAGGCGTCGATGATCGTTTCCCAAGTCAACGAGCGCGGGGATTACGGCAGCTTGGCATTGGATGATGATCAGAAGGTCACCGCTTTCCATGAAAAAAGCGATATGGATGGCCTGTCCATCGTGAACGCCGGAGTCTACTGCTTTAACCAAAGCATTTTTCCCCGCATGCCGAATGCGGCACAATTTTCCCTGGAGAAGGAATTTCTTCCGCAATTAACGGGCAATAAATTTTACGGGTTGATTACGAGCAAGCCGTTTGTGGATATCGGGACGCCGGACCGCTACAATTACGCCAGACATAACTTGAAACGGGGGAGGCGGGCGTGAATATCAAGACCGGCCACAGCGCGGGTTTATCCGACAAGGCCAAATATAAAGTCCCCTTCGGCACGGTCTCCATCACCGATGACGCCGCGAAGCTTATCCATAAAGCGATTGCATCAAAATGGCTAACGCGCGGCAAATATGTCCAGGAATTCGAGGAGCGGTTCGCCGCGCTGTTCGGGGTTAAGGAGGCGGTGGCGGTCAGCAGCGGTACCGACGCCGACGCGCTGGCCTGCGCGGTGCTCTATGATTTCGGCGCCAAGCGCGGCGATGAGATCATTGTGCCGGCCTTGTCGTTTGTCGCCACCGGCAACGCCGTCCTTCAGGCGGGTTTTATCCCGGTCTTTGTCGATGTCGACCGGGAAACATTGGGCATTGACCCGGCGCAGATCGAGGCCGCCATCACCCCCCGCACGCGGGGGATCATGCCGGTGCACCTGATGGGCAAGCCGGCGGCCATGGATGAAATCGTAGGGATTGCCCGCAAGCATAAACTGCGCGTCATTGAGGACGCGGCGGAAGCGCACGGCGCCGAGTATAAGGGAAGAAAGATCGGCTCGCTCGGAGACATGGCCGCCTTCAGCCTGTACGCGGCGCATATCATCACGACGATTGAGGGAGGAGTCGTGATTACGGATAATCCTCAAATGGCCGACGCCCTGCGCTCGCTGCGCAATCACGGCATTGTCGGAAAATTCGAATTCAGGCGGATCGGCTTTTCCGCGAAGATGAACGAGCTCGAAGCGGCGGTCGGCATCGGCAACATCAAGATTTTCCATCAGATCCTCGAAAAGCGGCGCCGCAACCTCCTCTATCTGATGGACAAGTTCAAGCCGTTCGAGGAATATTTCATCGTCCTGAAAGAAGAGCCCCACGAAAAAATCGGGCCGCACGCGTTTTCCATTATTCTTAAGGAGGACGTTCCGTTCACCAAGGACGAATTTGTCACCTATATTGAAAACGCCGGCATCGATTCCCGCAACCTGTTTTATTCCATTCCCACGCAGTGCCCGAGTTACGCGTTCCTGGGGAAGAAACCCGGCGACTTTCCCGAAGCGGAATACTGCTCGGACAACGGCACGCACATCGGCATTCACCAGGATATCGAGCTCAAGGACCTCGATTACGTGGCCGGCGTTGTCCGGGACTTTCTTAAATCCAAGGGATAAGGATTCGCGCCATGAGGGTTGCCATCAACTGCCGGTCGTTTCTTACCAAGCAGCCGACGGGCATCGGCCGTTACGCTTACCATTTGGTGAAGAGCCTCGCCGAAATCGATCACGATAACGAATACCGCCTGTATGCCAACGGGGGGTTGTTCAATTTCAACAAACGTCTTCCCCGCTTCAACGCGCGGAATTTCGCCGCGCGCAACGATTGGTTTTGCCGCGGGCCCGCCGCCGTCCTCAAGGACGCCGATGTCTATCACGTGCCCAGCCCCGGCCCCTGGGAAACGCCGCCGGCCGTGCCGACCGTCGTGACCGTCCACGACGTGATTTTCAAGGCCTTTCCGCAGGGGCACACCCCGCAGACGATTGAAGCCGGCGAGCGGCAATTCGCCGAAATCAAAGCCAAGGCCGCCAAAATCATC
>MHGR01000105.1:4402-5435 GCA_001805655.1 Omnitrophica WOR_2 bacterium RIFCSPHIGHO2_02_FULL_52_10
ACAAGCTGCTGAAGGCCTGCGGCATCGGCGGGCCGTACCTCCTTTCGGTCGGGACCATCGAGCCGCGCAAGAACCTGGTCAATGTGATCCGCGCCTTCCACCGCTTAAAGACGAGCGGGCAATTTAAGGGCAAGCTGGCGGTGGTCGGGATGAGGGGGTGGCTGCACAGCGACGTCGGCAAAATCACGGAACAATTGGCGCTCGCCAAGGAGATTATATTTCTCGGATATGTCACGGACCGGGCACTGCGATACTTTTACAACCGGGCGGAAGTTTTTGTCTTTCCGTCCTTCTATGAAGGGTTCGGATTCCCCATCCTTGAGGCGTTCAGCTGCGGGGTGCCGGTCGTGACGTCGAATGTTTCCTCCTGTCCGGAAATCGCCGGCGACGCGGCGTTGACGGTGGATCCCAACAGCGCGGAGCAGATCGCCGCGGCCATTGGGCGGCTGCTGTGCGACACCGCTCTGCGCGATGATTTGGTGCGCAGGGGAAAGCGGCGGGCCGGGGATTTTGATTTCCGTAAAACGGCCGAAGAAACTTTAAAAATATATAAGGAAGTTTATGGGAAACGATGAAGATCAGCGGCTTTACCATCACGCGTAACGCGATCAAGTTCAACTATCCGGTGCTCGAGTCCATCCGCTCGATCCTGCCCATCTGCGATGAATTCATCGTCAATGTCGGCGACTGCGAGGACGGGACGCTGGAGCTGATCAAGTCGCTGGGGGACGCTAAAATCCGGGTTATTCAAAATGTGTGGGATTTGACTCAGGGCTCCGAGGTCCTGTCCCACCAGACGAATCTGGCACTGAGGGAATGCGCGGGGGACTGGGCGTTTTACCTGCAGTCGGATGAGGTGATCCATGAAGCCGACCTTAAGAAACTCAAGGCCGCGATGCGCAGGCACCTGAATAACCCGGATGTTGACGCGCTGCGTTTCCGCTGGCTGCATTTTTACGGCAGCTATTTCCGCTACCGCATCGACCGCGGCTGGTACCAGAAGCAGGACCGCATCATCCGCAACAACGGGGAG
>MHGR01000106.1:0-4382 GCA_001805655.1 Omnitrophica WOR_2 bacterium RIFCSPHIGHO2_02_FULL_52_10
GGCTTAAGGCCTCCGCTTTTTTCCCTTCGGGAAGGCCTAAGACCGGCATGCCGACCGAGGCGAACGTGTTCATCCACGTGAATGTTGCCGCCTGGTCATAGACATTGCCCCGGAACGCCCCGAATTTTTGAGAGGGACTCAGATTGGACCAAAGGAGCTTCGAGCCATCTACGGCGCCTGTCCTTCCCAGCTCAACAATGGCAGGATTGATCTTCCTGTTTATGACACTGGTCGTATCAAAAGTTTTAGTCGGCGCATTTGTGTTATACCTTACTAAAGCGGCGCGGTCCTTGAAGCCCTTCATGCCGCCTGCCATCGAGAATAGGATCGCGCCGATCTCTCCCGGGCCGGCGGGTTTCCCGGCTTCGCCGTCCGCCGATTGGAATATCAGGGCGGGATTGCTTATGGAATTGAACGTTTGCTTTATCCCCTGCAATGTTCCAACCGGATCGGTTAACGCATAAAATTGCGTGGCGCCGGTCATGATGGAGAGATATTGCCCTAAATACATCGGCGATGCCAATGGGAACGCAAGATACCCCGCGTTATTGATGGCATCCAAATATGCCCTGCGTGAACTAAGCTGTTTTTTAGCGATATCTCCGGTACCTAAGGCGCTCTCAAGAGAATAATTTCCATAAACACTGTAACCGGCAAATCTATTGGCCCCCAACAGCGCCATCGTTCCGGGCTCCAGGAGCGTGTTATCCACCAGCGCGCCGGCCCACCCGAGATTATTCGTTAAAAATGTTTTGTCATCGGTCCCGGCGGCCATGTTCGCGTAACTCCCCAACGTTGAAACCCCCAAATAAGAAGCTCTTCGCGCTGAGGTGGATAATATGGTGTTGGCCAAAGCGCTGTTTATCCTGCTTCCCGCGGCACCCAGGAAAGGCATGCTAGCCCCGGCGGCAAAAGCCCCTAGACCGCCCAACAATGTAGGATCATCGTTATTGGCGAGATATAAAAGGGTGGAAACAGACCCGCTTCCGGTAACCAAAGCGGTCGTTCCCAAACCGCCTTCACCCAGAACTTTTGCGGTAGCCTTTCCTAACCCGCCGTTGAGAACACCTCTGCTCAAAGCTCCCATTGCTACGGCGGAGGTCATTTGTTCGGCGGTTAAATGGCTGCCTGTATCGGTGTACTGGAACAGTTCATTCCCGGTTGCCATCAGACCGCCGGCGGCAACATAAAGAGCCGCCGCAAGCGCGCGGCTGCCGGGAACAGGCGCAAAGGTAGCGGCTGCAGCCAACCCATAAACACCCGCGCCAAGCGCATGGGTTGGAGCCCACGCGTTATCTTTAATGCCGATGGGCTGGGTCTCCAATAACTGTTCGGTTGTCATGGCACCAACGATATCGTTCAGCGCCTGCGTTCGTGCTTTTGCCATGATTTGATAATACTGGGCATTGATGACGCCGTCTTCCGATACTCGCGGACCATACTGCTGGGCTTCCAAGAAAGCCATCTTAAGCCTATTGTTAACTTGTCGAGCCGTTTTTTCTCCCACCAGTTTTTCCAGATCCACTTGATATTGTTCGCCCGTCTTGATATTTTTCATCCCAACAAGCCGGGCCCTTGTTTCAGTACCTGCCATGAAGTTGAAGAAGTCACCGTTCGTGAGCCAATCTCCTTCACGATCATACATATCTTGTTTTCGCAACGTAACATCAGATAATTTTCCTGCTCCTACTTTGGCTTGTTCTTCTTTCTCCATCGCTTTAAGCTGGAGCATTTGCTCGGCGCGTAATTTCAGGTCCGTGCGGTCGCCTGTAACCATGCCCCGCCAGAATTCATAAGTTTGCCCCTCGCTCTGTTTCCTCTCTTTTATTTTTTTCTCTAAGTCTTCCTTTCGATTATTTAGTTCATGCGTTAAATATTTTGACGCATTCGTGGAAGCGAACTGTCTATTAAACTGCTCTTTAAACTGTTTCTCATTGATTTCCCGGCCGGCGCTATCCCTGAAAACCATTTTGCCGTCTTTCGACTTATATGCCGTCTCTCCGCTTTCCAAGCCTAATTGAAAATCATACTCCTTATCGCCCTTAAGCACAGATTGCCTGGGCGTCGAGCCAGGAACCGCTTCCGTCTTACCCTGCAATCCGCCGATGACCGGGTCAAGCATGATGCCGTCCACTAATTCACCTTGATAGCCGAAACGGACCATGCGGGGCGTCGGCGAGCTCAATAGACCGATTTCGCTTTCGCCGTCCAGGACCGCGATCCTCCGACTTATTTTCGTCAGCCCCATGTCAGACTGTTGTTTCAGCAGGGCGGCTTTCTCTTGCCCAAACTCTTTAAGCTGTATTAATTGTTCGGCTCGTAATTTCGGGTCCGTTCGGCCTTCTTTATCCGTGACCGTTCCCCGCCAATAAGCGTATGCTTCAGCATCCAATTTATCCTGTAGGGCCCCGGAAACACCTTTTTTATTATTGTTCTGCTCCTCGCCATCACGGGCCATGAATTGCCTGACCTGGGAAGGATCAGCGGAATTATATTGCAACGGTACTTTAGTGAGGATCGAGCCGGACAGGTCGAACTCGGCGTTCCGCAGATCCCCCGTCACCGAGCCTTGTTCACTGGTCAAGAATGTGGAGGGAGAAAAGAGCAGGTGCTGCTCGCCCTCGGCTTGCATATTAGAAGCTACCCGGAGGACCCGGTTATCCTCATTCTCCAACGGTTTCAGCCTAAGAGTAGTTAGGGGGAAGCCACCGCTTCTTATTTCATTTTGTATCTGCTGGGCTAATTCCTGTACTATCTTCTTCTGGGCCTCCGTCAGGGCCTGGTCTTTGGGTTGTTCCGATGACTTTTTATCGGAATAAGGGCTGGTAAAGATCGGCAGGTATCTGCCCATTACGGTCTTTAGCGGCCCGGCCGCCAAGTCCTGCTCGCCGTCGAGAATATTCCTTTCCGTGCCGTCAAGCTGGCCGGGGACATTGCCCGTAACATCCGCCTGTGTGACTTTCCCCTCCAGGATCCTGGCAATAGAGCCGTTTGCTCCCACTTCGGCCCTGTAATAATAATTCTTAAGGAGAACGCTCGCTTCAGGGGTCGTCCCGCCGCCGCTTGAGGACGCGATGCGCGTTTTTTGAAGCCCTTCCGTGACCCTGACTTTATCCGTGCCGGCGAATATCCCGGCGCCTTCGGTGATCACGCGCCCCTTTTCGTTGAGGACAACGATACCGCCCTTGGCATTAAGCCTGAGGATCCCCTTCATCAGCGCGGAATCCGCGGAGTTGGGGTCATAGACCAGCCCCACAAGCTGGCCCCCCTCCACAACCTTCCCTTTATCGACGACCATTCCCTTCATTGACGCGTCGTTTAAATTATAGGCCACGCCGGTAACGTTGTCCCCGACAACGCTCGCGGTCGGCGGGGCCATCAGCGATGAGGAAATGCCGGCCACCTTGGCGTGCTGTTCCCCTTGGGCACGGACCTTGCCTTCCTTATCAAGCGTCAAATCGAGCTCACGTTCCTCTCCGGTGGGTTTGTTCCTCCCCGGGTCCTCGCTGCCGGGCTTGGGGCCTCGACCATCGGGTTTAACATAAATTATCGGCCCTGGGGTCGCCAATAATTGGATGTCCATGCCGGTTTTGGTTTTCAATATACCTGCCGGCGATTGATTGTCCTTGCTGAGGACATTTGTCCTGTCCCCGATATCCATCTGCGTGACGTTCCCGCCTGTGATTTTTTCCATCCCGCCGCCTTCCTTGACCGTGAAGTCAAGATAGACATCTTTCAGCTTTCCTGTCACAACCTCATTCTTTGCGCCGCGGACGACACCCCTGGTCGAAAAGTCCATTTCTGCGACAGGCCGGAATTCACTGCCGATGCGCATCCCGGTGCCCCCGGTAATCACATTTCCGCTGGAATCCGTTTCGATGCGGCCACCGCTTAAATGTTCGTAAATGCTCACAGTATGGGCAATCTCCCCTTTACTATTAAAGGCAACACCGATGTCTACAGGGTCTTTTCTTGAACTTCCTTCATCGGGCGGTAGCGGTACTCCCAGTCCCGGCGCAACTTCCTCAGTCCTTAAAACATTTCCACCCATGCGCGTCGTATCAAAAATGACATTCCTGAAATCGCCGGACAATGAAACATAAGGGGAATCCAGGGCGCCGAAACTAACATTCGCGCGTTGCACGCCGGAGGCCGTGGTTATCCAATCCCCGCCTTCTGTTTCCTGGGCCGCGCCTAAAGTCAATGTGGTTTTAAAAAGAGATTCATCAGCGTCGGGACCAACATTGGCGCGCCGGCCAGCCTGATTGACGGCTTTACCGGCGGAGTCCGCTTCTTGATTGCCGTTCGCCGCGGCCGTTGGTTTGGCTTGAATTCTGGATAGAATCGCGGGCGTGTTGTTATTTTGTGTTCCGAGGATGGCG
>MHGR01000106.1:4435-5274 GCA_001805655.1 Omnitrophica WOR_2 bacterium RIFCSPHIGHO2_02_FULL_52_10
CGGCGACCTCAAAACTGCCTTCCAGGCTGGCGTTGTCCAATAAAACGGAATTCTGCGAACCAAAAATATCCTTGAGAAACTGCCCGCTCATGTTGACATTTTCCCCCGCGGAAACCAGCTTGCCCCCCGTCACATACCCTTGCTTATTTAAAGTTGCCGTTTGGCCGGTCAATGAAGCCTCCTCTCCATTCCGCGCTTTAACAGCGATTCTTTCACCGATAACGTTTCTTCTTCTTTCATCATCAATATAAACCACGGAAACAAGCTTTTCCATATCTCCGGATCCGAATAAATTCCCGAATGTGTGCTTAAAATCACGGAACATAGACGAATCGTCCAAACTGGCGGCCAGGTTCGCCGGGCTGAAATTTAACCTGGAAACATTCTCTTCGTTGTCCAAGGCGGAATAGTAAATATATTTACCGACCTCTGAAGTTCGCGCTGACTTGGCCGGAGATGATTCGGCAGCTGCTGTTTGTCCTGGTTCGGCATCTGTTGTTTGTCCTGGTTTGGTTTCGGAACCCGCTTCCCGGGGCTTCACTTTTGAGAGCGAAACCCGCGCATGAAATATAGAATCCTTAGCGTTGAGAATAACGTCCCCTGTGCTGTCATCAGGCATTAACGTCACGGGCAATTCTGCCTTTTTTAAGCCATCAACCATCACGTCTACCGTGCCCTGCCGCGGCGATTGGCCCTTCATTAACCCCCAGACGTTCTCGGTTTCATCGCTTGCCGTACCGGAAAATACTAAAGGCGCGAATCCGCCCACCTCTCTTTCCAGCTTCGCTTCACTGGTCTGCTCCGTTACTTTAGCAGAGCGTATGCCGATAAAGGTGGGA
>MHGR01000106.1:5293-7452 GCA_001805655.1 Omnitrophica WOR_2 bacterium RIFCSPHIGHO2_02_FULL_52_10
GCCGGACACGATCTTGCCCTGGAAGTTGATGCCGTCCGGCTGAGTAAACTTATCATCGACCGTGCCGCTCCCCGGCGTAAAATGGGTCGCGCCAAGTTCGTGCACCATGGCCATTTTACTGAGCGGATCAAATTTTATATTCCCTCCCTCTAACCCAACGGTGGAAAACAGATGCACTGCGGGGTTATCGGTTTTCGTCATGCTGTCGATTATTCCGGAGAATGTCCCGGTGCCGTTGCCATCACCTTGCGCAACATCTTTCGACCAAAGCACACCGCCCTGCGCCACCAAAGCAAGCCTCTCGGAATCGCCTCTGGTCGACAGCCCGCTAGAATCAAGTTTATAAACTGTCGTGAATCCATTCCCGTCCTCAGCAAAGAACGCATACGCCGTATTGCCGGTCAACGGGTCATACGTGCGGATACGCCCGGAAACTGAGAAATCATCTCCCGGTAAGAGTCCCGACCCATCCTGATTCCCCGTTATCCAGCCCTTTGCCAAAACATGGGTGGCGTCAACATCAACGTTGCGTGCGTCATCCTTGTATGATCCGCCGCGAATGCCATTAGTTACTTTAACCCCAGATCCAACATTAGTGGGAACGAAACCGTCGCCGCCAAGAAGCATCTCTCCTACTCTGCCGCTGATGGCTTCCTTACCTGATTGCCGCAGGGAAAACCTTCCGTCAACGTCAACGGTTTCCCCTTGGGCGATTGTATATTGATCCCCTTTAACCGTGACCGGGAGCAGATTGCCATCGGGCGTCCCAACATTAATCTTTTGCCCTTCACTACTTAAATCAACAGCCAACAGATATTTGTTGGTATTTGGATTAAGCAATCCATAATTTCCTGATATCCTGGTTTCAGACGGTTGAGCGGTTTCGGTGCTGCCGCCCACCAAAAGCCGGGTCAGTTGGCCGTTTTTAAGCATGACAAGCCGCCCCTCAACAGGTTTGCCGTTTCCAACGCGCCCCCAGGCGCCCTCCCCTCCTAGAAGGATCCCCTTCAGCTTAAAAGATCCATTCTCGGCAATGTTCAAACTCCCCACATAATTTGCCCTGCTGGCAAAATCCCTGCCGCCAAGAGGGCCTAAAAGGGCATACCCTAGATCGATGCTTTCAAAGTCTCTAGAAAATTTTCCATCGTTAAAATTCTTGTGAGACATTGCCGTTAATTGTTCATTGGGAGAGCCTAATAATGACGTATCTTGAGTCTGCAGGATCGCGGTTGCGCCGTTAGACGGCCCCTGAAGAAAAACTGTTTGGCCGTCATTCATTGTCCGTGAAGCTCCCTTAAGCAGATCGTTTTTGCCTAAAAATGAATAGTGGGGATTGCCGTGCCATTTGCCCGGTTCCCAGAGTTGATTGGATTTGCCCCAAATGCCGAACACCGTAGCCAGTTCGCCTTTACGGACTTTGTCCCCTAGACCGGAACCAGGTGCGACATCATTTAAAATTCCGGCCACAACTTCCGTATCTATTGGTTTGCCATCAAGTTCCCATTGTCCTGTAAACCGCCCTTTTGATAACGGCCTGAAGGCCCCCACTACTGCCACACCCTCATCTTCATTCCCGAAAGCCGCGGCGACCTCTAGGATTCTGCCTCTTTGCCGCGACACATATATTGCATTTCCATTCGAATCAAAATGCTCATTGTCATACTCGCCTTCTTTGCGCGCTACAATACGGTCCTGGTTTTTTTGAATGTCATCCATTACACTGCCCGTATCAAACCCAAGATCCGTTGCCAGTTTTAATAACCATGGGCTTTCTTGGGCGAGCTGCGCGAAAGCGTACCCTGTTGCGGCAAAATACGGGCTTTCTTTGGGGTCTTTCAGCAGTTTGCTGAGCTGGCTGTTCATAGAATCCAGCGTGAAGCGGTTGAGGTTCGCGGCCGGGTCCATGGTGGTTCCGACATTCATTTTGATGCGGTTCTTGATCTGCTCTTCCAGCTCCGCCGGGGTGAGTTTGTCGGGATTGTCGTCGGCGAGCTTGGCGTTGGCCTCCCGCATGCTTTTGGCGATGGCCCTGTTGGCGCGCGCCAGCTGGACAGTGCGCTGGGCCGTCCATCCGCCCATGTCCTGCAGTTTTTCTAAGATCCCGCTTTCATAGCTGAATTGCAGGGAGACTTTTTCGTTGAGAGACAATCTCTCGTACT
>MHGR01000107.1:0-308 GCA_001805655.1 Omnitrophica WOR_2 bacterium RIFCSPHIGHO2_02_FULL_52_10
AGTCACGGGCAGCTGGCTGGATTTCCGCGGGATCGGCGTCGTCGGCTCTTCGATGTGTATCTCCGTCGATGATTTTCAGGTGACCCTTATATCCGAGCAGGATGAGTCCGAAGCCACGGCCCCGATCAGGGATCTGGAGAGATTGAGCCTGGCCCTGGCCCTGGTCATCCTGATCTTTGTCGGATTGTTCGCCGTTCAAATCTCCCATCTGATCGCCGATCCGATCAAAAGGCTGCAAAAGTCGGCCGAGATCATCGGCAGCGGCGACTTGAGCCATCAAGTCGAGCGGGTCAACACCAAGGATGAAA
>MHGR01000107.1:402-770 GCA_001805655.1 Omnitrophica WOR_2 bacterium RIFCSPHIGHO2_02_FULL_52_10
CGCACAAAAGGAAAAGAAGAGGTCCGATGAACTGCAAAAGACAAAAATGGATTTGGAGCGGCACGCCGCAGAACTGACCCGTTCCAATAAAGAACTGGAAGAGTTCGCCTACATCGCCTCGCATGATCTGCAGGAGCCGCTGCGCAAGGTCAAGACATTCGGGGACCGGCTTAGCCAGAAATACACGGATGCCCTCGGGGACCAGGGCCGGGATTATCTCAGGCGGATGGAAAACGCCATCGACCGCATGCAGACGTTGATCAATGACCTGCTGACCTATTCACGCGTGACCAGCAAGGCCCAGCCGTTTGTGGCCGTCGACCTCAACAGCATTGTCCGCGAGGTCCTCTCCGACCTGGAGATCAAGA
>MHGR01000107.1:790-1122 GCA_001805655.1 Omnitrophica WOR_2 bacterium RIFCSPHIGHO2_02_FULL_52_10
GTCCGCGTGGACGCCCTTCCGTCGCTTGAGGCGGACCCGCTGCAGATGCGCCAATTATTTCAGAATCTCATCGTGAACGCCTTGAAATTTTCAAGGCCGGGGGTCCCTCCCGTGATCGAGGTGCGCAGCGCCCTCCACTCGCCTTCGCGGGAATTTTTTGACGAAAAATCGATGATGGACGAAAGTTTCCGCGTGATCACCGTGGCTGATAACGGCATCGGTTTTGAGGAAAAATACAACGAGCAGATTTTTCATATTTTTCAGCGCCTGCACGGGCGCAGCGAGTATACGGGCACGGGGATCGGTTTGGCCGTGTGCCGGAAGATTGCGGC
>MHGR01000107.1:1214-4179 GCA_001805655.1 Omnitrophica WOR_2 bacterium RIFCSPHIGHO2_02_FULL_52_10
AATGAAATGGATTTTGTCGAAGACGGCGTGGAGCTTATGGATTATTTATACCGGCGGGGAAAGTATGAAGAAATGAAGGGCAAGCCCATGCCGGGATTGATCCTGCTGGACCTGAACATGCCGCGCAAGGACGGGCGGCTGGCGCTGACGGAGATCAAGGCTGACCGCCGGCTGCAGCTTATCCCCATTGTCATTTTAACAACCTCCAAGGCGGAAGAAGATGTCCTGCGGACATACGACTTGGGGGTCAGTTCGTTTATCACCAAACCGGTGACGTTTGAAGGCCTGGTGGAAATCATGAAAAGCCTGGCCAAATACTGGTTCGATATTGTCACATTGCCTCCGGGCGTGGAGGAAACGGGCAAATGAGCGAGCCGCATCCTTTAAAAGTGCTCATCGTGGAGGATGATGAGGATGATTACATCATCATCCGGGAGTTATTCGCCGAGGTCCAGGACCCAAAATTCATGGTTGACTGGGTCCCGAGCTATAAGGCCGCTCTTGAGGCGGTCAACCTGAACCGTCATGACCTGTACCTGTTTGACTACCGTCTCGGCGAGAAAACCGGGCTGGACCTGCTCCGGGAAACGATCCATGTGGGGCGCCGGAAACCGGTGATTGTGCTGACCGGGCAAGGCGACCTGGACATAGACGTTCAGGCCATGAAGACGGGGGCCGCCGATTATTTGGTCAAGGGGGAAATCAGCGCGTCCCTGTTAAGCCGGTCGATCCGGTATGCCGTTGAGCAGAGGAGAACGAAGAATGAGCTCGAGGATTCTTATAAGGGGTTGGAAAAGAAGATTGAAGAAAAAACCGTTGAGCTGAAGAGAAGCCTGAAGGAGCTGAAAGACCAAGAGTACGCCCTGGATATCTCCACCAGTGTCACGAGGACGGATGTTGACGGGAAAATCACGTACGTGAACGATAATTTCTGCAGGATTTCAAAGTATGCCCCGGAAGATTTGATCGGCCGGGACCATAGAATCATGAACTCCGGCCTTCACCCCAAAGAATATTTTCAGAAGATGTGGACGGCCATTAAGAGCGGAAGAGTTTGGAAGGGGGAGGTCAGGAATAAAGCCAAGGACGGACCGCATTTCTGGCTGGATTCAACCATCGTCCCCATATTGGACGAACAGGGGGAACCCTGTCAATTCATTTCCATCCGCTCGGATATCACCCAAAACAAGGAGCTGGAAGAGCGGCTCAAAGCGGCCAATGCGGAATTAACCAGCAACCTTAAGATCACGCAGGATTTGACCGAAAAATATGACAAGGCCAGGCAGCTGGCCGAAGTGGCCGCAAAGGCGAAAAGTACCTTTTTGGCCAACATGAGCCACGAGATCCGCACGCCGATGAACGCGATTGTGGGGTTCTGTGACCTCCTGCAAAAAACACCGTTGGACCACGCGCAAAAAGATTATGTGCATGTCCTTAAGTCAAGCGGGGAATTGCTGTGTTCGGTGATCAACGGGATCTTGGACTTCTCCAAACTGGAGTCCGGGCATATGACTTTAGAGGCGATCGATTTTGACATGCGTTATTTGATTAAAAATATATTGGCCATCGCCACAACGCGCATTAATAAACGCACCATTAGAACGTATGTCGATATCGAAAAAGACCTCCCCCCCTATTTCAAGGGGGATCCGACGAAATTGCGGCAGGTTTTGTTGAATTTGGTCAGCAATGCCTTGAAATTTACTTCGCAAGGGGAGATTCGCGTTATCGTGCGCAAAGAGGCGGGAAGTCCCGGCGGGGGGATGGCGCTGCGCTTTACCGTCAAAGATACGGGGGTCGGGATCGCGCCCGACAGCCTGAAGCATATCTTTCAGCCGTTTCAGCAGGCGGACACATCAACGACGCGTAAATACGGCGGCACCGGCCTGGGGTTGACGATTTCCAAATCCATTGTTGAGCTCATGGGCGGGAAAATATGGGTTGTATCCCAAGTGGGGAAGGGGAGCGAATTCAGCTTCATCGTCAAACTGCGGGAGGGGGAATCCGTCGTCCAAAAAGAGATTTATCCGCTATTGCCCGCGAAGCTCGCGGGGGTCAAGGTTTTAATCGTGGACGACAACCAAATTTCAAGAAAGATACTCACACAATTTTGTGAATCTTGGAAGATGGAAATTTTGGCCGTTGAGCGCACGGGCCCAGGCGCGCTGGAAGCGTTGAATAAGCTCCACCGCCAAAAGAATACCCCGGCCCTGATCCTGTCCGATGTCAGGATGGAAGGGATGAGCGGTTATGAGCTGGTTGAGAAAATACGGGCGGACAAACAATACAAGGATATCAAGATCATTACGGTCTCATCCGAGGCGAGCAGCGGGGAAGCGCGTAACGCCCAGGCGAAAGGTTTTGACGGATATTTGCCCAAGCCCATTGAGCATTTGGAATTACTGAAGGTCATCGTCACGGTTTTAGGGGATAAACGCAAAGGCGGCTCGATTGTCACACAGCACATGGCGAATGAAGTGGGCTGTAAAGGCATTAAGGTGCTGATTGCGGAAGACAACAAGCCTAATCAAATGCTCATGCGGGAATACTGTAAGTTGCTGGGGTGTGAAAGTGACTTTGCCCATAACGGTCAGGAGGCCATTAACAAGCTTAAAGAAGGCCATGTTTATGATTTGATTTTAATGGACCTGCACATGCCGGTTCTCGGGGGGCTCGAGTCAACGGCGGTGATACGCAAAGAGGTCAATAAAGACATCCCCATCATCGCCCTGACGGCGGCCGTTTTAGAGGAAGACCGCAAGAATGCGGAAGCGGTCGGCATCAATGATTTTTTGTCAAAACCGATTAATATTGATGATCTAAGGGAAAAAATCATCCAGTATGGCAGGGTGTAAGGCGGGCTCCCCGCCGAAAGCAGGCTGGGTCATATGGTCTTTTTAACGCTGATTTTCGCAGATTGCTCCGACGTTCGTTTCCACTCAGTCGGAGTCCCGACCGAACGTTA
>MHGR01000107.1:4211-5383 GCA_001805655.1 Omnitrophica WOR_2 bacterium RIFCSPHIGHO2_02_FULL_52_10
AGGTCATCCGTCTTCGCAACCTGATGGGCGGAATCCGGCGTAGCCCCGCTTTAGCGGGGCGAAGACGGATGAAGAATGGGTGAACGGTTATGCGCGATAAGAATTATCCGCAATTAAAGGAAATGGTGAAGTTGCAGGAATTGAAATCGATGGGACTCATCACGAGCGACATTGTGCACAGTTTTAACAATGCCATCGGCGTCATTCGTGGGTATGCCGACCTGTCGTTAAGGGCCACCGATCCCGCGGATGGCATTTATCCCTATTTGGAGCAGATCATCAGCGGGGCGGACTCTGCCAAAGAGCTGATGGAAAAGTTACGGGTTTTCAGCCGGCAGGAGAAACCCAATTTTCAATGGCAACATATCCAACCCATTATAAAAGACGCGCTGGAAACAAGTCAGGCTGTGCATACGCCTCCTGTTCAGATAGCTCAGGAGATGGATCCGGCGTGCGGCAAGGTTTTGGCCGACGCCCATTTCATCGGGCAAATGGCGATCAACCTATGCCGCAATGCCTGCGAAGCCGTGCAGGGACGGGGCGGCGCCGTCAAGGTCTTTTTAAGGGAGGTCGAGCTGGAGGGCGCCCGGGCGGCGGTGGGCAATGATCTGCCTAAAGGGAAATATGCGCGATTGCGGGTCAGCGACACGGGGCGCGGCATGGACCAGGAAGTATTGAAAAAAATGTTTGAACCCTTTTTTACCACCAAAAAAGAGGGCGAGGGCTCCGGATTGGGCCTGGCGGTGGTGCGGGCGATCGTTAAAGCCCACAACGGAGGCATTATTGTTGAAAGCCAATTGGGCGCGGGGACGATAGTGGATGTGTATCTGCCCCTGGCTCAAGAGGAAGAGGAGCAATAGCGTATGGCGCGCATTCTTGTTATCGACGATAACGACTCGTTCCGGAACATGCTGTGTGAAATGCTGAAGAGCGAGGGGCATGAAACCATATCCGCCCATAATGGGAAGAGGGGCATTGAACTTTACCGCAGCGATCCGGCGGATTTGATTATTACGGACATCAACATGCCTGAAAAATCGGGGCCGGAGCTCATTTTTGAACTTAAAAGGGATTTTCCGGAAATAAAGATTATTGCCATATCGGGAGGTTCGGACAACTCGGAGGCGTATCTTAAGGATATCGCTTCTTTTACGGATGTGATGCGCGTATTC
>MHGR01000108.1:0-4140 GCA_001805655.1 Omnitrophica WOR_2 bacterium RIFCSPHIGHO2_02_FULL_52_10
CCTTGCGGCCGTAGTCCCCAGGTGGAGCACTTAATGCGTTAGCTGTGGCACCGACCCCGAAGGACCGATACCTAGTGCTCATCGTTTACAGCTAGGACTACCAGAGTATCTAATTCTGTTTGCTCCCCTAGCTTTCGTAATTGAGCGTCAGGTTTGGACCAGGAAACCGCCTTCGCCGCTGGTGTTCTTAGCAATATCTACAGATTTCACCCTTACACTGCTAATTCCGTTTCCCCCTCCCAACCTCAAGTCTATCAGTTTGAAAGGCAATTTTCCGATTGAGTCGGAAGATTTCACCCCTCACTTAATAAACCGCCTACTTACCCTTTACACCCAATAATTCCGAGTAACGCTTGCCACTCCCGTATTACCGCGGCTGCTGGCACGGAATTGGCCGTGGCTTATTCGTTAGGTACCGTCAAAGCGCGGGTTATTAGCCCACGCTTGTTCTTTCCTAACAAAAGCAGTTTACGAGCCGAAACCCTTCATCCTGCACGCGGCGTCGCGTAGTCAGACTTTCGTCCATTGCTAAAGATTCTCGACTGCAGCCTCCCGTAGGAGTCTGGGCAGTGTCTCAGTCCCAGTGTGACTGACCATCCTCTCAGACCAGCTACCCGTCATACGCCTTGGTAGGCCGTTACCCTACCAACTAGCTGATAGGCCGCGAGACTATCCTAAAGCGGCAGGCCCCGAAAGGTCCCCGCCTTTAATATTCCGACCATGCGGTCAAAATACCACATCGAATATTACCCCCGTTTTCACGGAGCTGTGTTCGACTTTAGGGAAAGTTTCTCACGTGTTACTCACCCGTTTGCCGCTATTCGCGTCACCCCGCCCTCCTCAGACCGAAATCCTTGGAAGGCGGGGCAACAAGAATCGCTCGACTTGCATGCCTAATCCACGCCGCCAGCGTTCACTCTGAGCCAGGATCAAACTCTCCAAAATGACTTGGCTTAAAGTTAATTATTGGCTATTTTATGAGTCATCGGAACCGTTGCATGGTTCCGATGCGAGTTCTGTTAAACACGCGCTCAACAGCAGCGCACGTTTAACAAATCTCGTAATAAGATTTCAAAGAGCGATAAATATGAAAAAAAATAATTTTTACTAATTGATGTTCTCGCGATCGCTTTATCAATTAATAAAAATTATTTTTTGTAGCGAATCAATTTTAAGAACCGTTACTTACCGAATTGTGAACAGAATATACTAAAACTATGCGTTATTGTCAAGCCATTTTTTATCTCTTCGGCTGAAGCGTAAATACATGGCGGAGCAAAGGGTTAGAATTCAGCAATAGGCTGGCGCGCTTTGCGTGAAAATAGCGCGCGGCTGTTTTCGGACAAAATGCGCGCCATAGCGCGATTATCTGAACCCGCCTTTTGGACAACGTCAATGGACGCGGCAACGCTCTGATTCGCGGGGAAATCGCTCCCATACAAAATATGCCCCACATCCGTGATTTCAAGCGCGGCATTCAGGGACGCAAGTGATTTCGAACCGCTTGTGTCAAAATAGAGATTTTTGAAATACTCGCTGGGGAGCTTCCCGAGGTCTTTGACAAACCCCCTGCTTCTCAGCATCTGATAGGTATTGTCAAAGCGCTCCTTAACCAGCGGGAGCACGCCGCCATAGTGGGCAAAAATAAATTTAACGTTTGGGTAGGCCAAGAACGTTCCGGACATCATCATCTTCCCGAGGCACATGGAGACATCAAAAACATATTCCAGCACGGGAGACAACAGCGGATCCCTGACCCTCTCCTCCCCGATGGGGTTCAAAATCTGCGAGTGGACATGTATGACCATATTATTTTTCCCGGCAAATTCAAAGATTTGGTGAAACCGATCATCATCTAAATAAATTCCCTCATAACTCGACGCTAACGAAATGACCGTGAAATCAAAATCTTGAATCCGCTTAAGTTCCTGCGCGAATAGTTTCGGCTCATCAAACGGGAGTATGCCGGCGCCGAAAAAACGATCCTTATGGGCTTTAACAATATTGGCGATGGCCGGATTATATTCGGCGCATACATTCCTCCATCCGTTCATTTGAATATGGGCATCGCTGGTTGGATAAAGCAGCACGGATTGGGCTATCCCGCAATCGTCCATGAGGGAGAGATGGCGGTCGATGTCTGACCACCCGGCTTTGAAAAACGCGGTCTTCTGCGCCACGGCAGGCGGCATAAAGTGGCTGTGGACATCAACGATGGCGGGGGGCATGCGCGGGAAAGTTAAATCAACCGGTTTTCGGAAAGGGCGGCCTCAACTTGCGCGAGTGATTTTTTCAGTTCGCCAAAAAGGGCAACATTGATGGAAACGCCTTTTGCGGTAGGAACCATTTCCTCCGACCCCTGGGTCATTGTCCAAGTACGGATATCGACAAGGTCATTGCCCTTAAACTCTCGAATCCCCACCCGGATCTCCTGAAATTTATTCTTCTTGAATGTCGCGATTGTTTTATCCATGCGTGATCACCTCCTTATGACAAATTACTTGGCTTGCGTCTGCTTATAATCAATAATCGGCTTTGTCCATGGCGTCCTTTGGTTGATGACGGCCAGCTCCAAGGGACAAGCGTTGGCCGGCACGGATAAAGCGAACATCACCATATCCACGACCGTTTCCGGCGACATGAGCCGGTCCCTCTGCTCTTGCGCGATATTATCCAGCTTGTCGGTTAATTCGGTATCAACGACTCCGGGCAATATGGACGTAATCTTAATGCCGTGATCGCGCATTTCCCAGAACAGCCCCTTGAGAAACGCGCGCAACCCGACCTTGAGCGAACTGTACGTGACAAAGGTCCGGGGCACGGGATCCACCATCGTGGACCCGGAAACCATATTGATGATTGCCCCGCCTTTCTTCTCAATCATGTGATTGATCACCAAACGGATCAGGCGGACGTACCCGAGATAGTTGGTATGCGCCAAACGTTCGATATCCTCCAACGGCTGCTGTTCAAACGGATATTGGCTGGAAACCCCGGCGTTATTAATAAGGATGTCAATGCCGCCCAATTCCTTCATGGCAACACTCACAAGCTTCTGTAAATCCTCCAGCTTGCTTACATCGCAGGCCACACCCCTTACCTTGACGCTGGACTGTTTGGTTATCTCTTTGACCGTTTCATCCAACGTTTCTTTGGTCCTGGCGGCTAAAACAACGTTAACGCCCTCGTTGGCCAGGCGTGTGGCAACCGCCTTGCCGATGCCCCGGCTTGCTCCGGTGATAATCGCGTTCTTCCCTTTTAATAGTGGATATTCGTTCATAATTTTGTTAAATATAGTTTAATTCTTTATATGAATTATATCTTCTATTATAAATATAAGTAGCAGTATTAAAACTCCAATTCCCAGAAATGTCAAATTAAAACTTTGAGCAACAAAAAACTTACTGATTGTGAATCCAAGCCCCCCGCTGATAAAACGGACAGCGGAATTAAGGCCCGCCACGACCGGACGGTCATGGTCCGGAAAATCCGTGAGAACGGTAGACACGGAATTATGGCTGATCGTCCAGCCGATGGCAATCACAGCAAGGATGATCACTATCAACAGGACCGGAAAATGAATGGATAAAAGCATAACCCCGGCCGCTAAGCCGGACATTCCCACATAACAAGCGTACAGGCGCCCCTTTTTGTCCGAAAGGTATCCGCCGATGTGCTGACCGGCTAACCCGCCCACGGCCGCGATAATCAAGATAATGCTGATAGCGCCTTTATCCAAGCCGTATTCGCGCGTCAAAAAGACCCCGTACCATTTATGCACCGCGTGATAAAGGAAACTGACCGCAAAAATAAAAAGGAAGACGTTGCGGACAGCGGGTTTGGACAAAACGTGCAGGTAATTGATGCTTCCCTTATGCCCCTGGTTGACCAAGGGTTGATTAAAGAAACCCCAAGACAGGGCCGTTGCTGCGCCCAACAAAGCCGGGATCAGGTACAGCCAGCGCCAATGCGCCGTTCCCATGCAAACCATCCCCACCACGGAGGCAAAAAAACTGCAGCCGAAATACGTGCCGATGAGGCGGCCCCGGATATCCTTGTTAAAGAAATCCCCGATCATCATCAGGCTCAGCGGCGTGGAGCTCGACGCCGCCACCCCCGCGCCGATTTGCGCCAGGAACA
>MHGR01000108.1:4214-7932 GCA_001805655.1 Omnitrophica WOR_2 bacterium RIFCSPHIGHO2_02_FULL_52_10
GGGAATCATGTAATAAGGGACGATTTTGGCGGTGAAAAAATCCGTGGCGTGGAAATCCGCGGCGATCAGGGGAATGGCGGCGGCAACGGCCCCCGTGTTAAAGGAAATGGCGATGTTGCCGAGGCAGATGAGGACAATAATAAATTTTTTAAATTGCTCCATCGTCGTTCGTCGCTCGTGAGGAGTATCTCGTAGATAGCGCTTCACGCTTCACGAGATACGAACGCCTATCTCTTTGTTGCGAGGGCTTCTTTCTCAATCACGTCCTTAAATATCTTCATGTTGTCCCTCGAGTGCTTGTTAATGAAACCCTCAATCTGCTCGCCGGTGAATTTGGTGAACTTGGGGTCCATCTCGAAATCCTGGATCCAGATCATCTGGATGCCCTCTGGCCGCTCGATGTACAGCCAGACGATCTTCATGTAAATGAACGGGAACATCGGCTCCCAGCGCGAGGCAAAGGCGAATTTCTGGTCCCTATAAAGCCAGCGCTTGGAGACCCAGGACTTCCCGTCCTCATCGGTCAAACGAAACGTAATCTCGTTGCCCTTGCGCTCCAAAACTTCCGCCTTGGCGTATTCCTTGCCGAACAATTCCGTCCAGCGCTCGATTTGATTGGAAATATCAAACACCAAATCATACTGCGCGTTGATTGTGATTTCATTACGTGTGTGAGCCATGCCCATTCCTCCTTCACTAATCCCCAAACTTAGTTTTTAGGAAAACTCCGGCGTTACTGTGAACTGTTCTTTGACTTTAAGCCGGGTGAAATAAAATATAATCAGCGCATTCCAACCGAACCACAAAGAAAAAATAGAGAAAATGACCGTGGGCATAAATTTACTCCCCATCTCTAAAGTCTTCTCTTGCTCCTTTAAAACTTGTTCCTGATATTCTGGTTTATAGCGCTCTTGTATCTGTTCCTTTTTGGTCTCAATGGCTTTTTCCATAGAAGTCTTGAATGCTTCCGACTGCACCATATTGACAGCCGGGATGGTTGTCCAAAGACCAATCACTATAGACACAACCCGTACAAGGATCACCAATTTTCGTGCCCACTCTTTCAGTTTTAAAATAAAGATTCCGGCTATTAAACTAGCCGACATCATTACGAAATTAACAGTAGTCCATAGCGGAGCAAACCAGCTTGAGCCTGTCATGGCCCCGCTGGTTGGTAAAGGACATATACGCCCGGTTGAACCAAAGGGCCCCTTAGCAAAATTTAATAATCCAAAAAGTGAAAAAATGATAAAAACCCAACCGAAGATTGTCACGCCTCTCGATCTTTGTTTTCCCATCAAGTCCTCCTAGTTTTTACAACCGGCCTAAATTCCTATTTTGCCCAAAGTGCCGTATGCCGATTCATCTTGGTCTACTCCCGCAAAAGATACTAAAAAGTGGCGAATTCCATGAACGCGCACCTAATTAATAATCGTGACAACCCGTGCCCATCCGGCGCCCGCATTTCGAACCTTAACGGGGAAACAAGAAACGGTAAATCCGTATGGTTTCGGAATCGCGCCGAGGTTGCCGAGGCGCTCCATGTGGCAAAATTCGCGCCGGCGGCCCAAGAAATGGGAAGGCCATATCTTTGTTTTATCCTTGGTCGCCAAAAACTCCTTGAACATTTCAAAGCATGGCCGGTCCAGGCCGATGGTGTCGATACCCATCATCTTGACGCCCTGGTCCAGAAGATACTCAACCGCGCTTGGCACGAGCCCTACGTATTTGTTGACATAATCATCTGTACCCAACAGCTTATCGCCGCCGGTATAAAAGAGAACAATATCCATTGGTTTGAGCGTATAGCGGATAGTGGCTAGGGCTTTAACAACATCGTCTTTGGTGATCGCTTCCGGAAATTTTTTGTGGGTGAAATCCAGGACCACGCCCGGCCCGTAACACCATTCCAGGGGAACATCCGTAATCGTTTTGGCCGGCCGGCCTTCGCAGCGGCTGCCGTAATGGAACGGGGCGTCCACGTGCGAGCCCATGTGGACGGAGGAATGGACGATTTCCAAGGAGAGCATTTCGCCGTCGGGGATTTCATCGGCCGTGGCCACGCGCTCGCCCTTTTCGAAGCGCTCCTTCCCGCCGGGCTGTTTGCTCATGACCACCCAATTGAAGTGCTCGACCCCCTCCGCATGGCTGATGCGGTCGATCTTGGCGTCATGGGTCTCTTCCAGCGTGTCATCGATGGGCAGGCTTAAATCAATGATTTTCATCTTATGCCGCCTAATTTAATGAGGACCGCCACTGGTTGATAAAAACATACAGGAACATTGCGATGGAAATGAAGGTCAACACAAGTCCAATCGCCATATAAATGCGGCTGTCCAACCTGGGAGGATTCATCGTGGCCAATCCAACGACCCTTTCGCGTGCGCAGCCAATCAAGCAACCTTGGATTTCAGAATTTCCACAATCTCGTTGAAGGTATGCGTCTTCTTCAATTCATTGTCCGTAAGGGCGACTTTCAGGGCCCTTTTCAAACCCACGGAAATTTCGACCATTTCCGTTGAATCAACGCCCAGGCTGTCCTCAAGTTTGTCCTCCGGCTTGATTTCTTCCGGCTTCACGTCCAATACGGTTTGAAACACTTCCTTGACGGTGTCTTCGACGGCCACAGCTTGCTCCTTCGTTTATGATTTTTGTAAAATTAGCGCGCAATTGATCCCGCCCCGGCCGCGGTTAATGACCAACGCGTTGTTGATCTCTTGTTCTCTGGCCGTGTTCGGGCAATAATCCAAATCGCATTCGGGATCCGCGTCCTTCAAATTGATCGTGGGCGGGACCACATTGTGCTCCATCGCCAAAACCGTTGTAATCACATCCACCGCGCCACAAGCGCCGAGCATGTTGCCAAAAATCGATTTCGGCGCGGAACAGGGGATCTGCCTGGCCCTGCCGTTAAAAACCTGCTTGATCGCCTTGGTTTCGGTTATGTCCCCCAGCCATGTGGCGGCCCCGTCCAAGCAAATATAATCAATATCCGCCGGCTTAAGTTTTGCGTTTTGAAGGGCAATTTTGATGGCATTGGCCAGCTCCACCCCGTCATCCGCCGGATCGATACGGTCAACCCCGTCGGTCGTTGTCCCGAACCCCGTGATGTAGGCATACACATGCGCATGGCGCTTCCGCACGCGCGCCGGCGTTTCCAATACAACCACCCCGGCCCCCTCCGCGATGACAAAACCGTCCCGGTTGCGGTCAAAGGGCCGATACGCCTCTTTGGGATGATCGTTATTCTGCGAAAGCACACCGGATGTATTACAGCACAATAAGGCATAGGGCGTTACAGGCGCCTCCATGCCTCCCGCTAATATAAAATCATCATTGCCGCGGTTTAACGTCCGCGCCCCATAGGCGATGGCCATCAGGGAGCTGGCCCGGTCGGCTACAACCGTTTTACTATAACCCTTTATGCCGTAATGAATTGAAATTTGCCCCTGCGGCGCGGCGGGAAACCACGCGGACGCTAAAAACGGGCTTACACCTTCCCGGCCTTGAATATACAGGTCCCTTAATTCCGTCTCGCCGTAAAGCCAGCCGCCGATCGCGTTACCCATAAAGATCCCGGCGCGCTCAAGATTTTCCTGCGTGAGGTCCAATTTCGCGTCTTGGATGGCCATCTCGGAGGCCACCATGGCCATATGGGAAAAAATCACGCGCTTTGACGCATCCAAATACCCGTCCCATATCGCCGGGCATGTGCATG
>MHGR01000109.1:0-4042 GCA_001805655.1 Omnitrophica WOR_2 bacterium RIFCSPHIGHO2_02_FULL_52_10
CTATATCGTGGACGAGGTGCACATGCTGACCCTCGAGGCCTTCAACGCCCTGCTGAAGACCTTGGAGGAGCCGCCGGAGCACGTGAAATTTATTTTCGCCACCACCGCCCCCCAGAAAGTGCCGGCGACCATCATCTCGCGCTGCCAGCGTTTTGATTTCAAGCGCGTCCCCATCCAGACCATTGTCGACCTGCTGGCCGCCGTTGCCGCGAAGGAAAAACTCAAGGCCGAGCCGCAGGCCTTGTACGCGATTGCCAAATCGGCGCAGGGGAGCCTGCGCGACGCCTTGAGCGTCCTGGATCAGCTCAGCGCCTTAAGCGAGGAAGGCATCAAATCCGCGGATGTGTTTTCCATGCTGGGGCTCGTAGAAACGCAGCTATTGTTTGACCTGGCCGACGCCTTAGGAACAAAGGACTGCCCGGCCAGTTTGAAGATCCTGGAGGATATTCTCGACAGGGGCAAGGATGCCCGGCAGCTGGCCAAGGACATCACCGAGCATTTCCGGCACCTGATGATCATCAAGGTCGGCGGCCATGCGCTGAGCAAGCTGGTCGATTATCCCGCCGCGGTCAAGGACATGCTTTTGGCGCAGTGCAAGCAATTCACGCTGCAGGAGATATTGGCGGCCATCGACGCGCTGATTGAGGCCCAGGACACGGCGCGCATCACCGAGTCGGTGCGCATGCCGCTGGAGGTCGCCTTTGCCAAGTTGACTTACCGCGGCGAGCAGCCGCAGGCTGCGCTGACTCCCGCGCGCGGCAATACCCCGGCGGCAAAAATGCCGGATCTCCAAGGACCCGGCCAGGCGCCGGCTGGTGTCCCGCGGGACCGCAAAGGGCGCTTGGATGTGTCCGGCGGCGGACAGCCCGGCCGGGAGCAAAAAGCGGATGGTAGTCTCCAAGGACAGAGCGTTTCCTTGGTGGAGCCCGAGGAGGTGGCCATCGGAGAGGAAAACGGGGAGGCCCCTTCGGCCGGGGAACTCGAAAACGTAGAACTCCATCTGGAAAAAGTGCAAAAAGTCTGGGAACTGCTCACGCACGCGGTCAGCCGGGAGAAGATGTCGCTGGCGACTTATTTGCAGGAAGGTTTTCCGTATCAGGTTTCCGGCAGGCAATTGACCGTCGGCTTTCCGCAGCGGTGTAATTTTCAGAAAGAAGCCCTGGAGGATAAAAAGAATCTCGAGCTTGTCGAGCGCGTGTTTTCCGGCAAGCTGAAGGCCAGGGTTCTGCTGCGCTATGCCTTTGTAGAGGAACGCGAGGCCCCGGAAGAGGCGGAACACATCAAAGGCGCCATCGATACGTTCGGCGGCAAGGTTGTTAGCCGCTGGCACGACGATTAGATTGTAGGGGCGGGTTTGAAACCCGCCCCTACCAAACAATTATGCCCTACCCCAAACTCATCGAAACCCTCATCGAACGGTTCAGCCGGCTCCCGGGCATCGGCCGGCGCAGCGCCGAGCGCATCGCGTTCTGGCTGCTGAACCATCCCCGGGAGGAGGCCCACGCGCTGGCCAAGAGCATTATCGGCCTCAGGGAAGGGCTGATGTTCTGCCGTGTGTGCAACAATTTGAGCGACACGGAGATTTGCCTGGTGTGCGATGACAGCACGCGCGACGATAAAGTGATCTGTGTCGTGGAGAACCCCAAGGACCTGCTGGCGATTGAACGCTCCGGCTCGTATAAGGGCCTGTACCATTGTCTGCTGGGAGCGATCGCGCCGGCCGACGGGGTGGGGCCGGAAGACCTGAAGATCGGCCCATTGCTCGAGCGCGTGCGCGCCCAGGGCATCCAGGAGGTGGTGATTGCCACCGACCCGGACAATGAAGGGGAGATGACCGCGCTGTACCTGCTGCAGCAGCTGCGGCCCCTGGGTGTCAAGGTCAGCCGCATTTCGGTGGGGCTTCCCATGGGCAGCTCGCTGGAATTCGCGGACATGTCCACGCTGGGCATGTCGCTCACGACCCGGCGGGAGATATTGGATTAGGGATTGATTCTTCTTGTTAATTAAAAAAGGGCGCCTAAAAGGCGCCCTTTTTGTTGAATTCAGAGTTCTCAATCTCAGTGCTTTTTGACTTTTCAGTAATTATTAATGTATACATCTCGTTTTTAGCATTAGCACCATAGACTTCATCAGCAACCACAGTAGCGAAATTATATTTTTTCATTTTTAATGCAATTATTATTATTTTCTTAAACGCCTCATTTCTAGGATTAGTACCATAAATATTCTTTGCAACTGTAAAAGCAAACTCTAAGTCGTGTTTGTTTAAGGCAACATCTATTATTTTTAAATATTGTTTATTTCTTGGAGTTACGCCATATATTTTCTCTGCCACTTTATAGAGATTTTCCAAATCGGTATTACCTTGCTCTGATTCAGAGTGAAGTCCCCTAGCTACTGTTTCTACTGACTTGTTAATCACAACAGGGCTTTCTTTTTGTTCCCCATTTATAAGTTTAATCTCTGTTATTTTGTGTTGTTTTTGTTGTTTTGGTGATTTTTTAGGATAATATCTTTTTGCAAAACTTGCAAGCTTATCGATTGAATCTGTAAAGGTGCTCAAACTAATAATTATAATACAAAGTATAATGAAAACGGCCAAAACGGGATGGTTCTGTAATCGATTTAAAAACCGTTGTACTCGTGTTGTGTCTTCCTTCGTCATTTCTCACTTTTAAAAAGTGTAATCGGGAGACGTAACGTAACCCCATTTCCAAGCTTCTCTTCTTTGCCTCATACGTATTATGTGGATTTTTGTCGGCTTGTCAAATATTTCAGCCTGAAACTTGATCCGTGGCGGGTGGTTCGGCGCGCTCGCCTTTCAGTCTCGCTTGCTCACCATTGTTTTGATTGGGAACGTGCGTTCCCAATTGCGTCGTACTTTCCTTCTTTTAAAGATGTAATGTCGAAAGTACGTTACCAACCTTTTCTGTTCAGAAAAGGAAAGTAACGTACCAACTACAATCATTTAACTTCAAAGGAAGGTTGGTACGCGGGCGACGCAATTGCGCTCATGAGCGGCACAATTGGAATTGTTGCCGCGCGGCAACTATTCAAAAAGCGGGCGCAAGTGTTAGGCGCAGCCGCTATCGAGGACTCCGGCGGCCCGTTCTAAGCTATTAATCTGCTTACGCGTGCGCCATTTTTTGTTCGGCAATGGCCAAATCATAGCCGGCCTGAAGGTTCATCCAGAATTCAGGGGTTGTTTTAAAAACCCTTGAAAGCAAGATAGCCGTCTCGGGTGTAATGCCTCTTTTCCCGCCGACCAATGTGTTGATCCTTTGGATAGGGACGCCCATGGCCCTGGCTAGTTGCGTCTGAGACATTTCCATAGGCACAAGAAATTCCTCAAGCAATACTTCTCCCGGGTGTGTCGGTATACGGTTTTTGGGGATCATTGTAAACCCTCCTTAATGATAATCTGTAATTTCTACATCATACGCATTACTGTCCTTAAAGCGGAAAAGAATGCGGTACTGGTCATTGATGCGAACGCTGTGAAATCCTTCTAAATCGCCTTTCAGCGCTTCCAGCCTGTTTCCGGGCGGGACTTTTAAATCGCTTAAATTTACCGCCGCATTGATCATATCGAGTTTCCTTTGGGCTACTTTCCAGACAGGTAAGGGTATCGCCCGCGCCTGTTTGCTGTTGATGCCGTCATAGATGTCTTGAGTAGCCTGCGATTTAAATTTAATGATCATAATACAATGTCCGCTCTTGACTTCACTAGAAGTTTAACATATTAACGGTATGTGTGCAAGTATTAATAACGAGTTATTTTTCCGGCCTCAAATAAGGGTCAACTCCCGTTTATTATTCGCCTCAATTTACCCCCTTCGCTGCCCACTTCACTTCGTTCCGTGGGCGACTCATTGTACGCACTTATGATCACTATCGTTCCCTAAGTGCTACAATCGTCGCGGGGGCGACTACATGTACCGACTTACTTTCGTCACACCTTCGGTGTTCCTCTGTAAGTCGAACATTCGTCGGCACTTCACCCGGATTTGTCAACCCTTCGACGCGCCCCGCCTAATGGGCG
>MHGR01000109.1:4067-6443 GCA_001805655.1 Omnitrophica WOR_2 bacterium RIFCSPHIGHO2_02_FULL_52_10
ATAGTTGGAGGGCAAGGACTCTGAAGAGAAGGGGGCGCCCCCCTTTAGGGACAATGGGCGGCGCGGCACCAATTACGTCGCCCGCGACGTAATTCCGCTCATGAGCGGCACAATTGTGAACGCGCGGACACAATTGGAATTGTTGCCCGCGGGCAACTATTCAAAAAGCGGGCGCGCGTACCAACCTTCCTTTAAAGTTTACGGACGCAATTGCGTCAACGTTGACGCAATTGGGGCTACTCCCAAAAGTCGACGCGCGCCGACAATTCAAAGAATGAATAACAGGGCCGGGCCCGGAACTAACTTGCCCAAAACCCTTTAACGGTCTTTCCGGACGGCGTACGCGAAATGGTCGAAATAGTTCCGCCACAGCGCCTCGGTGGAGGCAAATTCATTGGCGCCGAAAAAATAATCCACGAGCGCCTCGCGCAAGCGGGCCAGTTCTCTTAGCCTTGAAAGGGATCGGGCGCCGGCCAGGCTCAGGTCCAGCAGTTCAATCCCCCTGACAACAGCCTTCCGGCTGAGCTCGGCATTGTTTTTGCCCTGCCAGTTGAGCGCCCGGCTGACCTCGCTGCCGATATTGGCCATTTGGGCGGAGAAGGAAAGTTCCTGCCACCGCCCGGCGGCGAGTTCTTTATGTTGTGGCGCTATTTCATCCATTGATGCACGATGTTCATGATCTTCTGCCGCGTGGCCTGATCGTCAACGCCGCGGCCCATGTTCCTTTGAGACGGGCGTATGTTGATCATGGAGTCGAATTCAACGAATTCATCCGCCCCCCGGCCGGGATATAAGTTAATTCCCCACAGGGAATTCTGGGAGGAGCCGTTCTCCAGCAACAGGGCCTCCAGATCGGAATGCAGCTCGGCATCGAGGGCGATTAATCGGCGGTCAACATCCACGACCGCTTTGGCCATGTCTCCGAATAACGCCGCCGCTGTTTTCTTCAATTCGCTGGTTGTGATGGGGGCTTGCAGGATTTTCATACCCACAAAAAATAGCACGGCTCTGGAAGGAGGTCAAGGAGAATGTCAGGGGGCTCTTGAATGTAAGCTGTCCCCTTTTTAGGCTATACCCAAAAGTCAACGCGCGGCGGCAATTCAGAACAGGAAAGCATTCCATAAAAAAGCCGCCTTCTAGGCGGCTTTTTTATGGAATAACTCCGTATGTTTGTTGCGAATCGCTTGCTTAAGTGGTGGCATTACATTCTCCTGGCTCCCAGTAACTATATATGTGCAATTCTTGCAATAGTGTCTTTTATACCCAGTTCAGATGGTTTAGTGCCTATTTTATCAATCTCTTTCAACAATTCATCTGATACCGTGAACCATTCGGAACCAACCCATCCGCTTTGAAAACGCTGCAGGTGAGCAAATTTCTTATGAAGCTCTTTTTCCTTTTTTTCTGCTTCGACCATGGGCCTTTCCATGCCTTCGAAAGGAATAACAGCCAGAATCCTAAGAGGTACATGATTAGAAGATTGATGTGATCCCAAACGCTGCTTCATTCCTTTTTGTTTCGTTACACCGATCTTAATAGCAACTATTGGGTCTCCGGCAGCTATAAAATAAACATATCCAGGAGACTGTTCCCATTTCTCTTGAATCAGACTTTTTTTGTTCATAATATTTTGTTCCCCGTTCAAAGCGTCCTACCGAAATCGGTAATAACCAAATAAAACAACCGATGATAAAATTAAACCTAATAAATAGGTAGTAATAAGTACGACATCTTTCAGCGATGCAGTATAAATCAGGCCCGTAAAATATCCCAATACAACCATCGTCCAAAGCCCTGGACTTACGCCAGATACATTTTTAGATTTGAAGGTCAGAATGATCTGCGGAACAAAACAAAATACGAACAAGCACATGCTAATTATACCAAAAATTTCCATTTTAAATGTCCTAGGAGCCTATTCCTGTATCGCCCTTTAAAGGGCAAACAAATTACCGACCGGGACATAAATTGTTTTCTTCCGACCGGTCTCATAAGAACGCCCTGATATTTTGATCTTGCTTTTAGATATTTTCAAGACCTTTTCTTTAAGCTCTCTGAGAGTTATTTCACCGACCGCTAATTCATATTTATTCTTTAAATATTGTTCGAAACTTTTTAATGTCATCATTATGAAACCTCGATTTCCTGCCCGCAGTCCGGGCATTTTATGATTTTTTTCTTCTGATCGGCCCATTCGACCTGGTCGCCTTCGGTGATCTCCCGGCCGCAATTCGGGCACTGGTAATCGCCGAAATCCTCGGGGAACAATAAATAATGCCCCCCTTCCATCATGAAATCGATAAAATCGGGATCAGTCATTCTTATTCTTGTCTTGCTGCTTTCTCCACTATTATTCTTATGTCCTCAATTTTTTTC
>MHGR01000110.1 GCA_001805655.1 Omnitrophica WOR_2 bacterium RIFCSPHIGHO2_02_FULL_52_10
GCTCCTTTTGGGCGCGGGAAAAGCTGACAGAAATAGCTATTTATCGTTTCTAGGGGTGGCCGTCCTGTATTTTATCGTGACAAGCGTGGTAGTGGTGCTGTGGATTGCGGACGCGCGGTTCCGCGTTCCCATGATGCCTTATATCGCTGTCCTTGCGGCGTATGGTTGGAAGTCGGTGTGGGGACACGGCGCGTGACTAGCCGGCGGGGACCCGGCACGACTTTCCTTTTCCCCCGCCGATGCACATCCGGTTTTTGGCGACAAAAGCATACATCACCGGCCCGACAATGCCCATGCCCGGAAAAAAAATTACCGGAATAAACGGAAACATCATCGGCATCTGCCAGCAAATCCGCCGGAACACCGTGTAGCCCCCGTAGGCGTGCTGACCGCTCTCGACCAGATAGATGCGCTTGAGCACCTGCTCCTTGCTCAACCCCGCGGGTAACGGCCGGCCCGCCGCAATGTCTTCATGGAAGTTCACGTACTCCAGCGTGCCGAAAAGGTCCATCTTTCTGAGCGCGCGGATGCATTTCCGGCAGAAACCGCAATCCCCGTCATAGAGAAGCTTCAGCCTCGGCGCGGCGAGATGATACTGCCGCCGGCGCTCAATCCAATCCAGGATGTCATTGGGATTGATGAACAGCAGGAACATTGCCGGAAAAAGGAAAAAGAATGTCGCCGGGACGTCCAGGGTGAGTAGCAAAAGCCATTGGAAGAATATCCCTAGATAAATCGCGGACATCCGGGTCGGGGGCCAGAAAAGCAGGAAGACGATCAGGTATTCCATCACAACGATCAGAACACCCGCCCAATAGATCAACCCCGGCCTGCCCTGGATGAAATCCCTGAGCAGGAACATTTTGGTCACCCCCGGCGGAGGGTAATTGAGGACATAATATAGCGGATTGTCCGTCAGCCAGTTCCCCTGCGCGGTCGTTTTACAAAGGGCCGTATAAAAAAACGTGAATCCCAGCTGCATTTGCAAAAGCCGTTGGACGAAAAACGGGCGCCGCCTCGCCCAAGGCTGTTCGTCATTTTTCAACAGGCAATCAACCGAGAAATAATCCCCGTGATAGCCCGTGACGCACAGCATGACCAGCGTCACCAGCAGAATGTCCCAGGACAGCGTGCTGACATGGTAGGCGTTCAGGGCGTAAAAATAGTAGCAGCTCATGGTCATGAGGATACAGCTCATCTGGCTGAACAGCCCTATGAGCAGCGTGAACGCGCTGACATAAAAGACGACGGCAAAGAATACCACCAGCCCATCCGGGCTCTTCTGCACCAGCTCCAGGAACCAAATCGGGAAAAACCCCGGGTTCAACTCGCGCAACGAACCCCGAAAATACAGTTCCTCTAAATGCACCAGCGACGGCACCACCACGCTGGCCGTGGTCAGCGCCGCCACGATGCGAAACAGCGACAGGCTGATGGCCGGCCGCTCTTCAAGAAATAACCGGTGCCATAATTTCTCCATGTTTACTCCCGCTTTTTTTCAGGACAACTATACAAAATCTGGTGATACTGCTCATACGGATGCGCGACAAAATCGGGGTAATACGTGGAAACGATCCGGAAGCTGTCCATATCCCCGAACCGCCGGCGCAGGTGCTCGCAGAATGCCGCCTGGTTGTGGCTGGAGGCCGCTGAGCCGATCACCCCGCGGTGAATGTTGTCGTAGCCGATGGTCCGCACGCGAAAAATCTCGTGCGGGTCAATTTCCATGCCCTGGTCCCCTTTGTAGCCGAAGACGCGCACGTGCCCGTACGACCGGTCAACGCGGTAAAACATAATCCATCCCGCCGGCGGAAAGAGGAATTTGATTTTGGGCAAAGGCCGGCCGGCCAGGGGCTCCAAATAAAAATACCTCACGGATTCATAATGGAAGGCCAGGCACCAGAGTATGACAAAACAGGTGATCAGCCAGTTGCGACGGGTATTCATGACTATTCTAGCCGCCTTTTTTCCGTCATGTCCACGACCACTCCCCGCACCCCTGCCGGGCGGCCTTGGTCGTCAAAAATCCTGTTGGCGCTGGCAGAGAGAATAATGACCTCATTATTCGGCAAGCGGCGCCTGAATTGGAAATCATGGATTTCATTGGCCTCGCCCATGATTTTGAGCAGCTGTTTCTCTCCGTTGTCGATGCACTTGAACAATGCGCCCATGCTTGCCCCCACCACTTCTTGCTCGGTCTTATGTCCGAAGATTTCGGCAAAGGCATGATTGACATAAAAAAGGCGGCCGTTCATGTCCGCCATAAAAATACCGCTCTTGCCCGTTTCGACCAGGCGGCGGTACATTTTTTCGCTTTCAGAATGCGGCGGGTTGAATTCCTTCCGACTTTGATCTCTTTCCGGCAACACGGCTGGGCTGCGCTGATACTCCGCCTCCTTGATTTTGCCGGCGGTCAAAATCCTCCTGATAAAAACGCCGATCATCACAAACACCGCGGACAAAAACCCAATTAACGCCATGTCCTTGAACTTCAGAAAAAATACCCGCTGGCCCTGCGCAGGTGCCTCTGCCTTGGAGGGAACAGGCGCAGGCGCCGCTGAAGAGGGAACGACCGTTTCATTCACGCTGAAGGAAAGCTCGGGGATCAGTTGGCCCTGCTCATCATATTCCTCCCGCTCAATAACCTCGCCGTTGACGATCAAATTTCTCTTTTTGAGCTCTTGATTTTCATAAAATTCCACGAATTCCCCATCGATGGCATCATCAACAAAATTCATCTTGGCCTTCAAGTTGCCGTTCGGGTAATATTCGGCGGCTTCCCCCTGGCGCAGGCCCCGCTGGTAACGGCTCTCAGCTTTCAGGCTCCCGTTATCTTTATAGAACATCACGATGCCGTGCAATTCCCCGTTGACATACGTCGATTCCTCTTTGACTTTGCCGTTGGGGAAAAATATTTTCGCCGTTCCGTGTTTTTTCCCATCGGCATACGTAATCTCCTGGAAGGGATTGCCGTTTTCGTCATATGCTTTCTGGGGGCCGCTGAGCTTGCCGTTGGCGTAATTCCCTTCCTTTAATACTGTCCCGCCCGGAGCATACTCCCTGAACGCGCCGTTCTCAACGCCCAGCTTATACCCCAGCTCAACAAGCACCTTGCCGTCTTCACCATATTCTTTGTAATTGCCATCGATTTTCCCGTTCACATAGACCACTGCGCTCTTGAGGGACCCGCTTGGATAGTATTCCTTCCTGCTCAGCTTACCGTCGCCGAATTCCGAATACCAGTCCACCTTCAGGACGCCGTCGGAGTAATATTCCTTCTCGGGGACTTGCGCCCAGGCAGTAGGCAGCACAAACAGGGCGAGAATGATAGCAATGATGATATGTCTGGTCATTATATGAAACGTTTACCTTGCATAATTAGGCAAAGTCATTATACCACCCGGCCGGGCGATGGACATCCTAAACAGAATATATAATATCAATATTGGTAAAGCAAGAACCCTGTGCTTTTAGAATTTACGCATCTGAACATAAGGCATGGCGGCAACCAGGTTTTTCTCCCCAACCCATGCTAATTTCTGTCATTTAAAGATTTCATTTTTTAAAAATTGTGATATATTTATGTACAAGTAAAATTGTAATTTTGCTGAACTGTCTGCGTTGCATTTTTTATGTTTTTTTTCTATCCCTTCAAACTCATAGGCGGCAAAGTCATTAATTTCATACGTGAGCTCGGGAAAATGGCCATTTTCCTGGGAAGCTCCCTGTACAGCATGCTTCTGCCGCCGTACCGTCCCTTCAGGGTCACCAAACAGGTGTATTTTATCGGCGTCAAGACGATCTCGGTCATCGTCCTGACCGGGCTCTTTACCGGCATGGCCCTGACGCTTCAGGCCTACTACGTCCTGATCACGTTTGGGGCGGAATCCAAGCTGGGGGCGATCACTTCACTTTCTTTGATCCGGGAATTGGGGCCGGTCATTTCCGCCCTGATGGTGATTGGCAGGGCCGGTTCCGCCCTGACGGCCGAGATCGGCATCATGCGCATTTCCGAGCAGATCGACGCGCTGGATTCCATGGCGCTCAACCCGAAGAATTTTCTTTCCGTACCCAACCTGATCGCGGGGGTCATCTCCCTCCCCATCCTGAATGCCCTGTTCATCCTGATGGGCATCTGGGGAGGCTACTTGGTCGGTGTCACGCTCACCGGCTTATCCAGCGGCGTTTATTTCGGCGCGATCAGCGACTCCGTCCAGCTGCAGGACTTGACGCTGAGCCTGAAAAAATCCCTGAGTTTCGGGTTGTTATTTTCCTGGATTTGCTGCTACAAGGGATATTTCGCCGATTCCGGCTCCGGGTTCGGGGCCGAAGGCGTGAGCAAGGCCACGACCGAGGCCGTCGTTTTATCATCCGTCGTCATCCTTGTCTGCGACTACTTTATTACTTCGATTTTGATTTTAACATAACACCCGGCCTTGCGGCTAAAAACGCCATGATTGAAGTCGTTGATTTGTACAAAAAATTCGGCCGTCAAGAAATCCTGAAAGGCGTCAATCTCAGGATCGAAAAAGGCCAGACCTTCGCCTTGATCGGCGGGAGCGGCAACGGCAAGTCCGTGCTGCTCAAACATATCATCGGGCTGATGAAGCCCGATAAGGGTTCTATCATGATCGGCACCGAGGACATCACCCGTTTGCGGGGCAGACGGCTGAGGGCCATTAAAGACCGCCTCGGCATCGTTTTTCAGTTCGGCGCCCTGTTTGACTCGCTTACCATTTATGAGAATGTCGCCTTCCCGCTGAAGGAAAAAACAAAGCTCAGCGAAGCGCAGATCAAGGAGAAAGTCTTCAAGGAGCTGGAAGCCGTTCAGCTTTTGGAGGATCGGGATAAATACCCGGCCCAGATCAGCGGGGGCATGCGCAAGCGCGTGGCCCTGGCCCGCTGCCTGATCATGAACCCGGAGATTATTTTCTTCGATGAGCCGACCACCGGCCTTGACCCGGTGATCGCCAAAATTATTTATAACACGATACGCTCCCTGCAGGAAAAGCGCAGGCTGACGGCCCTGATCGTCAGCCACGAAATCCCGGGCATTTTCCAAATCGTTGACCGGGTCGCGATGCTGCACGGCGGCAAAATCATATCGACAGGAACACCCGAGGAAATCCAGGCTTCCACCAATCCGACCGTGCAGAAGTTCCTTAAAGGAGAGCTTGAGTAACCGGTCCAAACAGCGTTTGGCTTAAAACAACCATAAAAGGCGGTGCGTGATGAAAGAATCTCATATAGAAATTATTGTGGGCCTATTTGTTTCCCTTGGACTGGCATGCATGGCCTACATATCCATCAATCTGGGACAGGTCGATTTCTTCGACACGGGTTATTATCCCATTCACGCCACGTTCTCATCGGCCACCGGGCTGAAAGAGGACACCAATATCGAGATTGCGGGTGTCAAGGTCGGCAAAATCAAATCCGTCGAATTAAAGAATTATGAGGCGGTCGTCACCATGCTGATTGACCGCGATGTAAAAATTCAGGATGACGCTATTGCTTCCGTCCGTACAAAGGGTATACTAGGAGAGCAGTACATCGAGATCCTGCCGGGGGGCTCCGATGTGGTTCTCGGGCCGGGGGATGGCCTGTTTGACACGGAACCGCCCTTTGATCTCATGTCGGCATTAAAAAACTTTGTTGTTGGAAACTAGAACCGTGGCCACCCGCATACCCCTACTGACTTTTCTTGCCGTTATTATGCTCGTCCTTGCCCCCTCTTCTTTAATATGGGCGGAATCGCCGGGAAAGGTCGTCGTACAGACCATCGACGAAGGCCTGGCGATCCTCAATGACCCCGCCCTTCGGAGCCCGGAGAAAATGCCTGAGCGCCGCCAGAAGCTTTGGGACGCCGTCAAAGGAGTGTTCAGTTTTGAAGAGACGGCGAAGCGGGCCCTGGGACGGCACTGGAATGGCCGCACGCCGCAGGAGCAGCAGGAATTCACCGAAACCTTCAAGAACATCCTCAAGAACATTTATCTTGATAAGTCCGATTCGTACGCGCAGGAGAGCATCGTCTACATCAGCGAGATGGTCGAAGGCGAACGCGGCAAGGTGAATACCTATTTCCTCACCAGCGACAGCAAGCAAATTGACGTGGTGTTCAGCATGAAAATCTTGGGCGGCGAATGGAGGATCTATGATGTTATCGTTGAGGGCGTCAGCATTGTCGGAAATTACCGGAGCCAATTTAACAGCATTCTCAGCAATTCCACGTTCGCCGAGCTGATGGACAAGCTTAAGGAAAAGGAAAGCGAAGTGGTCAAGCTGGGAAAATAATCAATGCATTTCTAAATGACGGAGGGCGTTATGGTAAAACATCTTAAAATGCGCGCGTGGTTACTGATCTGCATTCTGTTCGTCAGCGTTTTATGGTCCCCCACCCTGTTCGCTCAGGATACTACCACCGGCATCGGTTTCATGGCCGACAAAGATACGGACTGGGAAAACGACGATGAATATACTTTGGAAGTCAGCGACCCTTATGAAAAGTGGAATCGAAAGGTCTTCAACTTCAACCACAAAGTTTATAAATACGTGTTTACCCCCCTCTCCAAGGGCTATGATTTTATCGTCCCCAAGAAGCTGCAAGGCGGCTTCAATAACGTCTTTACCAACCTCCGGATGCCGGTGCGGTTTTTCAACAATGTCTTTCAGGGAAAATTTAAGAGGGCCTCAATCGAATTCGCGCGTTTCATGATTAACACGACGGCGGGTATCGGCGGTTTTTTTAATCCGGGCGAATATGCGCTGAAAGCAAAAATGTATGATGAGGACTTCGGGCAAACATTGTCGCGCCACGGTTTCAGCGAAGGGTCATTCTTCATGTGGCCGATCATCGGCCCCTCCAACCGCCGCGACACGATCGGCACCATCATCGACATGGCCTTTGACCCGCTGTTCTGGTTCGGGACGCTGGATGTCGTTCTGGATGAGGATATTCTATTCGGGATTTCCGCCGGGAAACGCGTCAATAATTATACGTACAACATCCGCGACAATTACGACGACCTGATGGAAAGCGCCATCGATCCCTATATCGCCCTGCAACACGCCTATATCAATAACAGAAATAAAAATATTAAGGAATAGCTGGAAATCCTCTAAGCACCCATGAGCCTATTATGCCCTAAAAGCGACCGGGATGCCGTCAAGGCTTTGGTCTGCCTGATCCTCTGTGAACTTCTCTTCTGCGGCATATTCTGGGTGGATTTTCTGTTCGATCACCCCTTCTGGTGGGTCTACGAGTTGTTTAATATCGACCAGGAATCCAATATCCCCACCTGGTTTTCCACCATCCAATTGTTCCTAATCGGGCTCCTGTTCCTGTTCATCGGCTACCGCACGGAGCACACCCCGCCCCCCTCCAAGCTCGGCACCAAGATTTTCGGTTTTGGGTTCATCTACCTTTCGCTGGATGAGGCCGCGATTATCCATGAAAAGCTGACCTGGGTCTTTATCAACAACCCCCTGGTCCCCTACTTCCACGGCCGGCACGGGGTCTGGATCGTCGTTTACGGCACTATCGCCATTATCCTGCTCGCCCTCCTGGCCAAAGACCTTTGGGCCCTGGGGAAGGCCTACCCCCGCCTATCGCGCATCTTCCTGCTGGGAATCGTGGTTTTCTTGTTCGGTTCGGCGGGCATGGAAACCATCACGTTCTTTTATCTGGATGAAAGCGACAAGCTGGTGTACACCGTTGAGGTCATCATGGAGGAATTCCTTGAAATGGCCGGGGTCAGCGTCATGTTGTACAGTGTTCTTTTGCTATCGCTGAAAAAATCGGAAGACCCGTCCCCCCTCATCCCTGAAGCGATTAAGCGGCGTGTACCGTTTAAGTAATTTCATCTGCCCGGCCGCAACATTCTGCAAACTGATCAGCCCGCAACCATAAAAAGATTCCCGTGAGCCGCATAATCCCTTTTGGCACCCGCATCTAAAAATACAATTCCCGCTCATCCTCTTCAAACGGCGCATCCGGGTCAAGAATTTCGCTCATGATGAAGTTCAACGCTTCCAAATACACGGCGTTGAATTCGGCCCTTTGCGCCGCCGCCATCGGGTCGGTGAATTGGTGCAATTTCAGCGTCCTAAGATTATACAGCACCGCGTTGACCCGGTCGTCCGGGAACTCCTCCCCGAGATAATGAAAGTACAGCGGCATCTGAAAGGACTTGATGTTCTCCAGAGCGGCCGCGCGGGACCACGCCAGGCCTTTGAGCCGGCCGGCCGGCCTGGGCATGAGGTCGGCGCCGCCGGTTTTATAGTCCAAAATCAGGACCGTGCCGTCACTGCAGCGGTCAATGCGGTCTATGACGTATCGGAATTTGAAGCTGCCCGCGGGCAGCGGCACGGTTCCCTCAAAGCGGCTCTCTAAGTGCAGGATCTTCTCCACCTGCCGCTCCCCATTGAACTGCTCGTTGTCCAGGAAGCGGCTGAGGCGCTGCGCGGCCACGGCTTTCAGCAAAAATGAATCGGATTTCATCGAACGCGCGAATGTTTCTGCGAATTTCTCCTCGAACATCGCCATAAAACGGTCCCGGAACGCCGAATCGATTTTCGGTTTCTTGTTCAGGAAAGGCCGGAAGCCTTCTTCCAGAAGTTCATGCATGAATGTCCCGACATGCCTGGCTTCCGGTTCGTCCAGAAGGTCTTCCTGCTCCCGCAAGCCGAGCACGTAATTGACATAAAAATCCATGGGGTTATGCATGTACATGTTAACGCTCGAGGCCGAATAGACGTGTTGTTTCAGAAAGGCGAGCATCTCCGGCGTCTTGGCGACGGTCCTTCTTGACGGCCTGATATTCACCCGGAAGCTGGCCTGCAGCGCCGCTTCCTTTGTGAAAGCCCGGCTTTTCTTCTGTTTCTCCCACACAAGCTCCTCGATGAACCGGCTGCGCTCCTTGTCCTTGCTTTCCTGGTAGATCAGATGCACGTTTTTCGCCGAAGAGATCAGCCGCATGAACTGATAGCGCTGGATCTCCTCCTCGAGCTCCAGGCGGTCGAGGCCCAGGCTGATCATCACCTCGCGGGGGATCAGCGGCTCATGGATGTTCAGTCTCGGCAAAACGCCCTCGTTGGTATCCAGGATAATGACGTGCTCAAAATTCAGCGCCCGCGTTTCCAAAAGGCCGAGGATCTGCAGGCCCTTTAACGGCGACCCGGCAAAAGCAATCTTCTCGTGCGCCATCTTGTGCTCGAAGATACGGAACATCTCCTCCTTGTCGAAACGCTCCGCGGCAAAAGCGGCGTTCCGGAATTCCTCTTGAACTTCGTAAATCTTGGACGCGATATTGAGATTCAGCGGATAGTTAGCCAGAAAGCTTTTATCAATAAGGACCGCCAGGAATTTGTCCAGCGCGGCGGCAAAATCCCGGAAATTGCCCAGCGCTTCCCATTGATAAAAAAGGAGCTCATGCACCGTTTCCAGGATCCCTCTGAGCTCCTTTTTGCTGACCGTGATGGCGAGCCGTTTAAGCATGTCCGATGTGGGCACATAGAGATCATCCAGTTCTAAAACGTCGTCAATGTCCAGGAATAAACTGCCGGACAGCGCCGTCCTCTGCCGGCCGGTGAGGATTTCCTCAATCTTATGGATCAAAATGCGCGTCACCGCGGGGTCAGAGGACAACCTGAGGTTCTTGATGAACGGGTGCCGCAAGGCCTTTAAATAATCCCGCGCGTAATACCGCCCGTCCTTGACGGACAACTGCGCCCGGAAGACCATTTCAAACAGGGAAAACAGGCTGCTGCGCTTTAAAGGGTACCCCATGGAAACATTATATTCCTTCAGTAAAGTGCCGATCTCGGAGAGAACGGGAATGAGATGGTCCGCTTCGGGCAGGACAATTACCGCCCGCTCCGGCGTCCGGATATTTTTCAAAACCTCGCGCAGTAAAGCCGCCTGGGAGTGGACATCGAAACCGGCGTGCAGCTCGAAAGAGAATTTCGGCTCTTGCGGCCGGTCCCCTTCCCGGATCGGGCAGGCGAACATCCTGGCAATCCTCTGCAGGACCGGCCATTTGCGCTGGTCCCCCTGGAAAATCAAAGTGGCCTTGCCCCGCTCGTAGAGGCTCTTGACGACCTTCTCCTCCGTGCGGTGGAAGTAAAAAAAATTGCAGAACAGGATCTGGTCGAATTCGGCGAAATCATGGTCAGCCACGGTCTGCGCGGCCGTGAGGTACTGCAGCCCCCGGGAATAGGAGCGGGCGGCGATGAGCTGTGCGTGATACGCCCGGCGCAGAACGACGATGTGCTCAAGCAATTGATTGATGTCATCCGGGACGGCATAGCCGATTTGCGCGTTCGCCCGCACCGCGCCCAGCGCCTTTTCCCCGATGTCCTCCAGGTCCAATTGATCGATAAATTCGAGGATCTCCCGGATCCAGGGCAGGAAGGCCGCGAATGTTTCGCGCCCCTCCAGGATGCGGGGGGTGACCTTCTTCGCCAGCTTGTACAGCAGGAAGCAGTTATCCATGTCCTGCGGCTGGCGGAAGGCGGCGCTTTTGCGGACCGTGTATTGGATGAATTCGTCAATGGTGAAAAATACCGGTGGGTAAAAGCTTTTGTTTAACCTTCCGGCCAGGCCCCTTTTCAGGAACATGGCCGGGCGCTTCCCTCCGAACACGACCGCCAGCCGGCTCAAGTCCGCCCCGGGTTCGATAATTTCCTTTTGAATATGCCGGATCAAGTTATCCTGGAAGCTTTCGCAAAAAGAATAGGTAATGATCTTATCTTTCACGGCCGCCGTTTTCATACTTCTTCCGCCTTCAGTTCGTCAAAATAAACCAGAAACCCTCTGATAGTCCTGCCGGCATAGACATCCTGGAGGATTTCCCTGTATTCCCGGATTTGCTCCCGGTCGCGCCCCGCGCTGTCCCGGGTACTTTTAAAATCAACTATCCAAACTTCATCGCTGCGGATAATCAACCGGTCGCAGCGCTTCGTATGGCCGACCGCATTGACCATCTCCTTCTCCGTGAACACCTCGGCCTGAGCGCAGGAAAAGAACGGCTGCAGCTCTTTTTGATCGAGCATCTGCTGAAGCCGCTTCCGGCATTCCGGCCAATCCGCCGCCCCGGTGAAATGCGCCTCCGTCTCCTCCAATGCCGCCTGTATCACCCGGTCTTTATCGACCGCGCTCAAATTACCGATGCGCTCCAGGGCAAAGTGCATCATCTCTCCCTTCCGCCTTTGCTGCCTGTTCTTTAACTCGCCCGCGTCGCAGAATTCGTCCTTCAAATAATCAATCCAGTCGGGATAGGCCGCCGGGGAGATGGCAACGATCACCTTATCGTCCGCGTGAACCGCCGGATATTTTTTAGGCCCGCCGCACTGAAAACGGCCTTCGGGAATCAGGAACCGGGCGCAATTAAGGCTGTTGCCGACCTTTTTGGGGATAAACCCGTACAGCTCGTATTGCGCCCGGGTCAAGGCAACATAGACCGTGTTCAGTTCGTCCACCAAAGCTTTCTTATATTCCTGCGCGTAGAGCTCTTCAAGCTCGGGGGAGAACTTGAGATACTTGGTCTTAAGCCGCAGAAGCTGCATCCCATCCGCGTGGGGCCGGGCAATATACGCTGGCTGGTACTCGCCGCTTTTGGCGCCGATCTGTATGTCCATTCCCAGGAACGGCAGGATCACGACAGGGAATTCAAGCCCTTTGGCCTTATGCACCGTCATAATCCTCACCGCGTCGCTGTCGGTAATATGCACATAAAGGTCCTCGCCCTCCAGATGCTCATAATATTCCAGAAAGGACGGAATGTCGGTGTGCTCCTCCTCGGCTTTTTTGGCCAATTCGAGGAAGTGCATCAAAAACCCCTGGTCCTCCCGGAACAGGGCAAGGACGTTGTAACGGCCGTACATGGTGATGAGCAGCTCATACAGCGGATACAATCCGGCATTGGAAAAAAACTCATGGATAAAAGCGTCCCATATCTTGGCGTACCGCTCCCGGAATTCCGTGTAAACATAAAGATCCTGCTCGGCTACCAGACGCGGACGCAGACTGAAAATGAAGCGCTGCATCTCCTCCCGGGATAATCCCGTCGCCTTGGCAAAGATATCCCCCAAAATGAACGCCGTAAAGGCAAGGTTATCGACCGGGGAGTCGAGAAACTGCAGAAACGCGACCAGCTCCCGGATCAGGCCGTTCTCGGTAATATCCGAAGTCCGCTCGGATTCGGCGGGAAGCCCCTCCTCCAGGAGCCATTGGGTGACCTCCTTGACCTCCTGGTTGCCGCGGGTGAGGATGGCCAAATCCCGGTAGGCAAACCGCTCTTTGAGGCTGCGGATCAAGCTGATGAGCTTTTCGCGTATGGCCTCATCCCGGTCTTCTTTTTTATCGCCATCCACGCATTCCATCTGAACAAAGCCGTCCTTGTTCTCCGGCTTGCAGGTCTGCTGCGCGCCGGCGAATATATTCTTGAGAGCGGCCATATCTTCCCCGGTAAACAGGACCGCCGTTTTCTTCTTCGCTTCCATTGCGTGCGCTTCCTTATCCCGGATGAACCGTTCAAGATTTTCCCCGGAAAACACGGCGTTGTTGAAATCGACGATGGCCTTCTGGCTGCGCCAGTTTTTGGTCAGCCAGTCGGTGTGGACGTTAAAGGCCGCGAATGTTTTTTTGACATCATCGAACAGGCCGGCGTCACCGCCGCGGAAACCGTAGATGGCCTGCTTACGGTCCCCGACATAGAACAGCGTCCCGCCCTGCGACAGCCCCTCTTCGACCATTTTTTCCAGGTTATGCCACTGCAGCCGGCTGGTATCCTGAAACTCATCGATCAAGTAATGACGGAAGCGCGCCGCGAGGCGGTAATAGAGCTCCTCGACCGTAATGCGCTCCTTGTCAAACAGCAGGCCGGCCTTTTTATTGAGCTCATTGAGGAACAGGCAGTCATCCTTGGCGGCCAGTTCAAAAAATCCCTGCATGGCGAGCGCGAATACCTGCACGTACGGATTAAAGAGGGAATACGCCTCTTGGGTGCACAGCTCCTTGAGATGGGTGCGGATTTTTTTCCAGCTTTTCCCAACGCCGGCCGGCACCTTGGCCCCCTTCTTGACCGGGACATCCTCGCGCGTGAAATATTCGGAAACGCCGTCTATGTCAAAACCCGTATCATGGGCCTGGAGAAAATCGCCGAGCGATTTGACAAAACCCGCATGGGCGCCTTCGGGCAGCGCGCGGCGCAACTTGTTCATTTCATCCAGGATCAAATGTTTGGATGCGATCACATCGTCCGGGGTGGACGGGCCCTCCACAAAATCCAGCCCGTACGCATTAGCCTGCTCAAAGAGCGTGGTGATAATCGCGAGCATATCGTCCTTGGGAAACCACCCCGTGCGGTTTTCCAAATACAGGTAGTGATGAATGAACTGTTCAAAGACCCTGAGGACCGCTTTGTCCCGCGCCGCCTGGTCGATGAGCTCGTCCAGGCTGTATTGAAGGTATTCCTCGGCATTCGTTTTGATTTTGAAATTTGCGGTCAGGCCGATCTTAAACGCGCAGCCAGAAAGCAGGGCGTTGATGAACTTGTCGATGGTCTGCACCTGAAAAAAATTGTAGTGGCGGATAATCCCCTCCATCACGGCATAAGCCCTGCCGCTGGCCTCATCGGAGTCAAGCCCCAAAGGCTTGAGGATGTCCTCTTGCTGATCGGCAGACAATTGCTTCAAGGCGATTTTTTTAAGGAACTCCAGGATGCGGGCCTTCATCTCAAAGGCCGCTTTATTAGTGAAGGTCAGGGCGAGAATGTTACGGATGGGGATCTGTTCGGCGTGCCCGTCAGGGCTCAGGATCAGCTGGACATAGCGTTTGGCCAGGGCATAGGTTTTGCCTGAACCGGCCGAGGCCTCGACGACGCGTAATTCCGGGGAAAGAAACAGCTGGACGTTCGCGGTGCGGTTAGCCATAGGGGGTTATTATACATGAACCCCGGCATTTCTGGAACACAAAAAAGACCGGCGGCCCTGGTTTTATTCATACTGTGTCCACATCCGAATAACTTTTACAGTCTTGATATCATCTAAAATCTGATAAACAAGTCGATGCTGGATGTTAATGCGCCTTGAATACGCGCCGGTAAGATCACCGATAAGTTTCTCAAAAGGAGGATTTTTTTCGTAAGGATTTGATTTAAGCAACTCAATAAGTTCTTCGGCTTTAGATTTAAAGCCGGAGGAACTAAGTTTTTTTGCATCCTTTTGCGCCTGTTTGGTAAATACGACTTTCCACTTAGTCTTATCTACCATTTCAGATCTTCGCTGCATTTATCAACAGGCGTCTTAAGGCCTTTTCGGATGGATTCTCGCATATCAGGAATAGAAACAAGATAAAGAGTCTCTTGAATGGCATCCCAATCCTCTTGGGAAATGAGAATGGCATTGCTTCTTTTTCCTGTTATTTGGACAGGAGCGTGGGAAGCCGCTACCGTATCCAATAGTTTATATAATAATGCCCTTGCTTGACTAGCTGTTAATGATGTCATTTTTGACCTCCATTAAAAGCGTACCATATATCGTACGTGTTGTCAACGCTGTTGGCACACAAACCGCTCAAAGAACAGCAGACAGTAGATTCAATTTTCTAACCGACAAGCTCTTTGACCGCCTGAAGGAATTGGTCCATGTCAAAAGGCTTGGAAAAGGTATACTTGATGTCACACATCACACTCACGGCTTCTAAATAATCTTGTGCCGTACCTGCTGTTCCTCCTCCGGAGACAACGATAACTTTCGAATCCGGACTGGCTGTTTTCATTTCCCGTATCGTCTCGATACCATCCATATCCGGCATAAGAAGATCTGTGACAATCAAATCCACCGGCTGCGCGCGGCACAACTTTACACCTTCTTTTCCGTTAGATGCGGACAGGACTTTGTACCCTTCGTTTTTTAAGATTTCACATATCATTTCCTTAAATGCATCATTATCATCAATAACAAGAATCCGTGGCATTATCCTTACCCTCCTTTCCCGATTTTACAAATATTAATTTTCTACCGGGAAAAAAATATCAAATCTTGTCCCATCGCCAAGTTTGCTCTCGGCAGAAATCACCCCCTTGTGATTTTTAACTATCGCCTGAACCACCGTTAGTCCCAATCCAGAATGTCCTTCTTCATTCTTTGTCGTAAAAAATGGCTCAAAAATCCGGCTTAATATCCCCGGATCTATGCCGCTGCCGGTATCCCTCACGGTGAGTTTTTGATACCTGCCTTCCTTCAAGTCCTTATGTGTTCCGGCAAATGAAGCATCGACATCCACCTCTTTTAAGGATACCTTGATTTCACTTCCGTTATCACGTGTGGCATGATGGGCATTGTCGCAAAGATTGATCACCGCCTGCCTGATCTGGTCGGCATCGGCTAAAATTTCCCCGCAATGGGCATCAATATCTTGCCGGATTTGAACGGGCGGCGCTAATGACCTCGTAAACGCGTTAACCGCTTCCTCAACAATCGGGTGAATTTTCATTAATTGGAGATCTTTTTTTGCCTGTTGGCCGAATACCCTCATCTTTTCGGACAATTCCTTCATGGCATCCGTCCCATTGATAATATTCTTTAAATAAGGATATATACGGCTTTCGGGGTCTGTCGCCCTCAACGATAAGTCAGCGTATCCGCGAATCAACCCGATCGCATTATTGAAACTGTGAACAATGCTATTGATGATCAGTCCGATTGAGCTGAGATCCTGCGGTAATCGGCCTTGCGCATCATTTTGCACATTCCTCTGATCAGGTCTTTCCATTTACGCCTTTCTGCCGTGTTTAATAATTTTTTCTCTCAAATCATCGATGTCGATCGGTTTGGCCAATAAATCATTCATGCCGGCCGCCTCGGCGTTTCTGCGGTCTTCCTCCAATATCGCAGCCGTTAGGGCGATGACAGGGATATCCTTACTAATGTCCTTTCGTATAATTTCACAGGCCTCAACTCCACCCATGACCGGCATATGAAGATCCATTAAAATCAAGTCATAGGTATGGCCTTCTTTAAGCTTGTAAATCGCCTCTTGGCCGTTGGTAACATACTCACATTCATATCCCAATTCCTTGGCATATTCCCGCATGAGCATCTGATTAGGCTCGTTATCCTCCACGACTAATACCTTAATGCCTTTGCAGCCCAGCTCATTGGCCATATGGCGCGTTACAATCGGCCCTCCTTGGCGCTTATCTCCCAAAACTGTCGTAATGACCTTTACCAACTCTTGATGAGTAAACGGCTTGGACAGGTAGCCGTTGAATCCTTTCATTCTTGATTCACCAGCCTGCCCGTCATAGGCCTCGGAAGATAATGTAATCGCCTTAATATGCTTAAACCGTTTATCGGCCCGGATTCTTTCAATCAGTTCAAATCCGCTCATCCCTTCCATCCTGATATCAGAAAGAATCAGATCAGGGAGCTTTTTTTGTTGATAGCACCTGTCTAACTCTTCCAGGGCGGCAAATCCCGAGTGTTCAACCGCCAATATTTTCATTTCCAATGACTCGCAAAGTTTTATGAGAATTTCTCTGGAGATTTGGCTGTCATCAACGATTAAAACCCTCAAACCGGCAACGGCCTTGGTCTCTAAAGGACAAACTTCCTCCTCAACAACGGATGTTCCCTCTTGCATCATGACACTGAACATAAATTCACTTCCCTCATTCTCTTTGGATTTTGCCCAAATTTTCCCTCCTATGGCCTCAACAATGGATTTCGAAATGGACAACCCTAATCCGGTTCCGCCGTATTTACGGGTTGTCGATGTGTCCGCCTGAGCAAACGGTTGAAATATATATTCCAACTTGTCTTGCGCAATGCCAATGCCGGTGTCTTTGACCGTGAAGC
>MHGR01000111.1:0-664 GCA_001805655.1 Omnitrophica WOR_2 bacterium RIFCSPHIGHO2_02_FULL_52_10
ATCTTCTCCGGCACATGCTCAAGGACGAAATCAAACAGGGCAAGATCGTTTTTAAGGAGATTGCCGGCCTGACCATCGAGAACCGCGCCAAACAGATGAAAGCCATTCCCGATGACGTCCTGGAAGAGCTGAAGTCCTGCCATGTCATTCTTAAGGGCCCGACGACGACCCCGCAGGTCGGGGATCCCTGGCCGAATATCGAGAGCGCCAACGTGGCGATGCGCCGTCATCTGGACCTTTTCGCGAACGTCCGCCCGGTCAAGATTCCCTGGGAGGGCATAGACTGGTGTTTTTTTAGGGAGAATACCGAGGGGGCGTATGTGCTTGGCTCCAAGGGCTTTGATGTTTCCGACGATCTCAGTTTTGATTTTACGGTCTTCACCGAGCAGGGGGCCGAGCGGATCGTTCGGATGGCGTTCGAGTACGCCCACAAAAACAGGATTGACAAAGTCACGGTCGTGACCAAGTCCAATATCATTAAGACGACAGACGGCCGGTTTTCAAAGGTCGCCTTCAGGATAGCGAAAGAATACCCGCAGATCAAAGTCGATGAGTGGTATATCGATATCATGACGGCAAAGCTGATCGATCCCGCGCGCCGCAAAGAGTTTAAAGTCATGGTGATGCCAAATCTGTACGGGGATATCTTGACGGATGAGGCCGC
>MHGR01000111.1:789-16708 GCA_001805655.1 Omnitrophica WOR_2 bacterium RIFCSPHIGHO2_02_FULL_52_10
CGTGCTCCATGATTCGGGCGAGCGCGATGCTCTTGCGCCATATCGGGTATGGTGACCGTGCGGAAAAAGTGGAAATGGCCCTGGAGATGTGCGGCGTATTCGAAAAAAAGATGGTCATTACCGGGCGGGATACCGGAGTAACGGGAGAAGAGTATACGCAGTACGTATTATCGTGGGTCGATAATCCCGGGCTCAAACAGCGCTGGGAATCTGAAATTTGCCATTTGAAATAAGCTCGGCAGCCAGCTGTGTGTGTACACCCCGCTCCATTTTCTCCATTTGAATGGTCCGGGGTTTTATTGTAAAAGGTGCCTTTGGTGGATGTTCAGGAAAAAACATATTGCCGCGTGCGCGATCTTGGGCTCATTGCCTATGAACGGGCGCAGGACGATCAAAAACGGCATGTTGACGATGTTCTGGCCGGCGGGCCGCAGACAATTTTGCTGTGCGAGCATCCCGCGGTTATTACGCTGGGCCGTTTATCCGATGAGCGGCACATTCTGTTTTCCCAAAAATACTTGGAAGAACGGGGCGTGCCGGTCCATTGTGTCGACCGGGGAGGGGATGTCACGCTGCATGCCCCCGGCCAACTGGTGGTTTATCCGATATTGCGGTTGGCGGAACGCGGGAAGGACCTGCATGCGTACCTGCGCGGGCTGGAGCAAGTGGCCATTGATTTATTGGCCAGATTTGATATAGTGGCTGATAGATTTTCCGGGAAGACCGGCGTTTGGATCGGTCCGCAGAAGGTGGCTTCCATCGGTATCGGCGTGCGCCGGTGGGTTTCCTATCATGGCTTGGCAATCAACGTGAATACGGAGTTGGGGCTGTTTGACCTGATTAAACCCTGTGGCCTTGCTGTTTCCATGACTTCGGTCGCCCGGCACAAAAAAGGAAACATTGACATGGGACGTGTCAAGCAGGAATTCGTGGATTGTTTTAACCGGCGTTTCTGTTTTGACGTTTAAGGGACGGACATGTTCAAGATTGTCGCACCGGAGTTAGGGGAAGGGATTGAAAAAGCCACGGTGGCCTGCTGGCATAAGTCCGTGGGGGAGCGGGTTTCCAGCGAGGATGACATTGCCGAGCTGGTCACGGATAAAGCCACCTTCAACGTCCCTGCCGGCGTTTCAGGAACGGTCAAGAAAATCTGTGTCGCGCCGGGCCGGGAAATTAGAATAGGAGACACTCTCGCTGTGGTCGAAAAAAGTCATGACTAACCGCGTTACGAATTTAGAGACGGCCTACCCCCGGAAAAACCGTGTTTTATTGATGTACATCACCAAGGTGTCCGGACACCGCCAGGCGACGCTGGCCATCCAGAAGTCCCTGAAACTGCTGGATCCGAATATCGAGGCGCCCACGGTCAACGGATTTGGGTATACGTATCCGATTCTCGAAAAAGTCGTGAACAAGGCGTATATGAGCGTCATCAAGCGGACCCCCAAAGTGTGGGATTACATGTACGATAATCCCAAAATCGTCAAGCGGTCCCAATCCATCAAGAATTTTCTGCATAAAACCAGTTATGACAAAATTTCCAAACTTTTCACGCGTTACAATCCCGATGTGGTCGTGTGCACGCAGGCGTTCCCGTGCGGCATGGTTGCGCATTATAAGCGTGAACATCGCTTGTCGACAACGATCATCGGGGTCTTGACCGATTTTTCCCCGCATTCGTACTGGATCAACGACGGCGTGGATTATTATGTCGTGCCGTCCGCGGAGGCCAAGGAGCGCTTGATCACGAAGGGGGTGAGCGCTGACTGCATTAAGGTCTACGGGATCCCCGTGCGCACGAAGTTCGCCATTCAGCTGGACAGGAATCCCATCGCCGCAAAACTCGGGCTTGACCCCCAGAAGCCCACCATCGTGATCATGGGCGGCGGGCAGGGATTAGGGCCGATCAAGTCGATCGTGAAATCACTGATCAAGGTGAAGATGGATTTTCAGATCATCGTGCTGGCCGGGGTCAACAGGAAAATTATCAAGAGCCTCAACCGCTACACCAAGCGTTCCGAAAAAAAGATATTGATATTCGAGTTCGCGAACAATGTGGATGAATTGATGGAGCTGGCCACGCTGATTATCACCAAGCCCGGCGGGATCACGACCGCGGAATGCCTGGCCAAGGGCCTGCCGATGGTCATCGTCAATCCGATTCCCGGGCAGGAGACGCGCAATACGGATTTCCTGATCAAGAAGGGGATCGGCATCCGGATTGACGACACCAGCGATGTCGGCGAGGAGGTGGAGCTGCTTTTGAAATCCCCCGAGCGCCTCATTTCCATGAGCAAGGCGGCCTATGAGAACGCAAAGCCCCATTCAGCCCTCGATATAGCCAAGCTCATATTGGCGCACACCAACGGGAAGGCGGGCATTCCTGTTTTGGACACCCTGAAACCAGAAACGAATGTTTAAATTTTTTCTGTATAAAGTCGGACTATTCCTCCTTGACCGACTGCCTTCCGGATGGTTTTACAGCCTGGCCGCTTTTATCTCCGATATGCAGTATCTTTGCTCGTTCCGCGACCGGAGGGCCGTTAAAAATAACCTGAAACGGATATGCCCTCCTGGAACGGACATCAATTTCTTGACGCGCGAGGTGTTCCGGAACTTCGGCAAATATCTGATGGAGTTCTTTCAGATGAAGGAAATGGCGGACGAGGCATTTATTAAGAATAAGGTCAAGATAGAAGGCTTGGAGCGGTTCGAGGAAGTCTTGGCCAAAGGGAAAGGCGGGATTGTCCTGACGGCCCACATCGGCAATTGGGAGCTGGGCGCGGTCTTGATCAGCGTCTTGGGCTACCCCATTATGGCGGTGGCTTTGCCGCATAAAGAAAGGCCGGTCAATGACCTGTTCAATGCCCAGCGGGAAGCCAAGGGCGTGACGGTTGTGCCGACGAACCTGGCCCTGAGGCGCTGCATTGAACAGTTGAAAAACAATAAATTGATTGCGCTTGTGGCCGACCGCGATTTCGGCAACCATGGCATCATGATGGATTTTTTAGGGTGCAAGGCCCTGATTCCCAAAGGGGCGGCGATGTTTTCGATCAAGACCGGCGCGCCTATCATCCCGACTTTTCTGATCAGGAACGATGACGGATCGTTTCATTTGCATTGTTGCGATCCGATCTATCCGCCCCAGGAGGATCCCGCTCAAATAAAGCACAAAACCGTGCTGGGCATCATGCGGCGGTATGTGTCCGTGATTGAAGAAAAAATTCGGGCGCATCCTTCCCAGTGGTTATTATTCAGGGAGTTTTGCGTACAATGAACATCTGCGCTCTTATTCCCGCCCATAATGAATCCCGGAATATCGGGGGCGTCATCGACGGCCTCAAGGCGAAGGGGCTGGATGTCCTGGTCATCGATGACGGCTCCAGCGACGGTACGGACACGATCGCGCGCCAAAAAGGGGCGCATGTCATCCGCCATGACCGCAAAGCCGGCAAGGGACGTTCCCTGCAGGAGGGGTTTGATTATGCCCTGCGGCATGGCTATGACGGGGTGATCACGGTCGATGGGGACGGGCAGCACGATGTCAACGATATCGGCCGGTTCCTTACCCTGGCCGGGGAGCACAGGGTCAGCGTGGTTACCGGCAACCGGATGGCCGACACGAAGGGAATGCCGTTCATCCGTTACTGTACCAACCGGTTTATGTCCTGGCTTATTTCCCTGGCGTGCCGGCAAAACATTGAGGACACCCAGTGCGGCTACCGGTATATCAGCTGTGATATCCTCAGGGAAATCCGCTTGACGTGCAACGGCTATGAAATCGAGAGCGAGATTCTACTGAAGGCGTGTAAACGGGGATTCAAGGTTTACAGCGTGCCGATCAAAACGATTTATAGCGATGAAGTAAGCAACATCAATCCGTTCATCGATACGGCGCGGTTCTTTGTCTACTTTATCAAGGAAATTTGTTCACCGGCAAAGTAGCGGTCAGGCATGGATTTTAAAAGGTTGAGAGAGCGGATGGTCGAGCGGCAGATTGTGGCCAGGGGAATTACGGACGCGGGCGTCATTGCAGCGATGCGCCGTGTTCCCCGGCATTTATTCGTCCCTAAAGACATGGCCGCACGGGCTTATGAAGACTGCCCGGTTCCTATCGGGGCAGGGCAGACTATCTCACAGCCGTACATGGTGGCCCTGATGACGCAATGCCTTCATCTGAACAAGAGCAAACGCGTTCTTGAAGTCGGCACGGGTTCCGGATATCAGGCGGCCGTGTTGGCCGAATTAAGCAAAGAGGTTTATACCATTGAGCGCATCGAAGAGCTGCTCCTGCGAGCCAGGCAGACCTTGCACCATCTCCGGTATACGAACATCAAGACCTTTATAGGCGACGGAAATTTGGGAGTGGAGGATGAAGACATTCTTTTTGATGCCATGATGGTGACGGCGGCTTCCCGGCGTCAACCGGACCGTCTGTTTGCCCAATTGGCGCCGGACGGAAGGATGGTCGTGCCGATGGGCGACCGGTTCAGCCAGTCTTTGATGGTTTTCACAAAGAAAAAGGACCGGATCACCGAGGAATCTGTTTGCAGCTGTACCTTCGTGCCGTTAATCGGCGAATATGGATGGCCCTTGAATTAAGAACGAGATGACCCCCGCCTATCTTTTAAGCGCTTCCCGCATCCTGGAAAAGCGATTATTTCTCGCCGGACTGATATTATCCTTCTTGACCCACGTCGTACTCATCAGTTTATTCGCTTTGCTGGGATACGGCCGCGGGCTTCCCCGTAAATCCTTAAAGACGATTGAGATCATTTATCAAGACATAAAGCAACTTAAAGCGCAGGCCAAGCCGGTGGCGGCCAGGGACGTCAAGCTGGTCAAGGACGTGAAAACGGAAGAAAACGAAAAAGTGAAAGTCCTGACGCGCAAAGAGAATATTTTTTCTTCATTCGGCGAGCGCATCAGGGATATTACCAAGCTGAGCGGGAACTTGCTGATGAACCGCGATAAGGACACGAACATACGCACGTTGGATATCGGCAAGAAAATTACCCTCTCTCCCCTCAGCACCGAAAAGATCAATAATCCCCAGTACCTCACCTACAACGACGACATGCGGTCCGCGATCAGCCGGAACATCAAGGAAAGGGCTTATACGTACGTGAACCATCCGGACTTCCAGGCCGGGGAAGTCTATGTGACTTTTGTCCTGGAATCCAGCGGGATCCTCAAGAAAGTCAAGATTATTGAGGAGAAAACGGCGGCGAACAGCTATCTGCGCAATGTCGCTTTACGCAGCATCATGGAATCCAATCCGTTTCCGCCCTTTCCCAAGGGGTTTGATTACCCGGAGTTTACCTTCAATTTGTTAATCACGTTCCAGGACTAGCGGCAATGCGGTGAAAAGACTGCTTTTGAGAGTAACACGTAAGCCCACGCCTCATGGTTGACAAGGATTAGCTAAGATGATATCCTGAACAATATTCAGCGAAATATAATATAAGTATTAATAGGCGTTGAGGAAGCGAAATGAGCAAAGAAAAATATGTTGATGAATCCTGGAAGGAGCAGGCCTCGGAGGAAAAGGGAAAGTTGGCGGACTCCGGCGGCCAACCGGCAGGCAAAAGCACAGGCGGGATCAATAAGGAGGGTGCCGGGAAAACCGATACGGCCGAATTGCAGCCGGACCATAGCGCTCAAAACGGCAACCCGGAGGAGGCCATTGAAGTTAATTTCCTGAATTACGTCACGAGTCTGGGATTCCAAGCCATGATTTTTATGGGGGAAGTGCCCAATCCTGTCACGAACAAGGTGGAGAAGCATTTGATGCAGGCAAAATTCCTGATTGATACCCTGAGCATGCTTAAGGAAAAAACGGCGGGGAATCTGACGGACCAGGAGAGCGAACTGCTTGAAAATTCGGTTTATGAGCTTCAAATGAAGTATGTTCAGGCCGCACAGCAAGAAAAATCTTCAAAAGGGAGCGAGGCACGATGATTGATGCGAAGCTTTTGGAAATATTGGCTTGTCCGGCCTGTAAAGGAAACGTGGAGCACAAAGAGGAGCGGATCGTCTGTGTGCAGTGCGGCCGGAGGTATCCCATTCAGGACGGGATTCCGGTCATGCTGGTTGATAAAGCGGAACAGAGCGGGAAATCCCGTCAACCGTAATCCCGGAGGGTGGCGTGAAAAAGATATTGGTGGTGCACGGTCCGAACTTGAATCTTTTGGGGCAGCGGGAGAAGGATATTTACGGCTCCGCGACCCTCGCGGAGATTAACGGGGCGTTATCCAGGCTGGCCGGCAAGAGCAAAGTCCGCCTGGAGTTCCTGCAGTCCAATCACGAAGGTGAAATTGTCGACGCCATCGGTAAGGCAAAGAAGAATAAATTCAGCGCCATCCTGATGAATCCGGCGGCCTACACGCATACCAGCGTGGCCATCCGGGATGCCGTCGCCGCCGTTGAGATTCCGACCGTCGAAGTGCATATTTCCAATATCTATTCCAGGGAAGATTTCCGCCATCAATCGCTCATCGCGCCGGTCTGTCACGGGCAGATCAGCGGGTTTGGCACGGACAGCTATCTGCTCGGGCTGCAGGCGATTATCAATTTAATCAAGTAGTGGCCAATCGCATACGACAATTACGGTCCGTTTTTGCCCGGAACAATATTGATTGCCTTCTTGTCCCAAGCGACGTCAATATCACCTACCTGACCGGTTTTCCGGCCAGCGAATCCTGGCTGCTGGTTTGTCCCCGCCGCGCCTTTTATCTGACGGATTTCCGATACATCTTGGAAGCTAAAAAGGGACTCAAGGCGGTTACGGTCAAACGGTATACGCGGTCAATCATTGAGCTCCTTTATCAATGCGCGCGCGAGCAAAAATGCAGGAATTTAGGGGTCGATGAGCGGCATATCACGCACGCCCAGTACATTCAGCTGCGCCAGCGCTGCCCGAAGTGGGTAAGGCTCGTCAAAGCCAACGGCTTAGTCGAGCATTTCCGGGAAGTGAAGGATGCCGGGGAAATCGAAAAAGTCAAAAAGGCCCTGAAGGTGCATAAACAGGCCCAGCACTATCTTAGGCGAATCGTCCGGCCGAAAATATCCGAGAGGGAGGTTCTTTTGAAGCTGGAAAATTTTGTCAAAGCCCGCGGGGCCGGCTTTTCGTTCAAGCCGATTGTGGCTTCGGGCCCCAATTCGTGTTATCCGCATGCCCGGGTTTCCGGCAGGAAGATTCGGAACAATGAGCCGGTGCTGATTGACATGGGGATCGACGTGGAAGGCTATAAGTCCGACTTGACACGTATGTTCTTTTTAGGTAAAATACCCAATCTTGTGACACAGGTAAATGCGCATGTTTTTTGTGCGCAACGAATTGCGATTGATCGGATCCGTCCCGGCGTGCCTGTTGCGGAAGTTGATGGGGCGGTCCGCAACTATTTAACAAAGAACGGGTTAGGGAAATATTTCGGCCATGCCCTGGGGCACGGCGTGGGGCTGGAGATTCATGAGGCTCCCCGTCTTGCCGGGAATAATGCCGCGGACCTGCGGCCGGGGATGATTATCACCGTTGAACCCGCGGTTTACATCCCGGGTAAGTTCGGCATCCGCATCGAAGATATGGTGCTTGTTACCAAAAAAGGTTGTACAATTTTAAGTGACAATATCGATTAACCAGCTCAAACCCGGTGTGGGTCTACGTCTCAACGGCGAATTCTTCATGGTCACCGAATACCAGCATGTCAAGCCCGGTAAGGGCGGGGCCTTCGTCAAAGTGAAATTGAAGAACGTTAAGACCGAACAGGTCCTCGACAGGACGTTCAAACCCGGGGAAAAACTTGAAGAAGCCCACCTCGAAGAGCGCAAGCTTCAGAACCTCTACCGCAGCGGAGATGGCTTCCACTTCATGGACACGACGACCTACGAGGAAACCGTGGTTTCTTCGGCCATTGTCGGAGATGCCGTTAAATTTCTCCAGGATAACCTGGAAGTCATCGGGATTTGCTTTAAGAATGAAGTTCTCAAAGTTGTCCTGCCCACGTTCATCATTGCCGAGATCGCGCAGACGGAGCCCGGTTTTAAGGGGGATACCACGAAGGCCGGCACCAAACCGGCCGCGATCGATACCGGGACACAGATCCAGGTGCCCCTGTTCGTAAATATAGGCGATCGGGTCAAGATTGATACCCGGTCCGGGGCCTATGTTGAAAGGATGAAATAATGAATTTAAAGGAAATTCGTGAGGTGATCAATTTAATGAATGAAAATGATCTGGCGGAAATTGAGATTGAACGGGACGGGACCAAGATTAAAATCAGGAAGGGCCCGGCCGAAACCCCAGGGCCTGTGCTCAAATCTCCCGCCGGGTATCATGTGGAAACTCAAATCGTATCTTCCGGCGCGCCCGAACCCGCGAAAAGCTCTACGGCGAACCGCAGTCAAATCAAATCCCCGATGGTCGGAACGTTCTACCGTGCCCCGTCCCCCGAAGTCCCGCCTTTCGTTGAGGCGGGTCAGGTGGTCGAAATCGGGCAGGTGGTCTGCATCGTGGAAGCCATGAAATTGATGAACGAAATCAAATCCGAAGTGAGGGGAAAGATCGTTGAGATCCCCGTTGAGAACGCCCAGCCCGTTGAGTTCGGACAAACATTGTTTACTATCGAACCCCTGTAGTTTTACTGCCCTGTATTTTTATGCTCTCAAAAGTCCTTATAGCTAATCGCGGTGAAATTGCGCTGCGGATTATCCGCGCCTGCCGCGAACTTGGCATCAAGACAGTCGCGGTGTATTCGGAAGCGGACCGCGAGTCCCTGCACGTCCGCTTCGCCGATGAGGCCGTCTGCATCGGCCCCGCACCAAGCCGGGAAAGCTATTTAAACATCCCGGCCATCATATCGGCCGCCGAGGTCACCGATGTCGAGGCCATCCACCCGGGATACGGATTTCTCGCCGAGAACGCCCATTTCGCCGAAATATGCGAATCCTGCAACATCACGTTTATCGGGCCGACCCCCAACACCATCCGGATGATGGGGGACAAGGTCGTTGCCAAGAAAACCATGGAGAAATTCAATGTCCCGTTGACACCTGGCGGGAACGGTGTTGTTCCCAACAAGGAAGAAGCCATAAAAATCGCGCAGAAGATCCGCTATCCGGTGATTATCAAGGCGGCGGCCGGGGGGGGCGGCAAAGGGATGAGGGTCTGCCATAATGACGTGACGCTGGCGAGTTCGTTCACCATCGCGCAGAACGAGGCGGAGGCGAATTTCGGCAATCCGGATGTTTATATCGAGAAATACATTGAAGCCCCCCGGCACGTGGAATTCCAGATCATGGCCGACCATTACGGGAACACCATCCATCTCGGCGAGCGGGATTGCAGCATCCAGAGACGGCATCAAAAACTGCTGGAGGAGGCCCCTTCTCCGGCGCTGGACCCGGACCTGCGGGAAAAAATGGGAAGCACGGCGGTCAAAGTCGCCAAAGCGACCGATTACCGGGGGGTGGGGACCGTTGAATTTCTCCTGGATGCCCACGGTAAATTCTATTTCATGGAGATGAATACCCGTATCCAGGTCGAACATCCCGTGACGGAAATGGTCACCGGTATCGATATCGTCAAGGAACAGATCAGGATTGCCAGCGGCGGAAAGCTGGATCTCAAGCAGGAAGACGTCGAATTCCGCGGGGCGGCCATTGAGTGCCGCATTAACGCCGAAGATCCGCGGAATAACTTCATTCCTTGTCCGGGGAAAATAGAAGAATTGAACCTTCCCGGCGGCTTCGGCGTAAGGGTGGATACGCATATTTATCAGGGGTATACGATCAGCCCGTATTATGACTCGATGATCGCAAAAGTGATTGCTTTCGGGAATGACCGGCAGGAGGCCATTAACCGGATGCACCGTGCCCTGCAGGAATTTTATGTGAGCCCGATCAAGACGACGGTCGGACTACATCTGGAGATTCTGAATGACCCGCAGTTTTTAAAGGGGAAAGTCACGACCCATTTTCTGGACAAGATGGCGCTAGCCGACACGGAGGACCGGTTATGAAAGATGACACGAAAATCGATCTTGGTTCGGTGCAGGTGCATAAAAAAGTGTTTGCCGAGATCATCGCTTCCGCACTCAAGGAAGTCAGCGGGGTCAAATTGATCGAAAAAAACATCGGCAACCGCCTGTTTGAGGCGTTCGGCAAAAAGGAATTCCCGGGGATTGACGTCAAGGTCCATGACAACCATGAGGTGACGCTGGAGCTGAAAATTCTTGTGCAGTACGGGATCAACATTCCCGATGTCGCCCGGCAGGTGCAGGAAACCGTCAAATCCGCCATCGACAAAACTCTGGATGTTAACCTGAAGGATATTCATGTCAATGTGCAAGGCATAGCGAGGGGGGAGAAATGAATTTCTTAACGAGAATTGCCGTATTGTTCTATGTGACGATCATCCTTTTTATCAGCTCGTTCACGCTGCTCTTTGTTCTCAATTATATCGACCCGCGCCATGTTATGGAGACATTCTCCTTGATTTATCTCGATGATAACCTGCGGCTGTTGTTTGGAGCCGCGGCGGGCGTCTTGCTGATCTTGAACTATATTTTTTACCAGACGTTCACGGTCAGCGCTTACAGGGATCATACCATCGCCTTTGACAACCCGACGGGCCGGGTCAGTGTTTCTTTAATGGCGATCGAGGATCTGGTTCGCCGCATGATCGGCCAGATCAAGGAAGTCAAGGAGGTCAAGTCCAGGATTTCAGCTTCCAAGAAGGGTTTGCAGATTAAGGTTAAGCTGGTTCTGCGCTCGGAAGGCAGGATTCCGGAATTGACGTCAAGGGTGCAGGAACTGGTTAAAAGGAAGGTCCAGGACGCTATCGGGCTGGATGAGCCCATTAACGTTGCCATTTATGTCGGCAAAATTCTTCCTGACCAAGGCCGGGAGAAACTTACTGCCAAAAAAGAAGAGCAGCTCAAGGAACCGGAACACAACGTTCCGTTTCAGGGGTACCGGGCCTGATGCCGTTCCCCCAGGTATTCATCGAAACAGAGGTGGCTAAATGAAAAAAATAGGGATTTTGACGGGAGGGGCCGATTGCCCGGGATTGAACTCCGTGATCCGGGCTGTTGTCAGAAAGTCCATTGATGAGGGCTGGGTGGTCACGGGTGTCAAAAACGGCTGGAACGGTTTGATCGAAAATGACATGCGCGTTCTGGACTACCGCTTGACGTCCGGCATCCTTGACCGCGGCGGGACGATATTAGGGACGAGCCGCCTGGTTCCGCCGTTGTCCAAAGCGAAGAACAAGATCATCGCGGAAAATTTCGCGCGCAGCGGCATGGACGCCTTGATAGCCGTCGGCGGGGAGGACACCCTAAAAATCGCCTTGGAGTTGTTCAAGACCTATTCCCTTCCGGTGGTGGGGGTGCCGAAATCCATTGATAATGCTCTTTCCGGGACAGATTATACGTTCGGCTTCGATACGGCCGTCAATGTGGCGACTGAGTGCATTGACCGGTTGCATACGACCGCCGAGAGCCATCATCGGATCATCGTGATTGAAGTGATGGGGGTTTACACGGGGTGGATCGCCCTGGAAGCGGGCATAGCCGGAGGCGCCCACTACATTCTCACTCCCGAGTTCCCCATTGAAATCGATAAAGTGTGCGCCTCTCTGCGGGCCCGGCATAAACGCGGAAAAAGTTTCAGCATCATCGTGGTTTCGGAAGGGGCGCGCATCCAGGGGTTCTCCGATGAAGAAATCGAAAAGAAGTTCGGCAAAAAGCATCGCGTCGGGCGCATTGCCGAAATCATCGCCGCATTGATCGAGGAAAATACGCAATATGAAACGCGCGTCAGCGTCCTGGGGCATATTCAACGCGGCGGGACCCCCACGGCGTATGACCGGATCATCGGGACGCGGTTCGGCTTTAAAGCCGTCGAACTGGTAAAGGAAAACAAATTTGGGCAAATGGTCAGCCTCCGCAACAATAAGTTCGATTCGGTGGATATTGCCGAGGCGGTCAGAAAACGCAAGGCGATCGATCAGGACCTGCTGGAGATCGCGAAAGTGTTCTTTGCCTAAACGGGCGCGGGGAGAGGATCATGGGACAGACGGTAGAGGAGATTTTTGAAGAATCCATTCAGGTCAAGCGTGCGGCGCTGCGGCAGAACAAGGACGCCATGCTCGCCGCCGTGAACATGCTTAGTGGGGCGTTAAAGAAGGGCCGGAAGATTATTTTTTTCGGCAACGGCGGCTCGGCGGCGGACAGCCAGCACATCGCGGCGGAATTCATCGGGCGTTTTCAAAAAGAACGCAGGGCCTTGGCGGCCATTGCCCTGACAACGGACACCTCGGTGTTGACGGCCCTGGGCAATGACTACGGGTTTGACATCCTGTTTTCCCGCCAAATTGAGGGAATCGGGCAAAAGGGCGATGTCGCCTTCGGGATATCGACCAGCGGTAATTCGGCAAATGTCATCGAAGGGGTCAAGAAAGCCAGGCGCATGGGGCTTAAGACAATCTCCATGACGGGAAACAGCGGCGGGAAGCTGGCCAGGCTGACGGATATCAGCCTGATCGTGCCGGCCAAGAACACGGCGCGCATCCAGGAATCCCATATCTGCATGGCCCACGCGATTTGTGAACTGGTCGAGAACCGTTTTGTGTAATCAGCTTGACCCGCGGACGGTTGCTTAAAGTGGACACAAAATCAAAAATCGTGACATTGCCGCTGCTCAAGAAAAAAATCGCCCGGTTGCGCCGGCGGGGCAAGACGATTGCCTTTACAAACGGCTGTTTTGATTTGCTTCATTACGGTCACGTCCGTTATTTAGAGCAAGCCAAGGAGGGCGGCCGGCGGGTTTTGGTCGTTGGATTGAACAGCGACCGTTCCGTAAGAAAAATCAAGGGCCCGAACCGGCCGATCGTCAAGGAGACCGGGCGGGCGGCGGTGTTGGCGGGCCTGGCCAGCGTGGATTACATCACGCTTTTTGACGAAGACACGCCGGCCAAGCTGATTGAAGCCATCCAGCCGGACATTTTGATTAAAGGCGCGGACTGGAAGCGCAAGGGAGCGGTGGGCAGCGACGTGGTCCGGGCCAAGGGCGGCAAGGTGCAATTCATTAGATATATTCCGGGGTATTCCACCACGGACTTGATCAAGCGAATGACGCGCAGTGCAAAAACGAAGCGATCATAATTTTGACCGTATCATCGATGCGAATTTTAACCGCACCAAAGAAGGCCTGAGGGTCTGCGAAGACGTCTGCCGGTATATTCTCAATGAGCAAAGCTCCACACGCCATTATAAATCTGTCCGTCATCAGTTGACCCAGGTCTTGTCCGGCCTGAACGTGCCCGGATTGATCCGGTCCCGGAATATCACCGGGGATGTCGGCCGGCGCTCAACGGATGCCGAATTCAAACGCCGGGGGGCCATGGACATATATTACGCGAATTCGCAGAGGGTCAAGGAGTCCATCCGCGTCTTGGAGGAATTCGCCAAGCTGCGGAACAAACAGATTGCCGGAAAGTTAAAAAGGCTGCGGTACAGGGTGTATGCGCTGGAAAAAAACGTTATTGAACGATGCTAAGCTTTATTTAATCCTTGACCGGCAGGTCCGGCCGTATGAACAGCTCTTTGAGATTGCCCGTGACGCCATCGAGGCCGGGGTGGATGTCATCCAGTTGCGCGATAAACAGGGGGCGGCGGAAGATATTTTGGATTTCTCCAAACGCCTTTCGGGGCTTACCCGGGAACGGGCACTTTTGATGGTCAATGACCATGCGGATGCCGCGCGGGCGGGGCATGCCGACGGCGTACACCTCGGCCAAGAGGACTTGCCCTTGGCCGAAGCGAGGTCTTTGTTAGGGCCGGATGCCGTCATCGGCATTTCCTGCCAAACACTGGAGCAGGCGCGAGAGGCAGAAGTTAACGGGGCGGATTACATCGGCTTCGGCTCGGTATTCAAGACGCTGACCAAACCCGAGCGCCTGCCGATGAATCTGGGCCTTCTGGAAGAGGTCGTCCGTACGAACAAGATTCCCGTTTTTGCGATCGGCGGCATTACCTTGAGCGGAATGAATCTGCTGATCTCCCGGGGCGTTGGGCGGGTTGCGGTGTGCCGGGAGATTTGCCTGGCGGGTGACGTGAAAGCCGTTGTCCGGCAGTTCAAGATGTCCCTGCCGGCAGACGAAACTTGGAAAAAGCAGTATTTGCGAGGGTAATTCAATGGTAGAATGTCAGCTTCCCAAGCTGGTCACGCGGGTTCGATTCCCGTCCCTCGCTCATGTACGCGAGAAAATCGGCGTGAAAGGCAGCTGTCGCGATGGCGTATGATGCGGATAGGAGTTTGACACGGGCAGGATGGCTGATTGCTTTGCTGGTTCTAACGGGCGGATGCGTGTCCATAGAAGCGCCGAGGGAAGTGGTCGTTGACCAATTACCCGAGCCCGAGCGCACAGGCGTCTACCATAAAGTCAAGAAGGGGGAAACCCTGTGGCGGATCGCCAAGACCTATAACGTGTCCATCGCCGATATTATCCGGGTGAATAATATCCCGAAAGCGGCCACGATCGAGAAGGACCAGCTGGTGTTTATTCCCGGTGTTGTTGCAGTTAAGGACGTAGTGCTGGAAACGGATGACAGCCAGAACGAGTTCATCTGGCCCGTGCAGGGGAAAGTCATCAGGTATTTTCACGAGCGTAACGGAGAACAGGTCAGCCAAGGTATCGATATTAAAACCCGGGAGGGCGCCGAGGTTAGGGCGGCCCGCATGGGACGGGTCGTATTCGCGGATCATCTGAGCGGATACGGCTTCACGGTCATTCTTGACCATAACGACGGTTTTCATTCGGTGTACGCGCGAAACGCGAAACTTTTGGTCAAGCTCGATGACTACGCCCTCAAGGATACGGCTATCGCCCGGGCGGGGCGCGGCAGCAACTTGGCGTATTTGCATTTTGAAATCCGGAAAAATGCCATTGAAGACAATCCGTTGTTCTATCTGCCATGAGTGACACGAACTTTGATAAGAATTTTTTCGGTCGGACGGAAATTTTGGCCCTTCTCAAGAAGCGCGTCATGGATCTGAAGGAAGGCTGCCGCCAGAATGTCGCGCTGCTGGGGAACCAATATGTCGGCAAGAGCGCGATACTGCACGACTTCCTGGCGAATCTGGATGAGCCTGACGTGACGGCGGTTTATCTTGACCTTGAGAACAGGGACTTCCATTATTTTTTCACTAAATTCACGGGGAGCCTGCTGTACAATTATTCCCAGAGCCGCGGCCTGCCTCCCCACGACGACCTCAACCTTCTGATGGAAGCCACCAAGGCGTTCCTCCCGCAGACCATACAAGTCATTAAAAAAATCCAGAAAGATTATGCCCAGGGCAAGGTGTCGGCGTCGCTCTCGGGTTTGCTGCTGCTGCCGGAAATTTTTACCAATGAAACGGGGCGCTACTGCATCCTGATCATCGACGAATTCCAGAATCTGGACAAATACGGCGTGCCGTATGTGTTTCAGCACTTGGGCAAGAAGATCATGACGCAAAAGAGGTGTTTTTATGTCATGTCCAGCTCGCGGATTTGCGACGCGCGCAAGATTTTATCAGAGAAATTGTCCCTGTTGTTCGGGAATTTTGAGACCATTGAGGTCGACACCTTTAATGGGACCGTCAGCCGGCAGTTTATCCGGCATATTTTAGGGAAAATTGCTGTCGGCGATCAGATCTGTAATTTCCTGGCGGATTTTACCGGCGGTCACCCGCTGTACCTGAATTTAATCGGCAGGGAATTGATTAACCTCTGCGCCGTCCATAAGCAAAACGAGATTTTTCAACCCCTGTTAAGCAAGGCGGTCGAGAACACCATATTTGACCGTTGGGGGGTGATCAGCCGCCACTTTGATCTTATCGTCAATGAGCTGTGCAGCGGTAAAGGCAACGACCT
>MHGR01000112.1:0-2961 GCA_001805655.1 Omnitrophica WOR_2 bacterium RIFCSPHIGHO2_02_FULL_52_10
ACGGATCTCAAGGCCGCCTGCAGGGAGATGTAATCGATGCCCTGGCAGGCCTTATCACAGGCCGCTTTATCCCGGATGTCGCCGCGGATCAGTTCAAATTTATTTTTGCCCAAACCCTTGGCGAATTCCAGGTTTTCCTCCTTGCCTGAGTAAAAATTATCCAGAACGCGGACGTAGTGGCCGTGGTTGATGAGGTGTTCGGCTAGGTTTGATCCGATGAATCCGGCGCCACCAGCAATTAAGAAATTACTCATATAAAAAACCTTTCATATATTGTGAAATTGCTTGATTTAAACGCGGATAATCGCTGATCCAACGCGGATTACCGCGGATGTGTTGTACTTCTTAGTTTATCGTATACTCTGCGCCTAATATCGAGATGTTCATTTCCAAAATTGACTAAAAATCCGACTTTATAAATACTTCCTTTCAAATAATAATAAAGTTGATTTTCGAATACCTTCGGCATATTGAGCACTGATTTTATCTCAACAATTATTTTGCTCTCTATCACAAAATCCGGCTCATAAACACCGACCTTTTTATCTTTAAACAGGATCTGAACTTTTTTCTTTGATTCAAAATTGATCTTTTTTTCATCAAAAGCAACCTTTAATGATTCATGGTAAACCTGTTCTTTATGTGCAGGCCCTAAATCATTGTATACTTCATAAAAGCAGCCCCTAACTTTATACGATAAGTCACTATATAAAAGAGCATCCCCAGTCAATTCAATCCCCCTCTCAACCATGTCATCTAATCCGCGACCATCAGCGTGCAATCCGCGATCATCTGCGTTTAAATTCTTTTAAATTCAAAACCATTAACCATTCACCATTAACCAATTATCCTATAGATACCTGTAAATATACTCCGGCAAGTGGTATTCGATATTCGTCAAGATATGCCCCAGGACCTTGGAATGCGCCTGATTTAAAAGCTCGGTGGCCCGCTTGACGATGCCGCGCTGCGTGCGGCCGGCCTGGATGACCATCAAAACGCCGTCCGTTTGGGCGCCGACGATGCCGGCGTCCGTGACGGATATCACCGGCGGGGTGTCAACAATGATGTAATCAAACTTTGAGCGCATCAGGATCAGAAAGCGGTTCATCCTGTCCGAGCTTAACAATTCAACGGGATTGGTCGGAATCGGGCCGGCGGCGATAAACGTCAGGTTTTCGACATCAATGTTGAATAAGGCGTCGGACGGCTTGACTTCATCCTTCAATATATTGGCAAGCCCGACCGGCTGTTTAACGCCAAGATATTTTGCCACGCGTCCCCGGCGCAGGTCCGCGTCGATGAGCAGCACGCGCGGCTTGCTCGTCGATTGGGCGATGGCCACCGCCAGGTTCAGGGCGGTCAATGTCTTGCCTTCGGAATGGATTGAGCTTGAGACCGCCATCACCTTCAGCGGTTTGGTTTTGCTGAACGAGAGGACATTCGTCCTCAGGATCTTGTATTGCTCCGTGATCACCGCCTTGGGATCAAAGTACGTGATAACGCGCTGGTCCACCTTGGAGTCGCTCATGCGCTTAATCACCAGCTGGTCGTGATCCTTGATGCGCGCGATTTTATCAAACCGTTCAATCCGGTCTTCCGCCGCTTTTCTCAATGCGCTTGTAATTTTTCCCATTGTGTTTGTCCTTTGGTTTTATTGGTCTTTGCTGGTTAAAAGAATTTAATTGCCTGACTTTAACGCGGATAATCGCGGATCACACGCGGATTATCGCAGATATTATTTAATTCTTGCTTTGATTCAAACACGATCTTTTTTCCCTCAAATGCAATCTTTAAAGATTCGTGGTAAACCTGTTCTTTGCGCGCTGGCCCGAGGTCATTGTACACATCATAAAAACTGCCTTGAATTTTATACGATAAATCACTATATAAAAGAGTATCTTTTGCCAATCCAACTCTCCCTCTCTCGCTAACCTTATAATCCGCGACCATCCGCGTGACATCTGCGACTATCCGCGTTCAATACACCTTTATTAAAACCATTTTTTCAGGCATTCACCGCTCTATTTTTCCCTTATTTAGTTAACGTTATAAAATATTGAATAATTGTCTTCTAGCTTCTTAACTTTATCGTTAAGCAAAATATATTTATTCTCCATACGCTCGGCAGATATTTTGAGATCTTCCAGCGCAGACTCGACCGATTCTTTAAGAGATTTATGCGCTTTGGACATCTCCGCCAGTTTCTTGTCGCCCGCCTCAACGGCCTTTCGCAGGCCGTCCAACTGGCCGCCTAATGTGGTCATCCGGGTTTGGCCTTCCTCGCTGTCGCGCTTGACCAGGGTTTTAAGTTCCCGTATCTCGTCCCCTTGAATTCTTAAATTCTGTATGAGCGTATTGGAAACCACCCCTGATTTTTCCATCTGCTGGTATATCTTCACGCTTGTCGTCATTGAAATGACGCTTAAGACAATGAGCAAAACCAATAGACCGCCCAGCGCCAAAACCCCTTTCCCCGGCCCTTGAGCATCGCGCGTTTTTTCCCGTGACGGCTGTTCCTCCTCAATCAAAATATCGTTCTGCAGCTTCCGCCTTTGGTTGAGCTGATTGAGGTCATTCATGATCTTACTCATCGCTGTCCCTTCTATTCGACATTAAAAATTCCAGCCGGATTTGCTTTCCGGCTTAATTGGTATTATCGACAATAAGCCTCTGCAGGTCCTCATCGAATTTCGCACGCTGCTTGTCCCCCTGGCTGCCGATCTGGACCATGGGGGATTCGCTGACGACTTCACGCATCAATGCCCCGTCAATAGTATCCTTTTCGTAAATGAACCCGTTTAAAAGCGCGCTGTCACAGATCGAGTTAATCAGCCGGGGAACGCCGCCGGAAAACCGAAACACCTCATCCAGGGCTTCCGCGGTAAAATATTGCCGGTCCGTGCCGCTGGCGATCTTAAGGCGGTAAAGCACGTAATTCTTGGTCTCCTTTTCCGTCAA
>MHGR01000112.1:2987-9280 GCA_001805655.1 Omnitrophica WOR_2 bacterium RIFCSPHIGHO2_02_FULL_52_10
AGGAGGATGATCTGGATCAGCTTCTCATTTTCCGTCTCGAGATTGGACAGCATGCGCACTTCTTCCAGCACGGAGGGCCTTAAGTTTTGGGCCTCATCGATGATGACCACCACATTCAGGTCATTGCGCAGCTGCGCGATGAGATAATGGTTCAATTGGGAAAGGAGCGCCGACTTCGACCCCGGCGTGTATTGCACTTCCAGATCTTCCAGGATATTGCACAAGATGTCCCGTCCGCTCAGATGCGTGTTCGTGATCAGCGCCGTCTGGGTGGTCGCATTCAGCTTGTTCAGCAGCGTCCGGCAGACCGTCGTCTTGCCCGAGCCGATGTCTCCGGTAATCACGACGAACCCTTTTCTCTCTTCCACCGCGTAAATCAGCGTGCTTAACGCCTCCGTGTGCTTGGCGCTTTCAAAAAAATATCTGGAATTAGGCGTCATATTGAACGGCGATTCCTTAAAGCCGAAATATTTATAATACATAGCTGCCTCAGCTACCCGCTTTTATTTGACAAAATGGGACAATTGCACCGTGACGGCCACCAGAACGACGCCGACGACAAAGGTCAGCCCGTACAACCAGCGCTCTTTCTCCTTCTCGCGCCTGAGGCTCTCGGGCGTGTTGATTCTTGAAATCGCCCCGAACAAAGACATGCCGAGATATTCCTTCGCCTCTTCCACATCAATGAAAGATTTGTCCAGGAATTCCGTCGCCAGGACCAGCCCTATCCCCGCGACGCTCCCCAAAAACATGCCGACCAAAGCGATCAGGGGCTTATTGGGCTTAAAGGGCTGTAACGGGATTCTGGGGGGGTCGATGATCCTGTAATGCGTGCCTTCTTTGGAGGCCTGAAGGCGCTGGGTGATTTTGGCGGTCTCAATCCTCTGAAGCAGCGTGTTATAAATCCTTTCGTTGACACCAACGTCCCGCGCCAAAACTTTCTCCAGATCAACATTGAGCATCAGCATGGAATCCTTGGCATTGCCGGTTGTATTCTTGGCCAGGGCCTTCCCTTCCAGCGAATCCAGGGCCTGCTTGATTTCATCAATCATTGGCTTGGTATTCTGCTCCTCAAGATCGATGTTTTCCGTGTATTCCAGATTTTCCTTTTTCAGGGCTCCCCTTTTCGCCGCAATCTGGTCCTTGAGTTCCTTGACCAGCGGATGTTTCTCGGTGGAATCCAGCAACAGCGCGTCCAGGCGCTCCTGCAGCCCCGCGATTTCGGCGGATTTGATTTTTCCTCTATACACGTGCAGCTGCTCTTCAATGAACGTAATGGCGTCCGCCGTCTCCTGATCCTGGACTTCCTGGTTCTTGGAGATGAAAATATCCGTGATATTCTTGACCACCGCCTGCGTTTCTTGCGGGTCTTTCCCGACATAATCCAGATACAAAATATTCCCCCCGAGCAGGCGTATCTTGATATTATTCTGGATGGTCTTGATTAATTCCTCGAATCCCAATTTTGACGTGACATTTTTGTCCATATCCAGCCGCTTGACCAATTCGGACAAACTGACCCACCCTAAAAGGGATTCCCGGATCCCGGCCAGGCGCTGCTCAACGGTCGTCGAAATCGCCAAATTATCGAAAAGAGGGTTGTCGCTTTTGCCTTCCTGCACCAGGATGACTGTTGAAGATTTGAATTTCTTGGGCATCAAAATGCCCGAGCATGCCCCCAGGACAAGCCCTAAAAACGCCGGAATCAAAACAAGCTCCTTGCGCCTGAAGAAAATTTTCAGATAATTTAACGGCGCTAAGCCGGACTCTTCTAAACTTGCCATGATATCTCTCCTTTAACGGGTTTCAAATTTATAAAGGGATGCTGTGCTTCCATAAGTTTACAGGGTGAATTAGAAGCCCCCCGTATATATTCTCCGGCCGGTCGAGCCGGCGGCGTTGATAGGCTGCGTCACAGGCTGGATGGTGCGCATCGCCTTGGCCATGAACGTCGGCGGAATATAAAGCGTGTCGCCGGGCTTCATGACCAGGTTTTCCCTCAAATCGCCTTCATAGAGAAGCTTGTGGACATTCACCGTCTTTTTTTCCACCTTTCCGGTTTCTGAAGGGGTAATCAGCTTGCTGACCGTGGTTTTGCCGCTCAATAACGGCAGGCCCGCCTGCACCAAGGCCTCGCGCACCGTGATGGTATCCCCGCGCATGTAGATCTTGCCCGGACTGCCGACTTCGCCCACCACATACACGATCTTGCTGTTATACCCCGTGATCATGACGGTGACATCGGGTGAGATGATATATTCGGAAAGCTTCTCGACCAGCAAGGTTTTGACCTCATCTTTTTTCAAGCCCTCAATGTTGATATCCCCGATAAAGTTGTATTGGATTTTTCCATCGTTATTGATGATGAACTGGCCGCTGACCTCGGGGTGTCTTAACACGGATATATCAATCACGTCTTCCTTCCCTAATGTGTATTGGGTGGATTCCAGGATGTACTCCGGTATCACGACATCCTCACCGGAGTCTACACCCGCTTGCGCTCCCGGTTCCTGGTAAATTAAGGAAACATCCGCGTAGGAACCGGCACTCTCTTCTGCCGGCGCGTTTGCGGACAAATCGGGCTGGGAAACGACCTCGCTGAAATTCTGAGCGCGCGCGGAACCGGCTGTAAAAAGGGTCAGCCAGAGAGTCAGTCCCCCCACAATATAAAAGCAGTTAAATTTATCTTTCATGACCTTTCTCCTTTTATTGAAATCGTTGTAACAGGCAGGGGCCCCACGGACTGAAGTCCGTGGCACCTCCACTCTTTCGAGCTTCGCCCGACGCCCTGCGGGCGAATTGCCATTCACCCACGGGCTGAAGCCCGTGGAACTCAAAGCGGCTTTTAGACTTCAAAAACAGCCTCATGGAACTCCTTTATTTGTTCCAAGTCGGTCTCGTCGTAGACCCTCCAACCCCTCCAATCGCGTTTGGGCTTGCGGATCTTACCCACCCTTTCCCAACGGGCAACGGTCTTCGGGCTGACGCCTAATTGTTCTGCCACCTCTGTAATGGTTAATCGTGCCTTCACTGTCCTACCTCCCTTTTGGAATTAAACGCTGCGCCAAATTAACTAAACTTGTTCCCCCGTGTATTCTTGCCAATCCCTACTTCCTATTCTGCTACGCCCCGCTGTTAGCGGGGCTTCGCTCGCCTCTGCGAAGCCGAATCATAAGATATCTCGCTTCGGCGGAGCAGGGCAGGAATATTCTCGCACAGAATAATTCCTCCGAAACAAAAATGCCTTCCTATTATTTTTGCGAAGGAGAATAATTGGCGCTCGACTCCTGTGACACTACCGTGATAAGAAGCAATAACCGTGCCATCTTCATGAAGTGATATCAAAACATACTCTACGCGCTACATCCATCTATATTGCAATAAGTTATACCCATTCCTGGGAAAGGGGGAATTTAGTACAAGACAGGTATGTTTTGGGATAATGTCTAAAAGAATGAACATTATTGTCCTAGATAAACCCGGACAATCCCTGAACTTATATGTTTACAACGGTTTATCCAGCGTTGTCATTTTTCGTCATAACTTAGGTAAGTAACATAAGGACTGGTTATATTTGACCGATAAAAATACTAGTATTGGAGTGTGTGAGAATTAATTGAGCCCTCGGGGAGTTTTCCTTTTCGGAGGGCTCACCCTGAGCGAGCCCGAACCCATTCGACTTCGCTCAGGGTTCGGCCCTGAGTGTAATCGAAGGGCCGAAGGGCGTACTGACTTTCCTTAAATTTATTTAGATGTAGTCAGTACATGTACTTGTTACATCTACAAAATTTAAGGTAAACAAGTACGAGGCGAAGGGTCTCTCGTAATAAGATCCTTCGACTCCGCCCCTCGGCTTTGCCTTGGGGCTTCGCTCAGCACCAACTTTCCTAAATTTTTATTGAAGTTGGTACCGCACTGCCCTTTCCTTGTATAAGAAAAAGTTGGTGCAGTACTGACTTCCACAATATATTTTGGAAGGTCAGTGCAGGATGAGGGGTCGAAGACTGGTCAAAATCCCCCGATCCCTCAATTAAAAAATTTGCCATATAAAAAAAATATGGTATACTTCTTGCATATGTGAGGGGTTAAAGCCTTCTTATCCAGTAAAAACGACTGCTACCTTTGTTGCCATTGAATATTCGATTGAGGATTTTTAAGGAATTTTGGAATGAAAATTAATACCTCCCTCCAGCAAAGCCAAAAACAACTTTTTGCCCCAGCGATGCAGCAATCGATCGAAATGCTTCTCTTGCCCCTTGTGGAATTGAACATGTCGATCGACCAGGAGCTTCAGAATAACCCGCTTCTGGAAATCGACGAGGAGAAGTTGAAATCGTCCCAGGAACATCAAAAAGACGAGCTGGCCGCGCTGCTAGCGTATTCCCGTCACGGCCGGCATTTTTCACCGCGCGAACATTCCGCCGATGACGAAATTTTGGAAGATAAGCCCATAAAAATGGAAGTGACCCTGGAGGAGCAGCTCCTGCAGCAATTGCGGATGGAGCTCTCCGACCCCCTGGAGATCAAGATAGGGGAGTTCATCATCGGGAGCCTGGACGAAGACGGCTACCTTAAGGTGACCTGCGAGGAAATCGCCCAGGCCGCCGGAACGGATGACCTTGTCCGGGTTGAATACATATTGAAGATTATCCAAAATTTAGAGCCTGCCGGGATCGCCTCCCGCAGCCTCAAGGAGTGCCTCCTGTCCCAGGTCAAAGCGCGCTGCAACGGCAACAGCGGCCTCATCAGGAAAATCATCGAAGGACATCTGGATGCATTGGGCCGCAAAAAATACCAGGACATCGCGCGAAATTCCGGCGCCTCCCTGGACGCCGTTAAAGAGGCGGCCAAGGCCATCGCGGCATTTGAACCCAAACCGGCGCGCAATTACCGGCCCATCAAGGCCAGCCTGTACATCAAACCGGATATGTTCATCACCAAGGACGATGAAGGCGACTTTCATATCCTGATCAACAATGACGGTGTCCCGCCCCTGCGGGTCAACGCGCACTACCAGAAAATGCTGCTGAAGGAAAATTTAAACCGCGAGGAAAAAAATTTTATCCGCGAGAAACTGAAGAACGCCCTCTACTTCATGAAAAGCATAGAGCAGCGCGGGCGGACCATCGAGAGGATAACGCAGTATATTTTGGAAAAACAAAGAGAATTTTTCGAGAAAGGGCACATGTTTCTGGCCCCCATGAGCCTGAAGGATATTGCCCAGTCCATTGAGCGCAACGAATCGACCATCAGCCGCGCGATCGCCAATAAATATGTGGATACGCCGCAAGGGCTCTATCCGCTTAAATTTTTCTTCTCACAGGGGGTGAGCGAAACCGAAAATGGCGCGGTGGCTTCAAGAAGCATTAAAGAGGAGATCAAGGAATTGGTCGATGCCGAAAACAAGTCCGAGCCGCTTTCGGACCAAACGATCCAGGAATATTTCAAGCACAAAGACATCTGCATTTCCCGCCGCACCGTCAGCAAATACCGCCAGAATCTACGCATCCTCCCGTCATATTTGAGAAAGAATTAATCGATTTTCTATATTCTATCTTCTATTTTCGAATCTTTCAGGAACTCTTACGGTCATAATCATCCTGAATACGGATGATGTCCTCCTCCGACAGTTTATCCCCGCAGGCGACTTCAATAAAGACAAGCTTGTCATGCCCGATATTGCCGATGCGGTGGACCGCGCCTAAGGGGACATCGACCACGGACCCCGGCCCCACCTCGGTTTCCTGGCCGTCGATGACCACCAGGCCCTTGCCGATCACAATATTCCATTTTTCCGAACGGTACTTGTGCTTTTGCAGGCTCAGCCGGGCGCCGGGTTTCACCTCAACGCGCTTGACCCATACCCCCGCTTCCTGAAAAAGCTTGATGTAATTACCCCACGGTCGTTCCGAAATATTAATGGTGATATCCATATTTTAATCCCTTGTGATCGTTTTCCTGAGAGTATGCCATAGACTATAATAATGTCAAGGATTTAGCTGGCTTGAGAGCCTCCCTCCAAAATTTCCTCCAGCGCGTAAAGCGTCTTTTGCGGAAACCGCTCCAGCGGATAATACTTGGTGATCACGGCTAGCGCCTGTGGATAGGACTTTAAATTCAAATACCGGATCAGATACCGGACATCTTCCACGTCATAAAATTCTTCCCCGATGCGCATGGCCAGACATTTCATCGCCAGAAGATATTCCGCCCGCGCCGTCATGACCTTAAGATGGCTCAATTCCAAGAACGTGTCGTATTCGCCTTGGTCGCTGAAAAATCCTTTCACGGCA
>MHGR01000113.1 GCA_001805655.1 Omnitrophica WOR_2 bacterium RIFCSPHIGHO2_02_FULL_52_10
GATGCCTTCTTTCAGCACGCGGCCCTGCTCGCCGGTCCGCACCAAAACGCCCACGCGGTCCTTGGCGGCCGTCAGGCCCGCCATGATCTTTTCTTTACCCTGCCCTTCAATACCGTCCTCGGGAAAATTGACGATGGCTTCGACGGCGACATAAATGTTCATTATCTGCTCCCGGATGGCCTCCAATTCCGCCGACAAATCCCCCTTCAACTGATGGGTGCTGACTTTCAGAAAAGCATCGGTCTTGGCCTGGATGATATCGAGCACGGCCTCGGCCTGGGTGAGGTCGATTCTCCCGTTTAAAAACGCCCTCTTCGTGAACTCGCCCGGCTCGGCCAGACGCGCTCCCAAACGCATGGCCAGCGCCAGAATCGCCTTTAAGGAAACCGCGCCGCCGTGGCAGCTGATCTCAACGACATCTTCCCTGGTATAACTTTTCGGGGCGCGCATGACGGTCAGCAGCGCTTCGTCCACGGCCTCGCCCTTTTCCCTGTCCATCACATCGCCGTAATGCACCGTGTGGCTTTTCAGCACGGAAGGTTTCGCCCCGTTCTTTTTGACGAACATCCGGTCGGTAATCGCCAAGGCCCGCGTGCCGCTTAGGCGCACGATGCCGATGCCCCCCTGGCCGGGAGGAGTCGCGATGGCGACGATGGTGTCTTCCTGGTTTTTGAATTGATACATTTGGAGCTTTATCCCATAATTTAGTCGTCGATTATATATAATCGATTTTCGACCAATCGCTGACCATTGTTTAGTTTAAATTATCGGATACATCTTTGAAACCATCTGGAAATCTTTCACTTAACTGCTTTACGAACGCTTGCGCGTTTGGCTGGCTTTATTTAATGTTTTATAAAAAGTTTCACATGCTTGTTTTTCACTAATCATCATGTTTTCACCTAAATAATACCCCTTTCATCCCACCCAAAATGTCGTCAAACGGCACGACATCAACCTTTTTATGCAGCGAGTAGTGTTTTTTGCCTGGATAAACGACGGCGATGCGCGTCAGTTTCAAATCTTCCAGCGCGATGCGCATGGACGGCGTCATGGCCGGCGCGTCGGCCCTTTTGATTTCAACACCGTACATCCGCCCGCCTTTATTAAGGACGAGATCCATTTCCGCGCCCTGATGCGTCGCCCAGAAATATACATGGTCCAGTTCAAGCGAACGAATCAATTGTTCCATCACAAATCCTTCCCACGACGCCCCGCAAGCAGGGTGGCGCAAAATTTCAGCTTCGGACTTTAATTCTAAAAATGAATTTAATATTCCCGCGTCACGAATATATACTTTTGGCGATTTAACCTGACGTTTTTTGATATTCACATGCCACGGGGGCAGTTGGCGCACCATAAATACACCCGTGAAAATATCCAGATACTTTCGGACGGTTGGTTCCGAAACCCCCAAAGAAGAGGCTATCGGTGCCGCGTTCCATATCTGGCCTTGGCTGTTGGCAAGCATGGCCCAAAAACGGTGCAACGTCACAGACGGCAGATCAATTCCCTGTTCCCTCAAATCCCGTTCCAGAAATGTTTTAATAAAACTTTTCCTCCAGGTAAAACTATCCGTATCATTTTTGGCTAAAAATGATAATGGAAAACCGCCCCGCAGCCAAAGCATTTTAGCTTCCTTCTGCCCAATTTCCGCTAAATTAAACCCTCCCATTTCAATCAATTCCAACCGCCCCGCAAGAGACTCTGATGATTGCCGTAACAGATCAGGCGAAGCGCTCCCGAGGATTAAAAATTTCGCAGGTAAAGGTTTTCGATCCAAAAGGACACGTAAAACAGGAAAAAGTTCTGGCCTTTGCTGAACTTCATCGATAACCACCAAACCTTTCAACGGCTCAAGGACGCTCTTGGGATCAGCCAGGGCGATAAGGCTGCTCTGATCTTCCAAGTCAAAATAATTAGGTGAATGAATATCAACCAGCTCTTGAGCCAAGGTGGTCTTCCCGCACTGGCGGGGACCCAAAAGCGCCACAGCCCGGCTGCGCCCAAGCGCGGTTTTAATAAAGTCTATATATGCGTTTCTCTTAATCATGCTTCAACTATACCATGAAATTCAGAATTGTCAATTTCTTATTTCATGGCAATATTTTCAACAAAAACCCTGCTTCGACTTGTCATCGGAGCAGGGTTTTTAGCCGCCGTGGTTTTGTCTGGACGTCCTATGCGGGGTGAATCACGGAATACGAACCGCTCATAAGAGCGCTTAGTTCCCTTCTCGCCTCGCTCGCGACGAAAATCGATCCGGTCACTAAAATAATGCCGTCACGGCCGGCCCTTTGACGCGCTGTTTCCAAGGCCCGGCTGATACTAACCGCATTGGGGAGGGGCTTGGCCCGCGGATGGTCGGCCCTGACAAAAATCACCTGCGCGGCCAGGCCTTCCAACTCCTGGAGAATCAAAGTTTCATTTTTATCTTCGGAAACACCAAAGACCAAAATCACTTTTCTACCTTTATATACTTCCCGCACCGCCTGCGCCAATACCCGCGCCGAATCCCCATTGTGAGCGCCGTCTAGTATCGTCAGCGGCTCGGCTCCCATCACTTCGAACCGGCAAGGCCAGAACGCATTGTGCAATCCTTCATGGATCGCGGCGGGAGAAACGATATATCCCATGTCCCGCAAATATTCGATGGTGGCGACCGCCACCGAGGCATTTTGCCTTTGATGAACCCCCATCAGCCTCAGACTCAACTGCCTGTATCCGCCCCTCATGGTCACCAGGTCAAAGTGCTGCCGGTGCGCATCGATCCGGACATTTTCCAACTTATGCTCATCGTTGACCCTAAGCGGCTTAATGCCGTATTGCCGGCAACGCTCCGTCAAAACCGCCTCCGCTTCCTCTGTCTGCGGCGCCAAGATGACTTTCTGGCTTCGGCTTTTGATGATGCCGGCTTTTTCTTTCGCGATTTCCCCGACCGTGTTCCCTAATATATGCGTATGCTCCAGGCTGACCGGCATAATGACCGCGATAAGCGATTCCGAGACATTCGTGGCGTCCAGCCGACCCCCCATGCCCGTCTCCAAGACCACAAAATCCGTTCCCTTTTTACAGTAATAGTAAAACGCGAGGGCGGTGTACATCTCAAAAAACGATATCCGCTCAAATTTCGGATCACCGCGCACCCGTTCAATGGCGGGCCCAGTTTCCTCAAGCAAGGCGCATATTTCCTGCTCGCTGAGCATATCCTGGAACATTTCCGTCCCCTGGCCACTGGCTGTCTTGGATAAAATCCGGATCCGCTCACGGTACGTGTTAATGTGCGGGGAAGTGTATAAGCCCACTTGATAGCCGGCATGTTTCAGGATGCTCGCTGTCATCGCGCACACCGAGCCCTTGCCCTTGGTCCCGGCGACATGGATGATCTTGAGGCCTTTTTGCGGGTTCCCCAAATCCGCTAATAATCGCCGCATGCGGTCAAGCTTGAAGGCCGTCCGCGGGATTAAACTCGGTTTGTGTTCGTAATTGATAAAAGAGTTGATGTACTGTTGTGCTTGGGAAGGGTTCATGGAAGGTACTAATGCTTGAAATGGCGCACGCCGGTCATCACCATGGCGATCTTGTGCTTATCGGCCGCTTGGATCACATCCCCATCGGCGACCGATCCGCCGGTTTGGATGATCGCGGCCACGCCCGCCTTGGCGGCCAACTGCACATTATCCGTTTTCGGCAGAAACGCGTCGGACGCCATGACGGCCCCCGCGGCCTTTTTCCCGGCCTGATTGAGTGCCACGCGCACGCTATCAACCCGGCTGGTCTGGCCGCATCCAATGCCGACGGTTTGCGCGCCTTTGACTAGAACAATGGCGTTCGATCTGATGTACTTAACCACCGTCCAGGCAAAGCGCATGGCCTCGATCTGCGCTTTGGTCGGCTTTTTCCTGGTGACGACACGCATTTCCTCGGGCCGCAGGACGCGCGCGTCCGTTTCCTGTAAGAGCAGGCCGCCGTGAACTTTTTTGAAATCAAAAATATCCCGCCTCATGGAAGCGGGATCACATTCGACCAATCTTAAATTCTTCTTTTTCGAAAGGAGCTTCAGGGCGGGCGCGCTGAACGACGGGGCGAGGACGCACTCCATGAAACCGCTGCCGGCGATCGCCTTTGCCGTCTGTTCGTCGACTTTTTTGTTCAGCCCTATAATCCCGCCGAATGCCGAGAGCGGGTCGCAGTCCAGGGCCGCCTTGAACGCCTTGGCTAATTGACCGCATTCCGCGACACCAGTAGGATTGTTATGCTTGATAATGACGGCCGCCGGGCCGCGGAAATCCTTAATGATGTCGGCGGCGGCGTTGAGGTCAAGAAGGTTATTGAAGGACAGCTCTTTTCCGTTAAGCTGCCTGATCCCGGCCAGGCCGGCCGCTTGATCGGCGTCCCTGTAGAGCGCGCCCCTCTGGTGCGGATTCTCGCCGTACCGCAGGTCCTGCACTTTCGCGAACTTGAGAGCCACCTCCCGGGGAAGGGGGCTTAACTGTTCGCTTTCCAATTGGGAGAGGTCTTCCTTGGCGAGCCTCAGGTTCAAGAAAGAGGAGATGAGGCTGTCATACTCCGCCGTGTGCGTAAAAGCTTCGACGGCGAGTTTAAACAGAACGGAATCGGATAACAAGCCGTTGTTCGTTTCCAGCTCCTTGAGAATGGACTGGTAGCGGCCGGGATTGCTGAGGACGGCGACGTTGCGGAAATTTTTTGCCGCCGAGCGCAACATCGCAGGGCCGCCGATATCGATGTTCTCAATCGCTTCTTCAAGAGTGACGTTGCCCTTCCCGGCCACGCTGGCGAACGGATACAGGTTCACGACCACCATATCAATAAGGCCGATCTTATGTTTCTTCACCTGCTCCATGTGCTCCGGTTTTTCCCGCCTGGCCAGCAGTCCGCCGTGGATTTTAGGGTGCAGCGTCTTGACCCGCCCGTCCAGCATCTCCGGAAAGCCGGTATACTCCGATACTTCCCGGACCGGGATGCCCGCTTCCTTTAATTGCCGGGCCGTCCCACCGGTGGAAATGATTTCCACACCCAGGCCATGCAGCCCCTTGGCGAAGGCGACAATGCCTTTCTTTTCTGAAACACTGATGAGCGCGCGGTTGACTTTGAGCACGATGAGTACCTAAATTTACGGAACGTAGTGAACGTAAATTGTAGGTACGAATCGCCCTCGCCTCTTGGAAAAAATAATTTTCGAAGGCGAGGGTAATAATTTATACCCACAATCCGATTCCATTTTCATTTTATTACTTTGAATTCAATTGTTTAATAATCTCGACAACAAACGCCGTGAGGTCCTCCGGCTTGCGGGACGTGATCAGATTCCCGTCCACCACCACTTCCTGATCGACAAAATCCGCTCCGGCGGCGATGAGATCATCCTTGATGGCGAAAAAGCTGGTCGCCTTTCTTCCCTTAAGAATTCCGGCCGACACCAGCATCCATCCGCCATGGCAAATGGAGGCCACCACTTTCCCACGGTCGTGCATTTGCCGGACAAATACCGCCATTTTGGGATATCGGCGCATGAAATCTGGAGCAAACCCGCCGGGAATGATCACGCCGGCATAATCATCCGGATTGGCCTGGTCGATGGACAGATCCGCTTTCGCAGGATAGCCTTCCTTGCTGCCGTAGGAGTCCTTGCTACCCGTGCCGATCAGGTCGACAGCAATCCCGTCTTCCTTCAAGCGCAGCAGCGGATACCACACTTCCAGGACCTGATATAACTCTTCGATGAGAATGGCTATTTTTTTAGGGGCCGAACGCATTGCGTCAGAATCGGAGAATGGAGACCCATGGCCTTATGTCCATGTATCTTTAAATGTAGATACCCACAGGCAAGTGGAGTTCTGCCTTCCGGGCTTCGTAGAAATTCCGACGCCCTTTCGGGGGTCGGAACCCCGACCCAGCATTTCAGGCTGGTGTCTGGGAAAAATTATGGCTTTGAACTATGCTCGCTGTGCCTTGGGCCTTCTGGTGCCCGCACACCGCTCATAGCGCAAAGCCATTGAGCGAAAAAACATTATCTGCTTTTTCCTTTAAAACGCTTCTTTTCAGACGGTTTCGAATAGAACCGGCGCTCTTTGAGCTCCATCATGAATCCGTCTTTTTGACACGCCTTTTTGAAGATCCGCATCGCTTTCTCAAAATTGTGCGAATCCATCACCTTAACTTCGATCATTGGGTAATCACCGCCTTATCGTTAGTTTTGCTCTAAGAAGATGTTATTATAGTATAACAATCCAAAAAGTAAACCAGTTTTTCCAGGCTGACTCTCCATAAAGCATACCACACAATCCGTAACTTTCAAAGAATCAATATGTTACAATGATCAAAGGGTAGGGACAGCGCATTGTGCTGTCCCTGCTTTAAACCGCGCTGGCGCCCTCTTCGCCGGTCCGGATGCGATAGAGCTGATCAATCGTATACACCGCGATTTTTCCATCCCCGGTCGTGCCGGTCCGGGCTTTCTTGCGGATCAACTCAATCGTCTTATCCACTTGAAATTCATCGGCATATATTTCTATCTTGAATTTTTTCTTCAGCCCGTTGCGGTGGTGGCCGAACCCGCGCACCTCGGAAACCGTCATCCCCCCGATCCCCGACTTCTCGAGCAGCGCGCAAATCTCGTCAAATTTCTCTTCGCGGATAATCGCTTCTATTTTTTTCATGGTTTCTCCCTATTGGAAGCGTATCCTACCATAGAGGGAAATAGTCGTCAATATCCTGGTTTCTATTGGGCGGGATTATTGCGGGTCGTAATATTTGAATTGTTGGCCGGCAAAATTACGCAGGAGATAATGGTCCTTCTCGCGGGAGACGACATAGTTGGGGCCGAGGGGGATTTTTCCGCCGCCGCCCGGGCCGTCGATGACGTAGGTGGGCACCGCATAACCGGTGGTGTGGCCGCGCAGTTTTTCCATGATTTCAATGCCGGCGGCGACAGGCGTGCGGAAATGCTTGGAGCCGTGAATCGGATCGCACTGATAGATGTAGTACGGCCGGACCCTGATTTTCAGCAGATTATGCATCAGCTGCTTCATGACCATCGGATCATCATTGATGCCTTTCAGCAAAACCGTCTGGCTGCCCAGGGGGATGCCGCTGTCCGCCAAAAGGTCGCAGGCGAACTTGACGCGCTTGGTGATTTCCTTGGAATGGTTGAAGTGGATGCTCATCCAGATCGGGCTGTATCTCTTCAGCATGTTCACCAGGTCGGTCGTGACCCGCTGCGGAAGCGTCACCGGGATGCGCGTGCCGATGCGCACAAACTCGACATGCGGGATTTCTTTAAGCGTCTTTATAATATGCTCCAGAACCCGGTCGCTCATGGTCAACGGGTCGCCGCCGGAAACCAGGACATCACGGATTTGTTTGTGGGAGCGGATATATTCAAACGCGGCGTTGTATGTTTCCATGCTCAACGTCCTCTTGCCGTCACCCACCATGCGCGAGCGCGTGCAGTAACGGCAGTACATCGCGCACATTTCGTTCACCAAAAACAAAACACGGTCGGGATAACGGTGGACGAGACCGTGCACGGGAGAATTTTTGTCCTCGCCGCAGGGATCGGACATCTCTTCCGGCGCGATGGTCAATTCATCATCCTGCGGAACGCATTGCAGGCGTATGGGGCAGGCGGGGTTCAAGGGATCCATCAGGCTGGCGAAATACGGCGGGATGGACATGGTCAATTTTGTTCCGGAACCGTCAATCCCACGCTCTTCTTTGGGCGTCAGCTTGATCAGTTTGGCTAAAACTTCTTTTTTGGTGATGCGGTTGCGTATCTGCCAGCGCCAATCCTCCCAGTCCAAAGGTGTTGCGTCACTGAAGAAATTGATGACGCGGTTTTCCTGAGCGGTCAGATGGCCGTTCCTCTTGACTATGGTCTTGGGTTTATTATTGAGGGTATCGAGCGGGTTCACCGTTTAACCTCCTCCAATTTCCCTGTTAATAATGCGTTGGCTTCCGACGCCGGTTCGTCATCGGCCATGCCATAACGCTTCAGGGCCAGATGAACGATGTGGTTGACGACTTCGTCGTAACTGGAACCGATCAACTGCGGGAAAATATTGAATACATCCTGCTTGTCCAGGCTGGGCAGGGGATTGATCTCAAGCACGTAGGGGTTGCCCTGCTCATCGACACGAAAGTCCACGCGGCCGAAATCGCGGCACTCCACGCATTGATACACGCGCACGGCAATCTCCTGGATTTTTTTGGCCATCTTTGCCGGTATCTTGGCCGGACAGATGTACCGCAGATTGGTGGCAGCAACCATTTCATGCGAAAAAAACTGGTCGCCTAAATTGACATTGCCGTCGATGCACACCTGGGCAATCGGCATCGCCTGGGGGTTCTCATTGCCGATGACGGCAACGGTGAATTCCGTCCCTTTGATAAATTCCTCGACAAGGGCGGGCTGCTTGTAGGTTGTGTTGATGATGCGGACCTGCCGCTCAAGGGAGCGCATGTCCTCCACGCGGGACTGGTTCGTAATGCCTTTGGACGTCCCTTCATGGCGCGTCTTGACAATCAACGGAAACTTGATATCCTCCATGCCGTCCAGTTCATTGGCGTCTTGCGCGACAAAAAAACGAGGGGTGGGGATCCCTTCGGCAATAAACAGTTTCTTGGCGACGACTTTATCGAGCGTGACCCCCAGCGTCAGGGCGTCCGAGCCGATAAACGGAACGCCTTTCAACTCCAAAAGCGCGGGGACCTGTGATTCACGGTTGCGCCCGGCAACGCCCTCGCAGATGTTAAACACGATATCCACATCAAGATCATCCAATTGCGCAATCAATTTGTGGACATTTCCGATTTTCCTGACCGTGTGACCGCCGCGCTGCAAGGTGCCGATAATCCGCTCAAGCGTTTCCGGTTTGTCGAATTCGGCATTGATATCCACCGGGTCATCCGCCCCGCGCCGCCAATCCGCTTTTAAGTCGTATGTTATTCCAATAATTTTTCCCATGGGCACAAAAAAAAGAACCTTATCGCTTGAAAGGTTCTTCTCCTGTCATTTATAATTGTTCAATTTCTGCGACTCTCCTTAACGCGGCCTTCCTCGAAGGTCACTCAACACTTGCCGGTTTATTCAATCTTTTTCTGACGCATCACTATTCACTGACTATTTTTTTTATCACGCTCGATTCATCATGTCAAGATGTTTCAAGATAAATTTATTCTTCTTCGCCGAATACCTTGATATTAACAACGGGGATAAGGGCGAAGAAGAACCTCTGCGAAGTTAAAACACGTTAAGTATTTGGCGAAGGGTATTCGGCTACGTACTTACTTTCCCTTTAAAAATCCGGAGGAAGTAAGTACGTACCAGTTTCCTCTAAAAAACTGTTAAGGTAAACTGGACGAAGGAATGAACCTAAGATTATCGAGGCGAGGATATTGTTTAATTAATTCTTGTTAAAGCTGCAGTTAGATACCCCACATCAAGGTGAGGAGTGCTGGGTTCATATTTTAGCCGAAAATCAGCGTTGCAATGCGGAAATATATGCACAGCGAGACAATATCCACGATGCTGGTAATAAACGGGCCGGACATGAGCGCCGGATCCAGCTTAAGCCTTTTGAACAAAATCGGCAAAAAAGCCCCCAGGGTGGTCGCCAGCGCGACCGTGAGAATCATGGCCAGGCCGATCGTCAAACCGATTTTGGGATCCTGGTCAAGCCATACCGCCCTCAAGGACACGATGGCCGCCAAAAAAGTCCCGACGATGGCGCCCACACTCAATTCTTTCCTGATGACCAGCCATAAGTCATCCATTTTAATGCTCCCGGTGGAGAGCCCACGGATGACAACGGTGGATGACTGCGTCCCGGCGTTCCCGCCCGTGCCCAGCAGCAGCGGGATAAAAAAGCTCAACGCCACCACAGTTTTCAAATGGCTCATATTCTGCTCCAATACCCAGGCGGAAATAAAGCCGACAAAGATCAGGATCGACAGCCAGAGCACCCTTTGTTTCGCCATTTCGAATGAACCGGATTTCATGTAATCGATGTACCCGCCGGCGGCGCCGTATTTATAAATATCTTCCGTCGATTCTTCGACCACGACGTCCACGACGTCATCAACCGTGACGATGCCGACCAGTTTGTCCTCGGCGTCCACAATTGGGATGGCGAGAAAGTTATAGTCCGAGAGCCTTTTCGCCACGGCTTCCTTGTCCTCATCCACGCGGGCGCTGATGACGTTCTTGTGCATGATGTCGGCGATGAGGCTGCCGGACGGCGCCATCAACAGCTCGCGCAGGGACAAAGAGCCGATCAGTTTTCTTTCGCTGTCGATAATGTAAATATAATAAATGGTCTCGCTGTCAAAAGCCTGCGCCTTCAGCTTGTCCAGCGCTTCCTTGACCGTAATATCCGGAGGCAGCGAGGCGTACTGGGTCGTCAGGATCGAGCCGGCCGTCCCTTCCTTATATTCGACCAGCTTCCTGATATCGATCCGCTCGGCGCGGGCGAGCAAGGGCAGGACTTTCTCGAGCTTTTCGTCATGCAGGAATTTGACGAAGTCGGCGCGTTTATCCGGCGCCATTTCCTCCAGGATGTCCGCCATCCAATCATTCGAGAAGCAGTCGAAAATTTCTTCCTTGCGCTCATCGGGAAACTGCTCAAACAGCGTGATTCCCGCCGGCGTCCCCAGGGCCTTGATGCATTCCGCGATCTCATGGTCCTCCAGATCTTCGCACAACGTAAAAATGTCGTAAGGATGCATGCCATCAAAGACCTCTCTGAGCGTCTGAGAAGCGTTGGGACTGTCAAGGATTTCCTGGATCTCCGGCGAGACCAGGGAATGCCGTTTTGTCGTCTTTGTTTCGCTCATTTTCCTATCCTACAGACCACCGCATTAGTCATGGAACCAGTGCATCTTTCACAACTCGTTGAAGCGGTGGCAGTATTGACGTCCGTCAAGGTTCCATTATCTATACGGACGTCAATAGATACGTTTTTACCGGCTCGTCCGCACGTCTTTCCGGCGGCAATATGGCCTGACGCCGCATTGCGAGCACAGCGGTGATATGGGACGGCAAACATTCTGGCCCCACGTCACTAAAAGGGCGTTGTAATCCATCCAATGCTTCTTGGGCAACTTATTGCGCAGGGCCTGCTCGGTTTCCTCCGGCGTCTTGGTCGAAACATACCCGAAACGGTTGGAGATGCGGTGGACATGCGTATCGACGCACATCGCCGGAATCCCGAACCCCTCGGTTAAGACCAGGTTGGCCGTCTTGCGCCCCACCCCTTTCATCGTCAAAAGGGCGCCCATATCATCGGGCACCTTGCCTCCAAACTTCTCCAAAATGTCGCGGCTGATCCCGAGGATATTCCTGGCCTTGGTCCTGTAAAAGCCGACCGGGTAGATCGCTTTTTCGATCTGGCTGCCCCTAAGCTTTAGCATCGTTGCGGGTGTATTCGCCATTTGAAATAAGCGCTCCGACGCCGGCAATGTCGTTTCGTCTTTTGTCCGCAGGCTTAAGATGCAGGAGATCAAAACCAGATACGGGCTTTTCCATCGTTTCCCCACGAGCGTCACCGACGGGTCCGGGAGGCCCTTCATCTGCCGGCGAATGATTTTAATAACCTGATCGATGTTCTTATTAGTTACGGTCATAAGTGTGTTAATAGTTAATGGTGAATGGTTAATAGTGTTCGGGTTGGCGCGAATGCTTTGAATGGGCAAACTTCCCCACCATCAACTATTAACTATTTACTATTAACCAATTTCTTAGGAATTCCAATATCAGCCACAATCACTTTCCCGACATGCCTTGGTCCCTGGTTTTGAAGAAACCCTTTCTTCATACAACTGAAGGTCACGGTCCAATCGGCTTTCACGCATATTCCGTAAACCTTGCCCGTGGTCCCGTCCAATCCGGAAGGAATATCGACCGCAATGACTTTCTTGGCATGATTGTTAATCAACTCAATCACCCCCCGAAAGGGATCCCTGACTTGACGATTCAAACCAACTCCGAAAATGGCATCCACAACCACATCAGCGCCGGCGACATCCCGCAGGAACAACCCGCGAGCCATTCCGATCTCTTTTACCGGGTATTTTAATTTTTTTAATATTTGATAATTCGCCGCGGCATCCTGCTTGAGGTGCCGGCCTTTGCCGATCAGGTAAACTGCCGTTTCAACACCGGCCTCCAGCAGATGGCGCGCAGCCACGAACCCATCTCCGGCGTTATTCCCCAAACCGCAAATAATACAAACCCTGGGACGCTCCCTTCCCTTAATATGTCTTTTTACCTCGGCCGCCACCGCTTTTCCGGCGTTTTCCATCAGCACCAAGGACGGTATGCCAATCCTGTGGATGGCGGTTTTATCCAAATTCTGGATTTGGCGGACAGTCACCGCTTTTTTAAGCATTGCGTTCAATGAAGACTCCCGACCGCGATGAAGGCTCCCCCTTGCAAGCAGCTGAGTATCTAAATATCGAATTTCTGAATGTTGGGGAGCCCATTTCTGCGAAGCTCTGCTCCGCTAAAGCTTCGCAGAAGTCCCTCCGAAGCCTTGGCGAAGGAGGACTCATTCTTCTTCGCTCGAATACTTTCGTGTTCGAGCTTCGAAGGAATTGATTCTGCCCGATAGTAACCCCATCTAAGTCGTATGGCATGAGCGAAGCAGAATCAGCCATACCCGCAATCCTGCAAAAGCGAGACATTATCCCGCCAGCGCTTTTGGGCCTTAACATGACACTCCAGAAAAACCTTGGTCCCCAAAAGCTCCTCCAGCTCCTGGCGGGCTTGGGTACCGGCTTTTTTCAGGACCTGCCCGCTTTTCCCGATGACGATGCTCTTCTGCGTCTCCCGCTCCACCAGGATCAGGGCCTTGATGTTCATGGTGTTCTTGCGGACCGGCCGCATGTCCTCGATGATAACGCCCAAATCGTGAGGGACTTCCTGCTTGAGGATCTGAAAAAATTTCTCGCGGATGACATCGGCAATGACCAGTTTCTGCGGCACGTCGCAAACGATATCGGCCGGATAAAGCAGCGGGCCTTCGGGCAAATGCTCAAACAGGATATCGATCAGCTTTTCGATATTCGTGCCCCTGCTCCCAGATAACGGCAGAAGGGTGAAATTGGGGATTTCGCCGACTGGCTTCCCTTTCGCCTGCTCCCACAGCGCGATATAGTCGGCCACATTTCTCCCCTTAAGGTCGATTTTGTTCAAACCGAGGATGACGTGACTGCGCACATTTTTTAACCTGTCGGTGACGATGCGCTCTTCTTCGCCCACCGCGCGGCTCGAATCCACCAAATAAATGACGCAGTCAGCGTCCTCAATCGTGCCTGAAGCCGACTGGTTCATGAGTTTATCCAGCCTGTCTTTTCCCAAATGCAGCCCGGGAGTGTCGATGAAAATAATCTGCCCGCGCTCGTCGTTATAGAGGCCGCGGATCTGGTTGCGGGTCGTCTGCGGGACGCGCGAGACGATGGCGATTTTTTCACCGACAATCTTGTTTAAAAGGGTGGATTTGCCGACGTTGGGACGGCCGACAATGGAAAACATCCCGCAGCGCTGCTTGGAAACATTATTCTCCGTCACGGCGCGGGCCCTTCCTGTATTTCAATGTCGTCACCACAACGCACGTAAACAGCGCGATATTGACATAATTAAACACGCGCCAAACGACATCCGGCGATTGGAATGCCGACGGCGCCATGAGCAACATGCAAATCCACACCCCCAAAACCCAGCAGAGGCTGAGGTCCTGAGACGAGCGGCGCTGAATAATGCGTAAGATCAGAGGAATGTTAAAAAAGGGAAGGATGATCGCGGTAATAAAAGCGATTTTGTCGGCCAGGGGCAGGTCTGTCATGGCGTTATGAACTTTACCAATTTTTTCATACGCGCGTGGACTTTCGGCAGCGTCATTTCCGCGGTCTTGGCCATGCCGAAACCCTCCACGTTAAAGGAAGCCATGGTGGTGGCATAGATCACCGCCCGGCGTAACGTTGCTTCATTGACCTTTCCGGCCTTACTGAGGTAGCCCATCAGACCGCCGGCAAAGGTATCGCCGGCGCCGGTCGGATCGACCACGTGCTCCACCGGATAAGCGGGGAAGGTGAACATGAACCGGTCACAGTAAAACAGGACACCGTGCTCGCCTTTTTTGATCACGATCAGCTGCGGGCCAATTTTCCTCAGCGCCTTGGCGGCCTTGATCAGATTGGTTTCCCCGACCAGCTGGCGGGCCTCGCCGTCATTGAGCACGAACAGGTTGATCTTGGTCATCAGGATGCGCAGGGCTTTTTTCTTACGGGCTATCCACAAATTCATGCTGTCGAGCCCGATCAGCTTCGGCTTGTCCATCAGCCGCAGCAGTTGCAGCTGGATGTCGGGGTCGATATTGGCCAGAAAGACATTCGGCAGGCGCCGCTGATGAAAGGCGATCTGCGGCCGGTAATTCAGCAGTACACCGATTTCCGTCGCCAGGGTGATCGCCGTATTTAGGTCATGCTCCTTGTACTCACCATGCCACTGAAAAGATTTTCCTTTCCTTACGATCAGGGAAGTTATATCGATCCCTTTTCGCCGCAGGAATTGAATATGCTTGGGTGGAAAGTCTTCGCCGATGATCCCGACCAGGTGGACCTTCGTGAACAGCCGGGCGCTCATGCTGAAGTGCGCCGCCGACCCTCCCAAAAGGGCGCGGTGATGCCCCCGGGAGGTCCTGATATTATCCAAAGCCACTGTTCCCAAAACTAACAAACTCATAAATGACCCGTCTGCGCCAAAGTGCTTTCGCCTTTGGCTTCACCGGGTTCATCCGTCTTTGAGTATTCTTCAGCGGAATCCGGCGTAGCCCCGCCTTGGCGGGGCGAAGACGGATGAACTCGTTTTATTCCCCGATAATTTTTATCAATACGCGCTTTTTCCTGCGGCTTTCAAATTTGATTCTTTGGAGTTTTGAGTAGGTAATGACCTTTCGGATTCCCTCCCCCTTGCCCCGCCTTTTGGCGGGGCTTGTGGGGAGGGAAAGGGAGGGGGGACAAACGGGTAACTCTACTGTATATTTGCCCCTCCCCTATCCCCTCCCACGAGGGGAGGGGAATTGCTAAATTAGGATGTATAAAATAACTACCCATTTAAATTTCCAAAGAGGCTCAAATTTCAATGACGGCGCGACTTATGGAGCGGGCACGGCGAGCGAACATAAGTCGCTGCCGGAATTGATCCCGAGCGACTCTGAACTCCAATGGTTCGAGGGAGTCGAGGGACCTTTCTCTGTTAATCTCCGATAATTTTTATCAATACCCTCTTTTTTCTACGCCCGTCAAACTCCCCGTAAAATATCTGCTCCCAGGGCCCAAAATCCAGCTTCCCGCCGGTAACGGCCACGACCACCTCGCGCCCCATGACCTGCCGCTTCAAATGCGCGTCGGCATTGTCTTCGCCGGTGTCATTATGGCGGTATTGCGATACGGGCGCGTGCGGCGCCAGTTTTTCAAGCCATTGGTCGTAATCGTGCAGCAGGCCCCGCTCATCGTCATTGATATAAACACTCGCCGAAATATGCATGGCATTGACCAAACAGAGCCCCTCTTTGACCCCGCTTTTGTCCACGGCCTGCTGGACAGCGTCCGTGATATTAATGTACTCCCGTCGGTCCTTTGTATTAAACCAGATCTCCTGGCGGTATGTTTTCATTCCACGCCTCCGCGCCCGGCATATCGCGCGAGTTTACTCCACGCCCTCCGGGGCCTTCCTGTTTTTGATCCGGGAAATATACTGCTGAAAGCGCCTGTCCTGGCGCAAATTGGAGAGATCGGCGTCGCGCTCCATGTGATAAAAATCCGTATAGCCGCAATTGATCGCTTTTTTCACGCTGCGGAACGCCTTGTCGATATCCCCCATCAATGAATAGCTGCAGCCTAAATTATAAAGCGCGATCGGGTCGCTGGGCCTCAGCTGCACCAGCCTTTCATCGACGGCCAGGCCCTCCTTAATCATGCCGGCCTTCGTGTACAGATCTCCCAGGGCGACCAAAGCCTCGGCAAAATTCTGGTTCTTTTCGATCAGGCCATTAAAAAAGGCGATCTCAAATTCAATCTCGTCTTTGCTTAAATGTTCAGACATATTGTTTCCCGATGAGACTCTTCATTTATCTAAATAGCGTTTTAT